>DASCSS010000017.1:0-32520 GCA_034399535.1 Candidatus Thalassarchaeaceae archaeon
AGAGACGCACCGCAGAAGACAATACTCTTCTCGAGTGTTCGATTCATGGCCGAGACTGCAAAAATTGTTAGTCCGCATAAGACTGTGCTGCATCCCTCTCCCAAGGCCGGATGCTCCCTCAGCGATGGCATCTCCGCACAGGACGTTAGGGACCTGAAAAGTGCGAATCCCGGGGTCCCTGTGGTGTGCTACATCAACACCAGCGCGGAGGTGAAGGCGGAGTGCGACGTTTGCGTTACTAGCAGCAACTACCTCGATATTTGCGAGAGTCTCCCCGGTGACCGCCTTATCTTCGTTCCAGATCGATTCATGGGCGGTCACCTACAAGATTTCCTCAAAGGAAGGAAGGAGGTTCTGGTCTACGACGGGGAGTGCGAGGTTCATGCAGATTTCACTGGGAAGAAGATCCGGAGATGGAGGGGCAACATGAAGGAACATGGTATCGATCTCATGGTCCTGAGTCACCCTGAATGCGGTCCCGATGTTCTCGAGGAGAGTGATATTGTAGGCAGTAGCGAGATTCTGAAGAATGAGGCCATCAGGCTCGCCAACGAGGGCAAGAGGGACATCATGCTGATTACCGAGTGTGGCACTGCAGATCGTGTGCTCGCTGAGACGGAAGAACAACTCAATCTGATCGGTGCTTGCGTGATGTGTCGTCACATGAAGACTACGCGTCTTGAGGATATTATGCAGGCACTAAGAGACCCGACTTCCGAGCAAATAATCGAGCTTGATGAGGAGACGATAAGGAGAGCCTCGAGGAGCCTAGAAGAGATGTTCAGACTAGGGGACTGACTCCTCTCAGTCAATCCTGGAAGACTGGTGGGCCCAAAGGAAGAGCAATGGCAGCAATGCCAGGACAGATGCCTGGAGTAGTAAGGAAGAGTATGGTTCGATGGCTGCCTCGAACGGGTACCACTTGACAACGGAATCCCCATCATCCATCTTCTCTATCCAAGCAACTCCATTTTCGAGAATCTGGGGGTCAGACTGGTCAACATCCTCATCGGAAGTAATCCTGATTATCTTCTCGGATGCTAACTCATACAGAACCACATCGTTGTTGCTTGGAGAATCGTCGTTGGGGTTCCAGGACTCGTCGCCCGTAACCTCTAGGAATGCCACTCTACCACTGGAGATGCTGGGCGAAGAGGAGTCCCAGCGTGGATTCGATAGCAGTGTCTGATTGAAGGAAAGGGTGTCCACGAGGATGGTCCTGCTCAGGGGTCCCAAGTCCACAGTGGCGACGAGCCAGTGAGAATCCATGACAATGTCAACCACAGTGGAATTCTGGAAGTCCAGGACCAGCCCGGAGTCGAACAGGGATTGCTCGACCCTGTCCCCGGCTCTCATGTCCAATGTGATAGATATGGTCAGATTCGATTCTAATGACGTGATGTTGACTAAGGGGCCATCCGTGTTATTGCCCGAAACAGCCATTCGGGGGCCATTTGAAGCTATGACCGAAGTATTTGGGATCATCGATGATTCGGCAATCTCGTCCGCCAATGCCTGCATCAGTAGCAATTCGTTTCCCGACTTCACGGCTAGGTGGGCCTGTCCGACGGAGTCGGTCATTATTGCCACGTCCGTGATGTTCTGACTGGTCTGCTCCCTGGATAGGGGATGGAGTATCCCTGAATCCTGGTTGTGTTCGAAGTAGTCTATCCTGTTGTCTCCAAACAGGACGAAGGAATTGCCCGAGGCGATCACGCTTGGTGGCTCTACCCATGATTGCCCCCCAACGGTCCTGTTGGACTGCGATGTTAGGTTCCTGGAAGTGATGGAAACACCCTCCTCTTCGGTCTGCTCGACCCAGACCAGCCACTCCCCAGAGCCGGATGCCGTCGTGGGGGAATGTGCCTCGTCAATCGAGATTCCTTGGTGGGTTGCATCCCATAGCAGGACCGATCCAGTCATCACTAGCAGAGTCATGATTAGCGCCTCAGTCTGATTCTTTCCTGGCTCCTTTAGTGGTTCGAGTGAGGAGGCAAGAGAATTCATAGTTCTACTAAATGCGACGACTGGTTCTTCTAGGGCCCGGGCCAGTCGCCTGGAGAATAGCCTCTCGTCCGCTATCCGCCAAACTGGGCCATGGGTCCTTTCTGTGACGTATACTGCCATTATCGCGATTACCATGCCACCGATGATGTCGACAATCCAGTGTATTCCCAGATAGATGATGGCGAAGGATGTGAGAGTCATGAAGGCTATCAGGAAGAGCCTGAACTTTTCCCACCTGCCATCCTCGTCCCACTTGTGCATGCACAGCCAAATCGCGAATGGGAGGCCGATATGCAGGCTCGGCATTCCGTTAGTGAACGGATCGATACGGCTGAACCAGTTATGTATCTCAGGAGTTAGGTCGTAGGCGATGGTTTCCATTCCCTCGATGTAATTTCCAGTTACCCTGACGTTGAGGAAAAGGTAGAAGGGAATTGCAAGGACATAAACCCAGAACATGGAAAGGGAGACCCTGTCTGCCATATGCCTATCATCGAAATATATTGGATAGATGAAGGAGGCAAATGTCGCGGTCATGAATCCCATCACATAGAAATGGGTCAGGGCTACGTCCAGAAATTCGCTCCTCATTCCTTCTTGTATCCACAAGACTATTTCACCCTCGATTGCATAAACGAGGAATGTCATGTCCAACTGTGTATTGGCCATTAGGACGCGATCTAGCCCATCTAGGATGTCTTTCCACAAGTATACAGAGAATACCACTATCATGTGCGCCCAATATCGTCTGAACATGTCAATGAAGCCCTCTAGACTCATTTTTGCATAGGGGGGTTTGAAGATAGGGATCATCGCTATGCTGATCAGTATCGCACCGGTTACCCAAGTGATGTAAATCCCGGTTTCAGCTGCCATTACAAGCTTCTCGGGATGGGGCTATGACATCAAGTCGACGCATTATAGGGACCCTCTCAAATGATTCTGAGAGTTCGTCCGGAGTCCCGATCAAGCTCTTCGATAATCCGGGACACTATGGCGTCGAATGCTGTGGCGGTTTCTCCTTCTGGTTCTGCGACGATTCGATGAACCCCGTCATCGCCTCCTCGGACGATTCCGGGGTCGAATGGCAGAGAGCCGAGGAAGGGCACTCCCAGTTCCTCGGAAGACGCCCGGCCCCCTCCCGACTTGAAGACGTCCAGGACAACCTGCCATTTTCCTTCTTGGTCGGTCTCGGTTTCAATCGGGACCCCACTAGGGCCCATCACAGATACCTTGGAGTTTGGGCTAGCCTCGCCCTTCAAGGTGTATCCGCTCATATTCTCCACCACCCCAAGCACTGGAACCGAGATTGTCTTGGCGAAGTTGATTGACTTGCGGCTATCAAGGAGTGCGACCTCCTGGGGAGTTGTTACGATTACAACGCCATTGATTCCCGGTAGGTTCTGGCTTACAGTAAGTGGCTCATCACTCGTTCCAGGAGGAAAGTCAATGATCAATGCGTCCAGTTCCCCCCAAGCAACGTCTCCAATGAATTGCTGAATCGCCCCGAGTTTGATGGGTCCGCGCCAGATTACGGGTTTGTCTGGATCCTCGAGTAGGAAGGCCATCGAGATTACCTTCAGTCCATGGGGCCCTAGCGCAGGGTGGATCTGCCCGCCCTCCACATTGAGCTCGGCGGACTCAAGGCCCAGCATCTTTGGGACGTTTGGGCCGGTAATGTCGATGTCCATCAGTCCAACGCTCTTTCCCTGGCGGGCCAGAGAAAGTGCCAGTCCGGTCGCGACCGTTGATTTGCCTACTCCTCCCTTCCCGGAAAGGACCATCACCTTGTGCTTGATATTCTCGTCCATTTGGTCGATTCTCATCTTCCTCTGCATCTGCTGGTATGCTTGCTCCATCTGGGCTCGTTGCTCTTGAGAAGGCTCTGCCTCGGGTTGATCGAGGTCCCCTCCGGCCGGGTGATGGGAAATAGGGGAGTCCGCCATGTTAAGTGGGAAATCTGTTGTCTTCTTGAATCCTATTCAAGTCCTTTCTGGGCTCCGTATTCTACATTCGTTCGGTTAATTAGTATCCTTTGGATGGCAATTTCGTGCGTCTGCTCTTCGTTTGCGTTGGGAATACATGCAGGAGTCAGATAGCAGAGGCAATAGCTAGGAATCTGGGGCATGACGCGCAATCCGCAGGTACCGAACCAGGAGAAAGTGTCGCTGGGGAAGCCATTGAAGTCCTAAGAGAGATAGGGATCGGAGCTTCGGGCCTATACCCCAAATCAGTGGACGCGATTGATTCCGATGGATTTGACAGCATCATTAGTATGGGATGTGGAGTATTTTGCCCTATTCTACCCATAGACGACGACTGGGGCTTGGAAGACCCTATTGGCATGGGTGCCGCATTCTACAGAGAGACTAGGGACAAGATACTAGCGCGCGTGTCCAAACTCGAATGAGTCAAACCGACGCTTAGAAAAGCCATTCTGGTTTGCGATGTCTGCGCGAGTGTAGTGTAGCGGTTATCACCCCACGTTGCCAACGTGGGAACCCGGGTTCAAATCCCGGCACTCGCACCATGCCTCACTCCAACTCGGAGTTCCTGACAATGTAAACGAAGGCCCCTATACCGAGAAGGAGCAGGGCACCCATCGAGACTAGCACCAATTCGACGGAGTTGTCGGTTATCCAGGATGGCCCTGGACCGGGAGAGGACGACTTGACGATTGCAACGTTATGGGACTGCTCGTTAGTCGGAGTCATGGACAGGTAGATGTCCGTGGCCCTGATCATGATTACCGTGTCCCCCTCCCAAAGAGAGGAGCGCGCTGAGAACTGGAGTGAGAATACTCCGTCTCCGGTGACCCTGTCGGGCCCTAAGCCGTCATCCTTCAGCAGCATCCAGGTCTCTGACTGCCCTATCGGAGCCAGCCTACCTATCTTCGCCTGAACAGATGAGACTCCGTCGAAGTCCTCCACGGTTACCTCCATTGAGTAGTTTATCGGGTCGCCGGAGGTTGGAGAGGCGATAGCGTCGACCATGGTTTGTCCTCGCAATATTGTGAGGTTCGAAATTCTCGGTGACTGGTTGTCGATCTGTAATTGGTTGGCCGCCTTGAGGTTCTCACTGGCTTTCACGCCCCCTGTCATGGTCGTAGACGAAGATGCGCCGTCGGCATCTTCGACGAAGATCGGGACCCTCTGCTTCCCCGGTGGCATGCTAGTTGGTACAACAAAGGTCCCAGTCCAAATCTCGGCGTCGTATAGTTGATCGGTGCCCACTCTTGCTACTTGTATCTGGTGGGGGGCTAAGTAAGCCAAAGGGGTTTGTCCACCTCCAACTGCCTGGAAGTTTACCGATACCGCAGAAACCCCATGCCCATCGTAGACTACCAACCTAATTCCGACTTGTTCGCCGCGAACTGTTTGATCGGGGGTGAACTCTATGTCTAGGACTCTGGGTGGGGAGTTAGTGACTTCGATTGCTGCCTCCTGCTCTACAGTGACCCATACGTCCTGCATTGCGATAGTGATGGGTATCTGCCCGTGCTGTAGGCCATTGTGCTCAATCCTAGCCGTCCAAATCCCATCGTGAATTACCGTGTCACCAAAAAGCCCGGAATCGGATAGCTCGATGATTCCGGAACCCAACCCGGATAGGTCGGCACTAACGCTGATTGTGTCGGTGTCAACATCTTCGACAGATACCTCGAGATGGGCTTCACCACCCTCTGCGGTCAGTATCCCCTCACGGAAACGGGCGGCTGGTTGCCCTCCATTGATAAGGGAGGGAGGCGTGTTCTCGTCCAATGTGATGATTGAGGGGGAAGTGATCCTGTCTATCCTTTGGTTCTCAATAAAGGAGATGGCGCTTTCGTTCCCTTCGGCTAGGTCGATCATCACGGTTCTGCTGATCTCGTTGAGCAGCCCTGCTAGAATTCCCTCGTTGATCACGCTACCAGATGCTTCGCTCATATCGCCATAGGCCCCTTCCCACTCTGCAACAGAAACCCGGTGCCCGTCTACAGTCTGAATGCTTGTTCCGACGACTGTTACGTCTAGGACCATTGCTCGGTTCCCTAGCAGGGAGAAATGGTCGTCGACCAGGACGATCTGGGGGCAGAGGCCGGTCTCTCTGGAAATGTGGTCAGAGAAGATGGGTGTGGCTTCTGGTGGATCCGCGTTTCGAATCAACGGGGAGTTCGCGGGGTACTCTTCCTCGACCGTTCCGTTGTCCTCGACGTAGGTATATCGAATGGTCCGATTATACCAGTCCTCTTGTGGGACTATGTATTCAAAGGTGAGATTGTGCTCTGCCTCAATTTCCTCATCTATCGGCCCAATCGGCGTGGCGGAAACGTTGAACCAGAACTCGTTCCTAATCTTGTCAGCCTCGAATTCCACGCCCGTTGCGTTCTCAAAGACGCCGGATTCTACTATCTCGCGTACTAGACCGAAGCTTCCCTCAGCGTCGCCGTCATAGATGCCGTCCACAACAATATTGTCCGCAACCGTCTCACCCGCTTCGGATTGGAAATGGAGGATTGGGATGGTCCCATTGACCTCGATGTAAGGGTATTCATCAGAAGCCACGAAGTCGAACTCGCCGCTTCCGTAGATCCTCATGTACTGGTCCGTTCTGATTCCCTCTTCCCACTTCTCTCTGAAAATCAGCTCATCGAGGTCAAATGAGAAGCTCTCCCCGATTCCTGAAATCCTTGCTGTGGCGTTAGCCTCAATCTGAATGTCCTGAAGCCTACGGAAGTCACCTTCGTCCCATGTTTCGAAGTAGAAAAGGAAGACCTCTCCGAATGCACCTCCGCTACTTTCGTTGTCGCCTCCATTAAGGGAAATCCAGCCATCGCCCTGAAACCTCATCCTCTCGGAAACCTCTCCCTCGGAGAAAGTCCTGAGGACGTAGGCATCACTAATCTGGGCATCAATAGTTACCCCTTCTTCCCCACCCAGCAATAAGAGCGAGCCCGTTCCGGACATCTCGAAGTCCTGATTGATCAGCTCCGTTCCATCGTACGTCTCGTTCAGCCATATCCTGTCTAGTTCGAGTTCCACTATCGGGCCCTCGGTGCCGTTTGTTAGGTCTAGTGACAGAGTCCCGTTGCCGAGTTCGTTTGACTCTAATATCGTCCCGACTCTCCTTTGCCAGCCCCTTCCATCGAATGAAATGCCCTGGCCTTCTCCTTCAGTCCCAGTGAGCGCCCAGTGGGTCTCCCGGGTGACCTCGTGGTCGTACACCGGCTGATTCCAATTCGTTATGCCGAGGGTCCTGCTACAGTAAGCCTCTGCCGTCGAAACAGCAATTGATATTGAGTCGCCGAAAGAAGGTTCCTCTCCCAGCACAATATCGACCTCCCCCCCTGCAACGAGCGTCGATACGTTGGAGCCCGTGATATCAGAATCGCCACTGTTGTGTGTGACGGATACGTTTGTCAATCCCGGTGATGAGCCGTTCAAGAACGGGGGATCGAATGAGACTCGGTACCTGTGTAGGATTTTGGGGCGAAACTCCCCCGAATCTGCCCACTGCCATTCTTCATCCCAGTCGACATGGATACTGCAGGTCCGCTCCTGGTCATCCTGTGCACCTGCTGGAGACAGGGGCAAAGACATCATCATGATGGAAGCGACTACCACGGTCGCGAATCCACGTGACATGCCATCCTCCGAGCATTCCGGCATTTCAACCAATGCCCGTCATGGCACTCGAATATCAGAAGAGTGGTTCCTCGTAGTCGTCATCGGCTCCGGAACGCTCCCTCCAAAGGTTGGCAGGCATTCCATCATAGATGTGAGCGTATGGATCCTCATTTGCACGCTTTTTCCTCTCTGCATCAGCGGCCTCCTTAGCGAAATTCTCGGCATTCGTCTTGAATCTCCAATAGTGGATTCGCCACTCTCGGCCATCCCACAATACTGTCTCCTCTGACTCGGTGGTAAGCAGGTCGTAGTCTTGCAACTGATAGAATAGGTTTCGATCGGTGGGCTCCAGTGCATTGTCGATGATCCTATTGGAAAATCCAAAGAATCCCAGTGCGTGCTCGGCGATCGACTCGGCGACGGTTGTCTCCATGTCCATGTCTACCTTACTCTTGATTGCCTGAGTCAACTGTGCCAGCGTCAGCCCCATGTGTCCCACCCGTATGACGTTGGAAGCCGAGGTTATTTCAAACATCTTGCTAATTGCTCTGAAATCAACCTCTGGCCACCCGAAGCCGTTAATCTTGGCTTGCTCTTCGATTGAGCGTGGACGCATCAGATTCTCCTACATTCCTAGGTCTAGAGGAGTCAGAATACGGCCCCTGGGATGTGGTTGTATTACAGGTTCCTCTGGAGGTTTCTGTCAGCTATGGAGAAGGCACTGAGCTAGGTCCCAGAGCATGTGTAGAAGCTAGTTCGCAAGTGGAGCTTCATGATCCGATACTAACCGAGGACCTTCCCTGCGGAATCAAGATTCATACTGCAGAACCGTGGTCTTCGGAAGCCCCGACACTGAGGGAACAACTGGACTCGGTGAGGGAATATGTCAAGGGTTGGATATCTGATGTGCAATTTCCACTGGTGCTTGGGGGCGAGCACGGAATCCTCCTCCCGATTATCGAGGCTATGGAGAGTCATGACCTCGTTTCCGAGCTCTCAGAGCTCACAATTGTGCAGGTAGACGCTCATGCAGACCTGAGGGACGAGCTGAACGGGGAGAGGTTGTCGCACGGGACAGTGATTAGGAGGTCCCTGGAGTCTGGAGTGGGGAGGGTGATCCAAATTGGGGTCAGGGCATTCAGTGCTGAGGAGGAGGCCGTGATTGAGGGGGACGATAGAATCCATACATGGTTCGCTAGAGACCTCTTGGCAGTTTCTGGAGAGAATGCGCAATGGGAGGAAATGCTGGCGAGCCTGTCGGAAGTCGAGGGTCCTGTGTGGCTCACCTTTGACGTCGATGGTCTTGACGGTGCCTTGGTCCCATCAACCGGGACTCCGGTTCCTGGTGGACTTAGTCACTGGGGTGCAGTTGAGATAATCGAGAGGCTTTTCTCTTCGGAAAAATGCGAAGTAATTGGTGCGGATGTCAACGAGATTGTCCCTGATATAGAAGGGACTCTCACTCAATTCAGCGCAGCGTTGCTAGCAACTAAGATTGTCGCCTGTCACATCGCTAAACTTTCGAACAGAAAGGGAGAATGATTGTAGCGGATGGCACCAACAGCGGCGCTATGCGCCGCTCACTGGCAGTGATGGTCCTTGCTTCGTTGGTCGTTGCATCAGCGTCTCCGATGGTCACTGGACAGGTGGGGCAACCAGATATTGTTCAGGAGCATTGGTACCACAGCTACGCTACACTGACGCTTGATGTGAATGCATGGGCGGACGAATATCCAGAGATTGTGGATTTAATCATCGCAGGAGAAACAGAGCTTGGAAGGAATCTCTGGGTCCTGCAGATTTCAGACTGGAGTGAAGAAAGAAAACCTGATGGGACTGAGAAAGACGTGGTTTACATCGATGGGGGCCACCATGGCAATGAGCATCTCGGAACAGAGCTTGCATTCCTAACTGCAGAGTTCTATATCGAGGGGTGGGCCGACGGAGATCAAGAAGTCGTCAATGTTCTTGCAACGACGGAGTTGCACATCCTCATCATGCTCAATGCAGATGGAAACGATATTGACACCCGATGGAATATCAACCAAGTAGATTTGAATCGAAATTATGACCATTATTGGAACAACTGCCCTCCCAATAACCCCACTCAACCGGGAAGTGGCCCATTCAGCGAGTCTGAAACGCTCGCAAATTCAGTCTACATGAACGCAGTAGTCCCGGATGCTGACCTATATATCACCATGCATACTGGAGTTTGGATCATGTTGTACCCTTGGGGAAGATGGCCAGACCAACCCTCGGACTGGGAGCTGTTTCACTTCATCAGAGATGATGTGAATTCAAACATCTCAGACATCCCCATTCGCAACGCGAATCAGGGCCTGTACCCAAACTGTGGGACTAGTCGCGACTATGGATATGGGGTAATGGGGTTCCCCACATTCACTTTCGAGACCGACGACGAACAGTGGTTACTGGGAACTGCGGAGGCACTTTCGGAAAGGTTGGGCGAAGAGCTTGAAGTGATGAAGTACCTAATCGAGAATATCTGGTACTGGAGGGCTCGCCTTGTTGTCGATTCCCTATTCGTGAAGGACGGATTGGTTCACCTAAGCGTCTCCAACCTAGGACGCGCGAGTACATCTAACGCCACATTGACCTACGTCACGGAAGAAGGGGAAACCTGGCTACCTAGTGGGGTCTATCCTAGCAACTCCCCTTGCGATGGTCCGGAAATGGATTACAACTACTCCGCACAGGGATGCGGCTTTGGAGTGAATGCCACGAATAGAACCGAAACAACCCTTGATTTCGGAGATGCCCCCATTTCGAGCAGCGAGGGTCGGTTCTACCTTTTCTACCAGAAGAGGGTGATAGATGCATCAACCTGGGTTACCGAGCCGGTGAACGATTCGATCATCGAATTTGGAAGCAGTGAGGGTGGGGCCCTGTTTTCGCCATCTGTAGTTCTCAGTATAGTCTGTGTTCTGCTTGCAGCACTAAGTCCTAGAGAAGATGAAGACTAGTTCTACAAATTCTTATTCTGCTCTGAAATGGTGATTTTTCAGAGGAATCGTTTGTAAACTATCCACTAATCGGACAGTTGGGTCTATTTATGGAAATGAGCAATAGTGAATTTATGGAATTGGGGTCGCAGTTAGTTCTGCCACTCTTCGAAGGGAGCGACAAGCCTCCAAACAACTCCCTGGCAGGTTTGAGCAGGAGTCAGAGGAACCATGTAAGAGAAGCACTGGTTTCTGGAGATTTCTACGGTAAGAAGGGGAAGAGGATGACGCTGTGGACGCCGGGGTGCAACATCATACTGGTTGGAATGGGAGAAAAGGAGTCACTCGGACACAAGAGGGCGAGGAACACAGGAGCGAGGCTAATCGCGGCTATGTCCAAGAAGAAGGGCCTCGATGTTACAGTCAGGTTCACTACGGGCTGGTCGGCCAAGCGAATGATTGACTTCGCAGAGGGAATGATGCTCCGCGACTACGAGTTCCTGGAGCACCAAGAGGCCCCAGAGGATCACATAGGCGAGGCTTGGAGTATTGCCTTTCAAGCAAGCACCAGGCACCAAGAGGCTCTCTCGGCGGGACTGGCGACTGCACACTCTGTAGTGGGCGGCGTTCACCTCGCTAGGAACCTTGGTAACGAGCCCGCAAACGTTCTCTACCCAATGGAGTACGCCCGCAGAGCAGAGGAATGGGCAAAGGGTAAGGGCAACGTCAAGGTAGAGGTGTACGACTGGGACAAGCTGCAGGAACTTGGTATGGGCGGTCACATCAACGTAGGTAAAGGGAGCGAAAGGAAGCCCTGCATGGTCCTATTCACCTTGAATCCTGATGCGGACGAAGGTACACAGAGGCCCTGCATCGTAGGGAAGGGGATTACCTTCGATACCGGGGGAATCTCGATCAAGCCGAGCAGTGGCATGTGGGACATGAAGTACGACATGTGCGGTGCGGCTACGGTCTTCGGCCTGATGGAGGCGCTACATGCCACAAACTACGAGGGCAGGGTGGACGGAATTGCGTGTCTAGCTGAGAACATGCCCGGATCGGGGGCTTACAGACCAGGAGACGTGTTCAAGACGTACTCGGGCAAGACTGTAGAGGTCTTCAGCACTGATGCGGAAGGGCGGAACGTGCTCGCGGATGGCCTGTGGAAGGCCGGTGAGTTCGATCCCGAGTACATCGTTGACCTAGCTACCCTTACCGGGGCGATAGTGGTCGCCCTTGGTAATCAGATCACGGGAATGTGGTCCAATGACGAAGGAATCAGCAAGCGTTTGAAGAAGGCCGCCAACAGCTCTGGAGAACCTGTCTGGAGGATGCCTCTGAACGCCCAGTTTCGTAAATACATGACTGATTCTGCATTCGCCGACATCAGAAACGGATCGATTGGGGGGCGGGCTGGTTCTTCGAACTCAGCAGCATCGTTTTTGGAGTTCTTTGTACCTAAGCGCGGCTTTGACGAAGATGCAGAAAAGATCCCCTGGGTTCATCTGGACATAGCAGGGACTGCTTGGGGACCGGGTTCCAAGGCCAGGTCCGAAGGAGTGAATCCCCTGTTCCAATATGGGGTCTCGGGAGTTCACGTGAGGACGTTACACAGGCTAATCACAGAGTGAGTGATCACGATTCGTCGTCATCCTCTGAGTCTACAACCTCGAAGTCTGCGTCAACTACTTCCTCTGAGTCGTCCCCGTTCTCTTGCTCGGCCATCTCGGCAGCTGCTGCCTCGTATAGTTTGGTGGAAACAGCGTGCATTGACTGCTCGAGTTCACTCATTGTTGCCTGGATGGCCGCCTCGTCAATTTCCTCAAGAGAAACTGGGACCTCATCCTTCACGATCAGTGACTCTAACTCGTCCAACTTCTCAAGAACTGGTTTTGAGTCCTCCTTGGACAGTTTGTCGCCGGCCTCGTCGATCATTTTGCGAGTCTGGTAGACCACACTATCCGCAGTGTTACGCATCTCAACCTTGGATTTCCGCCGCTTGTCCTCTTCGGCGAATTTCTCGGCATCCTCGACCTTCTGCTTGATCTCGTCCTCGCTCAACGAGGTCTGGCTCTCGATCTTGATCGACTGCTCCTTTCCTGTCCCTAAATCCTTGGCTGAGACATCGACTATTCCATTGGCATCAATGTCGAAAGTGACCTCTATCTGAGGAATCCCTCGAGGGGCTGCTGGTATCCCCATTAGGTGGAATCGCCCGAGAGTGATGTTGTCCTTGGAGAACTCACGCTCACCCTGCAGTACGTGCACCTCTACCGCGGGTTGATTGTCAGCGGCAGTGGAGAAGGTTTCGGATCTTCTTGTTGGGATCGTGGTGTTTCGCTCAATCATAGTAGTGGTTATTCCCCCCAATGTCTCTATTCCAAGGGTCAGGGGAGTAACGTCCAGTAGTAGGACGTCAGTCACTCCTTCGTCCCCAACAATAATACCAGCTTGGAGAGATGCACCCATTGCCACAGCCTCGTCGGGATTGATTCCCTTGAACGGGGCCTTGCCCACCTCTTTCTCTATGGCTTGCTGAACCGCGGGAGTCCTTGTCGAGCCGCCGACTAGCAGAACCTTGTCTACGTTCCCCTTCTTTATTCCAGCATCCTTCATCGCCTGACGAGTAGGGCCCATGGTCCTCTCGACGAGCGAGGAGGTTAGCTTCTCAAAGTTGGATCTTGACAGTGTCATGTCAAGATGCTCTGGTTGTCCGTCCCTCATGGTGATGAATGGGAGATTGATCTGCGTCGACATGGTTCCGGAGAGCTCTATCTTTGCTTTCTCGGATGCTTCCCTGATGCGGCTCATCGCCTGGAGATCCTTCTCGAGATCTATTCCCGTAGACTTTTTGAATTCTGCAGCCACCCATTCAATTATCGCCTCATCGAAATCGTCTCCACCCAATCGATTGTCCCCGCTAGTTGCCTTTACCTCAATCTGAGGTTGTCCATCAACCTGGTAAATCTCTAGAATCGAGACGTCGAATGTCCCTCCTCCGAGATCGTAGACTAGTATCGTCTGGTCTTCTTCCTTGTCGACACCATAAGCCAGGGCGGCTGCAGTGGGCTCATTGATTATCCTGAGGACCTCAAGTCCTGCAATCCTGCCGGCATCCTTGGTGGCTTTCCTCTGAGAGTCCGAGAAGTAGGCAGGGCAAGTCACAACAGCCTGCGTCACCTCGACTCCCAGATATTCCTCCGCATCCGCCTTGAGTTTCTGCAGGATGAAGGCGGAAATCTCCTGAGGAGAAAATTTCTCTCCATCTATCTCCTTGGTCCAACCGGTCCCCATTTCCCTCTTGACGGAAATGACCGTCCGCTCCGAATTAGTCACAGCCTGCCTCTTTGCGGTTACTCCCACTAAGCGCTCTCCGTCTTTCGTGAAAGCAACTACGCTAGGGGTTGTTCTGGAACCCTCAGAGTTGGGGATCACTACGGCTTTCCCTCCCTCTATCGTTGCCACGCAGCTGTTCGTTGTTCCTAGGTCAATTCCAATCACAGTTGAACTCATTCTTTTTCCTCCTTTTCCTAGCTGCTATCTATTGCAGCTCGAATGTAATGTCGAGAATCCCGTTGGTCAAAAGCCAGCGAGGCTGTCCCTTTGCAGCTTGAGGAAGCACTAGAGTCTTGAATGGCCTGATCTGATTGGTCTTGAGCATCTGTAGAACCTCGCCTCCTCCGGTCAGGCTCAACTCTAGGTTATCCTCCCCTACTTCTTCGAATCTTGAAATGTCGATTGTAATATGCATTTCATCATCCTGGATGAACACATCTGACTCAGGAATTGAGTTTTCCTCCGTTTCGAGCTTGCTTTCTTCGATGTTCACCTTTGCTTCGCTAGAAGCGGGCTTGATATGGATGTCAACGCCCATCTTCTTGAGGAACTCCCCGAGGCCCTGGGGCCCACTTAGCATTGACTCCATATTCTTCATGAATTCCTCTGGGTCCGAGTTTATTCCGAGTTTTACCTCACTCATGGCCATCTTTTCAGGATCTATCCCCATCTCTTCGAACTGGCTCCTGACCTGCTCAATCATGGAACGTAGCGTCTTGATGTCAACGGGCATGCCCATCTGCTCGAACATCCTAGCCATCTCCTCTATGGCCTCATCGTCGAAATCGTGAGCGTCGCTTCCTGTCATGGTATCACTACTTAACCTCGAGTTGTATAGTGGGATAGTGCAGGGGTATTTGAATCAAACGGATGGAAATCGAAGAAGGACACTCAAGAATACATGAGCGCATTGAAAACGGAGCGTATGCTGGAAGTCTTGCCATGGTAGAATCTGAACAGGATATTGCATTGGAGGATACTGACAGGATCCAGGGCCGATCGGCGCTGGTGAACAACGTCAAGGCGGCGTCATCCCTAGCAGGTGCGATTCGTTCGACACTTGGTCCGAAGGGCCTTGACAAGATGCTGGTGGAAGCCGATGGCTCTGCCATTGTTACCAACGACGGAGTCACAGTTCTCGAGACTGCAAAGGTGGAGCATCCAACCGCGAGGCTGCTAATTGATGCATCTTCGTCTCAAGATAGGGCGGCAAGGGATGGGACTACTACTACGGTAATTCTAGTGGCTGAGCTGCTGCAGAATGCCTTGGAACTCGTCCGAATGGGCGTTCATCCTTCAGTGATAGTTAATGGGTATGATTTGGCAGTGAATGAGTCAATCGGCGAGTTAGAGAGAGTGGCAGAGGTAGCTGACAGGCCACAGAAGAGTCAGGTCGTGGGCACGTCGCTCCAAGGAAAGGGCGACAGTTCACTTTGCAATTTACTGGCAACATTGGCAATGGAAGCAGCTGAGGCCCTTGTGGATCAAGAAGGTGGTGATGATCTAGAGCGGTTGAGGGTGAAGCGCCTGCAAGTCAGGCAGGGGAGTTCAATGGACAGTAGTTTGGTCAACGGACTGATGCTACTAAAGTCCAGAGTTGACATGGCAACACCTGCATCATCTGATGGTGGTGTGATTGCTATAGTAGATGGTGGACTGGAGAACAAGAAGCTCGAGATAAATGCCTCCATCGAAGTAGAGGACACTGGGGTCCTACAAGGTTTCCACGACAGGGCAATTGAGAATCTGCAGGCTTCTGTGGGACATCTGAAATCACTGGGAGTGGATTTGTTGATTGCCAGAGATGGAGTCTCGGATGAAGCCATTCCTCTTCTCTCGAAGGCTGGGATTGTGGCCTACAGGAGGTTCGAGCGGAAGGACATGGAGCTGCTCAGCAAAATTACTGGGGCCAGCTCAGTCAGAGATGTGCTCAGTCTGAAAGAGAGCGATACGGGGGTTTTCTCGAGGCGTTCTGAAGAGAGCATTGGGGAGGTTAAGCATACGCTCATTGAAGGTTCTATGGGAGGAGGGATGACCTTGGTTGTCAGAGGTTCTTCGCCTGCTGTCAGAGAGGAGTCTATTCGAATCTTTAATGATGCAATTGGAGTTGCTTTCAGATTAAACAGAAGCCCTGAGATCCTGCCTGGTGGTGGGGCAATTCAAGCCCATCTGGCCAGGTTCCTTAGGTCATATGCACTCAAACAGTCTGGAAGGGAACAACTGGCAATAGAGGCTTATGCCGCTGCAATGGAATCGATTCCTAGAATACTAGCCGAGAATGGGGGAAGAGATCCAGTTGACGTAATCCTCTCACTCGCGGCGGACCAACAGGAAATGGGCCCATGGATTGGTTTCAACCTGGACGAGGGTCGTAATTCTGACATGAAGGAAGCTGGAGTACTAGAACCATTATTCGTTGTTAGGCATGCCTTGTCTGGGTCCACAGAAGCAGCAATCAGTGTCCTGAGGATTGATGATGTTCTATGGGCCAGGACGGATCCCAGCACTCCTGACTGGAAGGGTGAGGAGTTCGAAGACTAGCCCTCTGAAATGCCAGTTAACATGGCATCCACTAGTGCGTTAACGTCGTAGTCTGGTGACCAGCCCCATTCCATTTCTGCTACTGAACCATCGATCTCGTCCGGCCAAGAGTCAGCATAATTTTGCCTGACGTCGGGGACAAAAGAACAAGTGAAACCGTCAACACGTTCAGATATGGCATCTGCCAACTCTTGGGCAGTGAAGGAAAGGCAGGGAATGTTGTAACCCGCCCTAGAAGGGCCGAGAGACTCAAAATGTGCATCCATAAGCGAGATTGTTGCGCTTATGGCATCGTCGATGTACAGCATTGGGAGCCGAGTATCAGACCTTACGAAGCAATCATAGTGCCCTGATTCAAGTGCTGCATGGAATATCTCAACAGCATAATCTGTCGTTCCCCCTCCAGCTGGGGCTTTGTAAGAAATCAGCCCGGGATATCTGATCCCCCTGGTGTCTACTCCAAATTGCTCCATGTACTCACTGGCCATGGCCTCTCCTGCTACCTTGGTCTCCCCGTAAACAGTAGTTGGATTCAGGGCAGCATCCTGTGTGGCCCTCCTAGGGGAGTCGGGGCCAAAAACTGCAATTGAAGAGGGGGCGTATACTCGTAGTGAGCAGGCCCTAGCCGCCTCCAGGACAGATGCAGTCCCTCCGAGGTTAACCCTCCTGCATAGTTCTGGATTTTTCTCTCCTACAGCCGAAAGGAGGGCCGCCAAATGGTAAATGGTGCCAACTCCCTCTTCTTGGCAAATCTGAATAATGGCCTCACTATCCAATACATCTAGTTTCAAGAAAGGGCCATCGTGGGATGAAGTATGGCCCGATGGGTCCCTTATATCAGTAGCAATGACACATTCTGGTCCGTGAATCCCACTTAGAGCCGCAACTAGGTCAGTGCCGATCTGCCCAAGGGCCCCAGTAACCAGAATCTTGTCGCCCCGTGTGTCCGACACATACGACCCTATTTCAGACGATACTTGAAGGTAAAGACTCGCGAGTCTTGTTCTGAATTGCCAACGTTGATATGCGAGGCACAACGGCTTCCAACCCCGTTGATGAGATGAAGTACGTCGTCGTAACGGGAGGTGTCCTATCCGGACTAGGGAAGGGAGTTACGGCTAGCAGCATCGGAGTTCTCCTGAAAAGCGCTGGACTGCGAGTAACTGCAGTGAAAATTGATCCATATCTCAATAGCGATGCTGGCACTATGTCCCCCTTCGAGCACGGAGAGGTTTTCGTCCTAGATGACGGTGGAGAAGTTGACCTTGACCTTGGAAACTACGAGAGGTTCCTCGATGTGTGCCTTACCAAGGAGAATAACATCACTACCGGAAAGGTCTACGACAATGTAATCCAGAAGGAGAGGAAAGGGGACTATCTCGGGAAGACCGTGCAAGTTATTCCACATATTACCAACGAAATCCAGGAGTGGATAGAGAGGGTAGCCCACATCCCGAGTGATGGGAACGGGAAGGAACCGGACGCCTGCGTCATAGAATTGGGAGGTACCGTTGGAGACATCGAAAGTGCCCCTTTCATCGAGGCATTGCGACAATTCCAATTCAGGGTTGGCGAGGAGAATGTTTGCTTTGTTCACGTTAGCCTGATTCCAGTAATGGGTCCGGTGGGGGAGCAGAAGACGAAACCAACCCAGCACACTGTAAAGGATCTGAGGGGTTTGGGGATTACGCCCCATATGCTCGTATGTAGATCTAAGAGCCTGTTGACTGAAGAGACAAGGCAGAAGGTTTCAGCATTCTGCCACGTTCCTCCAGAGGCTGTGGTATCGGCACACGACATCTCCAACATTTACCAGGTCCCGATAATGCTTGATTCCCAGGGAGTAGCCGATATGCTTTCAGAAAGGCTCGGTTTCAAACTCCCTTCCAAAAGGCCATTGCTTGAGGAATGGAGAAAAATGGCAGATCACGTAGACTCACTTGAAGACGCGGAAGAGATACACATTGCAGTAGCAGGAAAATACACCGACTTGGCCGACTCGTACCTGAGCGTGATAAAGGCCCTACAGCACTCCTCTTTCAAAGTAAATAGGAAGCTGGTAATCGATTGGATTGAGTCTTCCAATCTAGATGACGAGGCGGCGAAGAATGACTCTGATGCTCATGGGGAAGCATGGAAGGCGCTGGAAGGCGCTGATGGAATCCTGGTTCCGGGAGGTTTTGGGATCAGGGGAATTGAGGGGAAGATAAAGGCAGCCGAGTATGCGAGAGTGAATGGGGTCCCATATCTAGGAGTATGTCTTGGCCTACAGGTTGCGACAATCGAGTTTTGTAGAAATGTTTTGGGAATGGATGGGGCGAATTCCACAGAATTCGACGAAGGGACGCCAAATCCTGCTATTGTCTTCATGCCTGAGATTTCAAAGACGCACATGGGTGGTACGATGAGATTGGGGACAAAGCCTACTCCTTTCCTAGTTGAAGATTGCAAGATTCGCCGACTTTACGATGGAGCGGCCCACGTAGATGAGCGTCATAGGCACAGATACGAAGTCAACCCCGATCTTATCGAGCAAATCGAAGAGGCGGGACTGTTGTACGTAGGCAAGGACGAGTCTGGAAAGCGATGCGAGATCATGGAGCTGAAAGACCATCCCTACTATGTTGGAACTCAATATCATCCAGAATTCAAATCTAGGCCATACAGGCCCAGTCCTCCATTCCTGGGACTTCTAATGGCTGCAAGTGGCACTGAAGTCTAGTCAACGGATATGGGAAGAATTCGAGTCGTGCGGTAACCCTGTAGGACCTTCAGATACTTCTTGGATGCGAATTCTGAATCAAGAACCTCGTTTCCCGTCTCGATTCTCAGGGTTCTAACTGAAAGAAGCTTTGCGGGAGTCACGACACCAAGAATGCTGTCTATCCCCACCTTCTCCAGTACCTCAGGGGAAAGCTGCAGATTGCCTCGGCCGATTAGGAAACCCTGGCCCCCCATTGGAGATAGGAGCAATGAGGTGTCTCCCTCATGGCTAGCAAGAAGAGAGAGGATTCCCTCTTCGTTCAAATCTGTTCCAACCTGGGTTTTCCCTACTGTAGCATCAATTCCCAAAGTAGTCATTTCGAAACCAATGGCATTCCCAATACTGCGAAGAGTGCCTCCCGAACCCCACAATATCAAGCGTTCATCGCTAACCATCATCTCATTGATGTGATCAGCAAGACCCTCTAGGATTTCCTCCTCTGAATCGGTCTGAATTAGTTCCTTGGAGCCCTGCATCCATCGGGGCGAGTTGGGGGAGTATGCCTCGGCGTAGAGCCTGACTACCCATTCCCCTTCCCTGTACCTTTCCTCATCGAGATCTAGGACCTCAGTGCTAGAAACTAGCAGATCACCCGAAACCCATGCTGATAGGACCTCAGCAGCTGCTTTGGGAGAGCTCGCGAAGCAACCTGAATGCATCTTTACGCCGGAGGGGATTCCAATTACGGGAAGCGATGGTCTTTGATTTTCTGAAAGTGCTGTGACAATATCTCGAGTTGTCCCATCTCCCCCTGAATAGATCAGTATGTCTATTTCCGACTCTATGAGGGATTTCACGGCTTCATTAGTATCCGATGCTGAGGTGCTTGCTCCGGATTCGTGAACTGTTCTGATTTGACCCAACTCTGAATTTTCGGGGAACCAATCTGTGCCCATCCTTCCTTGACTAGTAACCCACTCAAACCCATCAAAACCCAATCTATGGATTCGGGAGAAGTTTTCTAACATCATTGTGACTCTTGGGCCTGATCTGTCCTGGGCTCCCATTGACCTAGCCTCCTCTGCCTTTCCATCGCTTCCCTTCAGCCCCAAGCGACCGCCCAAGCCCGCATCCGGATTAACCAGTAGCCCCAGTCTCACGTCGATGCGAGGGGGAAGGGCGTTATTATCGCTACATACCTCCTCGGAGGGGTATGCGAGTGGTGGTTGCGCTAGGAGGAAACGCACTCCTACGAAGAGGGGAGCCGTTGACTGCAGATAATCAACGCAAGAACGTCAGAGTTGCTTGCAAGGCCCTATCGCCAATAGCAGAATCAAATCAACTGGTAATTACTCACGGAAACGGGCCACAAGTAGGACTGCTGGCATTGCAATCGGCTTCTTACGAGGAGGTGGGGGAATATCCCCTCGACGTTTTGGGAGCGCAGACTGAGGGTATGATCGGGTACATGATCGAGCAAGAGCTGGGCAATTTGATGCCTACTGAGACTGCCTTTGCTACCATATTAACAATGGTCGAGGTCGATCCAGAGGACCAAGCATTCCAGAAGCCGACAAAACCAATCGGGCCCCTATACGATAAGGAGATCGCGACGATTCTGGCAGAAGAGAAGGGGTGGAGCATCGCCAAAGATGGCGACAAATGGAGGAGAGTGGTTCCCTCTCCTATCCCACACAGAATTTTCGAACTCAGGCCAATTCACTGGCTGCTGGAGAAGGGGGCAGTGGTGATATGTGCTGGAGGAGGAGGGATTCCAACGGTCTACAATCCCGACGGAAACCTTGAGGGCGTCGAAGTCGTAATTGACAAAGACAGGGCTAGTGCACTACTGGCCAGGCAACTCAATGCGCGACTACTGATCCTTGCCACAGACGCAGATGGGGTATACTTGGAGTGGGGTTCGGATGATGCCAAGAAAATTGAAAGAACCACTCCGGGAGAAATTGGGGGGTACGATTTCGATGTGGGTTCGATGGGCCCCAAAGTCGAAGCGGCGTGTGACTTCGTAAGACGTACCGGGGAGCGAGCTGTGATAGGATCGCTTTCCGAGATAGAAGGGATGGTCGCGGGGACTGCTGGAACACAGTTCACCATCGAATGAGAGATTATTGCCCGAATATTCAGGCAAGGGCTTCATAATAGCCGGGCGTCGGCTCGTTTGAGGAGGAGCACCAATGGCAATGATTTCTGTAGACATCGGTGAAGATTCGCCTCACGAATATACTAGTGGAATTAGCGTGGGTGAGGTCATCAGAAATGTACACGGGAAGAAGTCTGGGGCGGTGGCTGCAGTGGTGGATGGCGAGCAGCGAGATATGTCTTTCGAACTAGGTTCAAACTGCACAGTTGAGCCAATCATGGGGGAGTCCGAAGAAGGATTATACATCCTTCGTCACAGCTGTGCTCATCTTCTTGCTCAGGCAGTAACAGATATTTTCCCAAATGCGAAACCGACAATAGGGCCACCGATAGAGCATGGTTTCTACTATGACTTTTTTATGGATCCAATCGGCGATGAAGGGCTACGCCAGATTGAAGAGAGGATGAGGGAGCTAGTCAAGCAGAACCTTACAATTGAGAGGGAAGAGTATGAAAACGACACTCTGAGGGAGCTTTTCTCTAGTAATCCATTCAAACTTGAGATAATGGACGACAAGATTGGCCATGATGTAGGCTCATCGGCATATAGGCAGGGAGAGTTCATTGATCTCTGTCGTGGTCCACATGTTTCCACCACCTCCCAGCTAAGATGGTTCAAGCTAACCAGCACGAGCCAAGCCTACTGGAGGGCTGATCGAGACAGGGAGTCCCTTGTGAGGGTTTACGGGATGTGCTACGCCTCAAAGGAAGGCCTGAAGGAGAGGGGGCGTCAACTAGAGGAGGCTGCAAAGAGGGATCACAAGAAGATCGGTCGCGAGATGGACCTCTATATGATAGACGAGCTAATTGGGAAGGGGCTACCGGTCTGGTTGCCAAATGGGGAGATTCTGAAGTCTGAGATTGAGAAATTCGCAATTGAGACCGAAGAAGCCTACGGCTACAACAGGGTAACTACCCCTGTGCTTGGGAAGAAGGAACTGTTCGAGACCAGTGGGCACCTTCCCCACTACGCAGACGGGATGTACCCGCCAATGGAGATGGATGACGGAGAGTATTACCTCAAAGCGATGAATTGTCCGATGCATCACCTCGTCTTCACCAATAGCAAGCGCTCCTATAGGGAGTTGCCGATGCGTATCGCCGAGTACGGCACAGTGTACCGAAACGAGCTCTCTGGGACTCTATCAGGGCTACTTCGAGTAAGGATGCTGTCGATGAATGATGCTCACGTGTACTGCACCCTGGGACAAGTCGCAGACGAAGTCGCGGCCATTATCCGAATGAGCGAGGGTTACTATGACGTATTTGGAATGGGGGACTATTACTACAGGTTATCACTCTGGGATCCCGATGACAAGGGAAAATACATCAACCAGCCGGAGAACTGGGAGACCACTCAGGATCATCTCCGCAAAATAATCGATGGCTTGGGAGTAGAATACGTTGAGGAGACTGGAGAGGCGGCCTTCTATGGTCCAAAGATAGACATCCAATACAGGACAGCTCTGGGAAGGGAGGAGTCGGTCGCAACCATCCAACTTGACTTTGCTGCAAAGGAGAGATTTGGACTTTCTTTCATGGATGAAACTGGAAAAGAAAACGGCGAGGTCTTCGTTATCCACAGAGCCCCTCTTTCTACTCACGAACGATTCGTTGCCTTCCTCCTTGAAGAATGGGCTGGGAACCTCCCAACTTGGTTGTCTCCAATCCAAGCTCAGATAATAACAATCTCCGAGAGGCACAAGGATTACGCCGAGGTGGTCCGAGAGGCACTTGAGGTCGCTGGAGTAAGGGTCAGGGTCGACGACTCGGACAATACGATTGGGAAGAAGATTAGGACTCACCGAAAGATGCGTCCGGCATACATGGTCATCTTAGGTGATGAAGAAGCTCAGAATAGGGAAGTGTCAATTCGTTCTAGGGGTGGAAATCAGAGAAACGGAGTTCAATTAGAGGAGTTCGTTGCAGACATTTTCGCCGAGATTTCCAACAGGAGCAAGCACCTCTCCATCGTCGAGTGAACTATCAATACAAGGACCCGCCTAGGGCAGGTACATCATGGTCGCTAAGGATGAAAATCAGGCCCCGGATAGCTTGGAAGCAATGCTGTCAACTGCTCGTTCAGTCGTCAGGACCTGCCTGCAAATCAGGAGAGAGGAAGACGTCCTGATAATCACCGACCCGGAAACCTCGGAAATTGGACAGGCTCTCTATGAAGAGGCCTCAAGGGTTACTGACAGGATACTATTGGTAATGATGCCGCCAACGCAGAAGCCGGGAAAGGAGCCCCCGCTACCTGTTTCGGACATCATGCGAAAACAAAGGGTGATACTAATCGCAACGAAGGACTCTCTTTCCCATACCCGTGCTAGACTGCAAGCCTCCAGAGAAGGAGCCAGGATAGTCTCGATGCCGGGAATCAGCAAAGAACTCTTCGAAGGAGGGGGGATGACTGCCGACTACAACGCTCTTCAGAGAGAGATTAGTGGGATGGGTTCCGCATTTAGGAGGCGGAGGCGGGTCAAAGTGACTTCTTCTTCGGGAACCGATGTAGAATTCTTGACTGGTGGAAGATGGGTGCTCGAGGACAATGGAATCTGTAATAGACCTGGACAAGTGTCCAATTTGCCAGCAGGGAAGGTTTTCGTTTTGCCCAAAGAGGGAACAATGAACGGCACTATTGTGATTGACGGGGCCTGGGAAGGGAATTTCCTAGAGGAGCCGGTTACTTTCAAAGTTGAAGAGGGAATCGTTGTGGAAGTCAGTGGAGGGCTTATGGCAGAGGAAATAATATCAATTTTCGAACTGGCAAAGACGGGTCTGAGGGGTTCAAAGAAGGAATTGGTATGGACAATTGCTGAATTTGGCATCGGACTGAACCCTAAGGCAACTCGGATAGTGGGAAACAGATTGGAGGATCAGGTTGTAAGAGGTTCTGCATACTTTGGTTTTGGAGACAACACTCATCTTTCAGGTTCTACTAGAGTAGGATTCCACCTCCGAGGGGTGATGAGGGAACCCAGTGTGTCACTGGAAGAAGCAATACTTCTGGAAGATGGAAGGGTTTCAATTCGCTAGGGTAATTGCATGAAAGGTGTCCTCTGGTGCAATGGTTCGATTCCTAATGAATCGGTTCTGGATGACACCATTGCAGATGGTGTACACGTCTTCGGAGTTGATGGGGGCGCGGACAAGGCATCCGAAGCAGGAATAGATGTCCGGGAGGTTTTCGGGGATTTGGACTCGGTGGATGATTCCAAATGGTCCGGAAAGACCACTGAGCTACCCGATCAGACAAGTAGTGACCTTGCGAAATCAATTCGTGAGCTAATTGACCGGGGTTACACACAAATTGACGTAGTTGGCGCAGACGGGGGCGATTCTGGCCATATCCTTGGTAACTGGGCAGCGCTGACTGATGCCCCTCCCGGAGCATCGGTGCAAATTCACCACAATGACTCTGTAACCCGTAGGCTCCATCCAGAAGAAGGAGAAATTAGGATTAATGTTGAAAATGGGAGGGTGTTCTCTATCTTCGCTCTAGAAACTTGCAGGGTTTGGGTTTCTGGTTCGAAGTGGGATGTCCAGGGAGACGTGATTTCATTCTCCACCAGAGGTCTAAACAACGAAGGGTTAGGTGGCGATGTTTCGATCAGGGCGGATGGAATATTGGCAATAATTCGAAAAAGGTGACTACTCCTCTTCCACTGAGGCCTGCTTTGCTAACATCAATGCGATTGGCTTGGTCCTCTCGTCCTCCTCAAGGGCGATCCTGGCAATAATCATGATTGGCACCCCGATTATCGCTCCAGATATTCCCCATACCGAATATGAGACCATCACGGTCATCAAGAGTACGAGCGGGGAGATCCCCAGCCTCTGCCCTGACAAATTTGGCTCGATTATTGATCCGAACAGTTGTTGGTTTCCTATCATGGCCACTCCCAATAGCAAGGCCCCAATTGGATCGAGGACTATTAGAGCGATAATCAGAGGTGGTATTGTCGCGAGAAGCGCCCCCAGTACCGGAATGAAGTCCAGGAGGAAACAAAGTGTACCGAAAAGGAACCATCCGGGGATTTCCATGAACCAGAGCAACAGTGCCAGTACTATGGCCTGACCAGCACTACAAGTGGCCTTGGAGATTACATAGGTGGAAATAGACTCGGAAGAGTCTGAAACAATTTTCTCCACCCTGTCATAGGAATCGGGGAACGCAGCCTTGAATCGTCCTGGAAAGCTCTTCTCTTCCAAGATGATGAAAATCACGAATATCGCCACAGTGCCCAAGGTTGTCATGAACTGTGCAGCATCAGCAAGGATATCTGTTGCAAATTGCTCAATATTTCCTGGATTCAGCAAGTCTTCAATTCGGTTGTCCTGGAATAGTTTCTCCAATCCATAAAGATCGGAGTTCGCGAGGTTTTCCCATTTCTCGTCGAATTTTGCGATTAGGCCGTCCTCCTTGTCCATCTCATCAATGAAATCGGAGAGATTTTTGTAGAGGAGGATGGAAACTACGTAGGCTACTATAGAACCAAAGAACAGGATAATTGCATACGCGAGTAGGGGAATCTTGCGGACGACTTCGAATCTCTCCAACAGATAGTTCTCAGGTGCCCTAATTAGGAAGTATATCAGAATGGCAATTGCCAGGGGCATCAGAATTTCCTTTAGGTGAACTAGAGCAAGGAAGGAGACCAATGTCACAATTGAGATGCTGGCCGCCGAGGTTGTCTTAGAGCGATTTTTGTAAATGACTCCCTCCGGCATCGCTCTGCGGAAGTGGCAACAGCAATCAAGAGTTTCCCCGTCAACCTGAGGACTCTATGGCTCGCTGATAGATGGAGACGAAAGATATGGCATTTCCCTCCAAAGTGAAGCTATCGAGGACTCTCCTCCGACCTTCCATTCCCTTGGAGTCAAGGATTTCCCTGGATGAGATCTCTTGAGTGATTGCATTAGCCAATGAGTCGTAGTTTCCTATCTTGAAAAGTGCCCCTACATTGTTGTCGACCATCTCTGGAAGGGGGCCATGATCAACTGTCACGACGGGAGTACCCGATGCCATTGATTCTAGGGGTATCAAGCCCTGACCCTCATACACCGAAGGAAACACGGTCAAGTCACAACATCGGTAAAGCTCAGCCAAATCATGGAATGGCATTCCTCCCTCTATCGAAACCTGTTCGCTGACCCCTAGCCTGTTAGCCAATCTCAGCAGCTTCTTCCTCAGTCCGCCTCTACCAACGATAACAAGCTTGGTTCGGACTTCGGAAGAGTCGTTGATCAGAGGTAGGGCCCTAATCAGCATCCCATGGCCCTTCCGAGCTGCGAGCCTTCCCACGGCAAGTAACAGCATAGTTTCCCCGGTTGCCCCGAATCTGCTTCTAATCTCATTGAACCTGTGCATCGAATCCTCACTATCACGATGTAATGGGGCAAATATCGTGGTGTCAACGCCCCAGTGAACTACCTCACAGTCCCAGCTTGATGGTGCATTGTATCTGGCATCAAGATCGTCCTTCGTTGCCTCTGAATTGGGAACTACTACTGCTGACCCGCGTAGAGCTATCTTCTCGAAACGAGAGTATCGTTTCGCCAGATATCTTATTGCAATGTCATTCGGGTTTGACCAAACTGCTGGCTCCCCCAATTCTGCTGCCATGAGAAGTCCGTCTCGCTCTCCAAGCCATGTTCCGTGCATCGAGGAGACTATCGGGGCCACGTTCGCTCTGCATCTGTCAAACTGCCCTTCGTCCCAAGAAATAAGCGGGCAGTGGAGGTGTACTACATCAACGGGATCTTCGGAATGGAGCCTTTCGAGGGCCCTTAGCGAGTGACGGCCGAAGGAACGTGTGAACTCCATCGGAACAGGTAACCAAGATACCTCAATCACCCGGACTCCATCCAATCTAGGAATCACATCACCGGATTTTCTAGTTACCACAGTTACCCGGTGACCTAGTCCAATCAAGGCCGAAGAGAGAGAGAAAACAGTGGACCCCATTCCCCCCCATCTAGGTGGATATTCGCCGCTTAACATACAGATATGCATGACTTTCCCGGACAACGGGCTCGGGAGTGCATTATTGAAGCGATTGGGGGATTATGAGGTTGCAATGGTTCAATAATATGCTCCTTTTCGGCTGTTTCCCATGTCAGGAGTGCTTCCAGTTCATGTAACAGTGGTCATTCCTACTTTGAATGAAGAGGAGGCAATTGTTCAGACGATTCGAAGCATTCCAAACGACGGATGGTGCGATAAGCTAGACTTCCTAATCGTAGACGGGAACTCAACCGACAGGACAAGGGAGCTAGCAGAGCAAGAGGGAGCCACGGTTTTCGTCGAGAAAAGGAAGGGTTACGGGAGAGCTTACCGAACAGGATTCGCGGTTGCTTCCGGTTCCATCATAGTGACCATGGATGCCGATCTAACTTACCCAGGTGAAGAAGTCCCCGATCTCGTAAGGAGGCTGATAGATGAGGAACTGAAGTTCATTACCTGTGATCGTCTTAGACTAGCAGAGAAAGGGAGCATGTCCGGGATTCACGGATTTGGAAACTGGGCATTGTCGTTCACTGCAAGGATGCTTTTCTGGTATGGAATCCATGACTCGCAGTCTGGAATGTGGGTATTTCGCAAGGAGATTCTAGAGAACCCCAAGATGCGTCCAACGAATGACGGCATGCCTCTCTCCGAAGAGATGAAAATCAACGCCCGGCAGAATTTTGGCAGGAAGGAAGCCATAGAGATCTCGGTTCCTTACCGTCCTAGGGTGGGACTGGCAGAGATCAACACCTGGGGCGATGGTTGGAAGAACTTCAAGTTCCTTTTCGTCAAACGTCTGGGCCTGAATAAGGAATCCACGAACTGGGGTCCCGGGAATTAGGGTTCTTCCGAGTCGAACTCCTCGTCAAGTTCCCGTGGATCGAATGACGACCATGACTCTATCACCTCGATGTCCTTAGCAATCTCCTCCATTCTCCGTCGTTGGAACGCCACCCCTCCTGCCGCGAATGCCAACATGGAAACTATCAACATTGGAATTCCAACCTCCATTACCCAGGAAGAAATCCCTCCAGAATCCTGATCCTCTATCGGGATGGTGAGCGATTGCCCGGAACTGACAAGATCGCCATCAAGTGCCCAAACCTCGACAATTGCCCAGGAACCTCCCGAAACAACCCAACTGAATCGGGATGTCCAGATATTGTCACCTGCTACTAAGTCACCACCAGTTCCATCGTCGTAGAAGTACATGACCTGAGAAATTCCCCCTGCGGTGAGTCTTCCCTCCACTGCGTTGGCGGTCCCGTCAAGGTCCTCCAGTCGCACTGTGGTCATTACGTCGGTAGGAGTCTTTTCATCTACCTTCAGAACAGATGCAGTTAGTTCGTGTAGTGATGGTGCCGAGGAACCGGCTGTTATGTTGATTGAGGTAGTCGACGTAGCCCCCCTCGAGTCTTGAACAAGGAGATCGACTCGCGTGGGCCCGGGAGAAAGGAACAGGTCAACCATGATAGAATCGCTAACTATGATTCCACCTATGCTCCACTCATACAGAACTATGTCGTCGTCGTAATCTATCGATTCTGTGGCACTCAGAGTTGCAAGCTGTCCCGGAGGAAGGTAATGGCCGTTTGACAAGCCGGTGATTACGGCTACTGGTCCTGTCTCGTGGACAACCAATTGTTGGGAATAGCTCCTTCGCATACCTTGTTCATCAGTCAGTACAAACGACAGGTTATGGGTGCCGGCGATTAGGTAATCATTGTACCAGAAATCGGTTGTCTTGTCCTCAAGCAGCGTCCCCATAAGATCAGAGGTCACTGTGACGGTGAAGTCATCTCCGTCGTAGTCCACGGAGTTTCGGAAGTCGAATAGAACTGGAAGATTTGAGTAGACCTCCACACCAGGGACTGGGGAGACAAGGACAAGTGCTGGAGCGGAGCGCCCGACTGTGACCATGACCTGATCGGAAACCGGTCCGGTGCCATCGTCTATTATGAGTGTCAGGGTGTGCTCTCCATGAGGGAGCCTGGTCTCAAGGTGCCAGTCGCCCCCCATGGGCTCTTCGAGCGAATCTATCACCCAGAGAATGCTGACTAAGTCATCACTAGAACTCAATGATGGGTTACAAAGAAGCCCAGTTCCGTTTTCCGGCATTTCGGAGCATGCCATATCCCAATCACCGGAACCGGTCGCATCGAGGGATAATAACTCAGAAGAGTCGGTTGACAATCCATCAATTGGTTGCGAAATTTGTGCATTTGGAGGGGAGTTGAGTACCTCCAAATCAATTTCAACAAAGTTCCAGTCGATACCATGTTCAGGCCTGGTATCGCTGGATCTCATGGTGACTGAATGACTTCCCTTGCTGAGAGTCCCGATCCATTCAATCGTGTCATCAGGGGTAGAGCCGGAATGCAGTAGACCGTCGATGTCACTCCAGAACTCGAACTTGATCTCGTCACCTTCCGGATCGGTTGTATTCGAGCCATCCAACCTCACCCAGTCCGCAGAGGTATCGCCGTTTCTAGTCAGTTCCATAGAAGGTTCGGGAATCTCGTTGATCAGTTTGATGTTGAAAGTCCACAGCACTGATGGGTTTACTCCATCGAAGGCTACGACTGAGACTGTGAACTCGTCATCAGGTGCATTCGTGAACGATCTGACAATCTCCATCGGGCAATATGGGCTATTGGGATCCGGATCAGGCCCCGATTCGAAAGAAGTCTCTACCCAGCACCAAAGATCGCCGCCCTCTGGGTCGAAGGTTCCATCCAGGTTGATTGTGACCTCCGCAGTCTCTCCTAGGTACAGGGTTCCCAAGGAGGATATCGGTGGAGTCGTTCCCACGGATAAGACGGGTGGCAGATTTTCCAGCTCAATTTCCCTCGTTTCATTTACGCAGTGCCCATGTGTATCGCAGACCTCGAGGGTAATCAGATGGGAGCCGTCAGAGAGGCAGGGGTCTTCATCACTGTTCGCGACGAAAGTCGAACCGTTGGTATCATTAGCATATCCGCAAGAGGAAAGCAGATCTCCATCAATGCTGCTAGTCCATGAGTAAGTGAGGACTTCCATATCGAGATCCCATGATGTCGAGGCATCGAATGGGACTTCACTACCACTGGAGAAGGGAGTACCGTCCAAGGGGGATTCCCATTGGATGAATGGTGGTTGGTTTGACAGCTCCAGCCTGCAGTAGATCCTGTGGTCTCCATCAAGAACAAGCGGCGCAGAGTCATTGTGAGTCCCATCATAATCGCATCCAACGTGTACCTTGTTGACTGCAGACCATCCTTGGAGTGGGGTCCAACGCTTGCCGATGAAGGGTCCGTAATCGGCAAACCCACCATAGGGTTGAGTAGCGTTGTGACCTTCCTCGAATTGGTCGAAGGTCAGGTTTACCGATGCGAATGGAATGTTCAGGAGATTCTGATTGATGGTGTGAACATCGGTTTTCCACATGATATCGACGATGTTGTCAAGACCGATGTTTCCAGGATCCTCCATGGTTTCAGAGGATATCCATCGAAGATGCGAGTTGCTTTCGAGGACGAATGATTGAGAGGAGTTTTGGTTCTGAATCAGAGAAGAGCCAGTGAAGTTAACTGCACTCTCGTCGAGTGTCGGGCTGTTGGCATCACAAAATAGCGAGACGTTGTCTGCAATGAGCTCGGAATGTCCAGAAATGTCTAGGCAGTGGGTCGTGCTTTCCCAAATTACTGAGTCTGTAAGGAGTGAGGGCCCCTCATTGCCAGACCAAAATAGCCCACCGCTAATTCCACTCAGATCAAGTCCCTTAATTTCGGCATCTACCTCGTTCAAGTATGCAGAATAGAAGTCGGAGGAGTCTGAGTTTATCGTCATGTCATCAACAATTACGGTACCTGAGAAGAGGGCATCGCTGTTGTCGATGTCTAGAGCGGGTGCGGAGAGAGAGTTTGAAATCGATATGGACTTCAACTGTACATCTATGCTGTCCCTAATCACAATCCCATGCTGATCAGAGTTGCTTGAGCATTCTAGGCAGGTCACATTCTTTCCTCCGCTCATGACGTAGTTTGACTCCTTGAAGTACAGGCCAGCCCCTTCCTCAGGCAGGGAGGTGCCGATTCCATTTTGTGAAGTGGTTACGAAAGAGAGCTCAACGTTGCTGGAATCAAGCACTGCGACTCCGTGTTCGGAGTTGTCTTCGCTTACAAGGTGGTCAACTCTGGGATGGAATTCGGTGAATATCACTCCAGAAGCAGCATTATTGCGAACTGTCCAGTTGCTTCCTATGACTCCGCCCTTTGCCATATGAACTCCCGTGCCCGTGGAGTTTTCGACGACCAGGTCAATAACCGAAGCTGGACCCTTTGAAGTCCAAGAAGTGCTTCTGAACAACATCCCTGCGCCATTGTGATCGCTAGAGGGCGAGGTTGGTCCGTTGTTTCGAAGGGTGATATTCCTCAACGTAGTTGAGGAGTCGGTTGTGTAGGCCCTGAAGCCAATCAGAGCATTGGCCTCTATCAGAGCGTCTGTGACTCTGACTCCAGTTGTGTTTACATCAAAGGCAGCACCTATCCCCAATCCAGGAGTAGTTGCTCCAGGGCCACCGGTGCCTCGAACGACCAGACCCTCGAAAATAGCATTAGTCTCCAGATTAGAGAAATTGGTGTGATCATACCTCTCGACTAGTATGCCCCTGTTCTGCGAGTCCTCTACAGTCAATCCAAGGAAGGTAGGTCTTGTTACGAAACCCGGGCTCTGATGTCGAACAAAGACCCCGTTGTCGGACTTTGTAACCATGGAATCAGTAAACAAGGGGATCGAGTCCTCCACCCAAATCCCTGCAGCGGCTGCCAGAGTGGCACCACTGACATTGGAGACGTTTACCCCGGCTAGCAAACCCCCCCCGTTGGCCCAAACGTTAACGCCCCTAGTGACAAGCCCATTGATTTGGGCATTCTCTACTATTGGGGCGGAACCGTCACCGAAACTCAGGCCGATCCCATACCTCCAACTGAGAGAGGCCCCGTGGATGTCCTGCCCACCACCCTCGATGACCAAGTCTCTGAACTTCGGAGATGCCCCGTTGAACATGTCAACAGAAACCCGGTCGGCGTTGTTCACGGTGAGGTTGTTCATCTCAGGATCACTGCCATAGATCGTCACCCCGTATACAGAGGAGATGATTGTCAGATTTTCGACAACCGAGTTCTTGCCCATGCTGGTCGTGTTGAA
>DASCSS010000018.1:0-64535 GCA_034399535.1 Candidatus Thalassarchaeaceae archaeon
GAAGCCGCGCTCTTCCACAACCTAGACAACGACCTTGCCCAGGTGATGAGATTCTGCCAGGGCCATCTTAGATCACTAGTAGCGATTTATGTCGAAAGGTTCGACTACGAAAAGGCAAAGACAGTTCTGCGAGCGATAAACGGCGGTGCCTCGGACGAGGTAATTGAGTCACAAATTCTTCCATCGGAGAACCCTAGGAACGCACCATGGCTGAATATCGTCAGAACGACCGAGGGACTTCAGGAAGCCGTGGATGCGATGTCAGGAACTCCCTGGGGGAGGATCCTATCAAACCTAGAAGGGGAAGCGACACTGGAGGACATGGAAAATGCACTCGATATGCAGTACTTCGCAGATGCTCTGAAAGCAGTCAGAGGAAGAGATGGTGGTCCTAGGCTGTTGCGTTATCTTAAGATGGAAATAGATCACAGGAACATCATCAATGAATTCAGGGCGATTAGGATGGGACTCTCTTTCGAGAAGAGGCTGTCAATGATTATTCCAGGGGGCAAGATTGACTCTGGGACGATGCGCCATGCGGCCCAGGCCGAGAGTGACGAGGAGCTAATCGAGGCCTTGAGGAGAAATGGGTCGTTTGACGACTCTGGCTTCGAGGAAGCGTTGAGGGACTCAAAGGGCCTGGGAAGTCTGGATCCCTATGCAGAGTTACTTTCCCACCAGAGGCATGCCGTATTGAAGAGATTCTCATATCTAAGTCCAATTTCCCCGTTCCCCATTATTTTCTATATCGAGCGCAAATCGCTCGAAGTTCGCAATCTACGCCTTCTCGTGCGCGGCAAGGCGGTTGGCCTCCCAGATGAGGTATTGGAAGCGCACATGGACTACTGAGGTGAAAAGATGGAGATAGCAGTCGTGGGATCATTGGAATTCACTCTCGGTTTCCAGCTCGCAGGGGTTGAGAACCTGTACAACCCGACTGATGATGATGAGATGGCGGATACGCTCCGCTCCCTTCTTAATCAGTCAGAGGTCGGAGTCGTCGTCGTTGACAACATCGACCTCATGAGGCTCCCGGAGAGGCTTAGACAGCAACTCTCCGACAGCGTCACGCCTACTGTTTTGGGCATAGGCACTCAAGAGGACACGACACTCAGGGAGTCGATCAAGTCGGCATTAGGAGTCGACCTTTGGAAATAGAGTCAAAAGAGGAAGGAAGTGAAAAAATGAGTAAAGAAAATGGAGTAATCTACCGGATTTCCGGACCAGTTGTAACAGCGATAGGGATTTCCCCCCGGATGTACGAAGTAGTACGGGTCGGGGACGAGGGCCTGATGGGTGAAGTAATCGAACTGCATGGAGACCAGTCAGTAATTCAGGTTTACGAAGAGACCTCAGGAATTAGGCCAGGAGAGCCAGTTATCAGGACGGGCCAGACTCTGTCTGTACAACTGGGACCCGGACTGCTAACGCAGATTTACGATGGGATTCAGAGGCCACTGCCAAAGCTGGAGGAGACGATGGGCGTGTTCATCACCAGAGGCGTTGATGCAGATGGCCTGGATCTCGAGAGAGAATGGGAGTTCAAACCGAGCGTTAAGGCAGGAGACGAGGTTGTCGGCGGACAGGTGATTGGCATCGTGCAAGAGACGGAGACAATCGAACACAGAGTGATGATACCGCCAACTGCCAGTGGGGTCATCAAGAGTATAGAATCGGGATCTTTCAACATCACTCAGACCGTGTGCACGCTTGAAGACGGTACCGAAGTTGCAATGATGCAGGAGTGGCCGGTACGTCATCCAAGACCATTTGTCCAGAAGTACGCACCTGACGTCCCCCTGATGACTGGGCAAAGGATCCTAGATTTCTTATTCCCGCTAGCAAAGGGGGGGACTGCTGGGATTCCCGGACCATTCGGTTCTGGAAAGACGGTTACGCAGCAGCAGCTTGCCAAGTGGTCCGATGCAGAGATTGTTGTCTACATCGGTTGCGGGGAGAGGGGGAACGAGATGACGGAGGTTCTAGACGAATTCCCCCACCTCATAGACCCGAACACGAACAAACCCCTGATGAACAGGACCGTGATGATAGCAAACACCTCCAATATGCCAGTTGCAGCCAGAGAGGCCTCAGTCTACACTGGAGTGACAATTGCGGAATACTTCCGGGACATGGGATACAACGTAGCCCTAATGGCCGACTCAACAAGCAGATGGGCCGAAGCAATGAGGGAGATATCCTCCAGACTTGAAGAAATGCCAGGAGAGGAGGGTTATCCTGCTTACCTGTCAAGCAGACTCGCAGAATTCTACGAAAGGGCTGGCAGAGTGAAGACGCTATCAGGAGATGATGGATCCGTTTCGGTGATTGGGGCCGTCTCCCCTCCGGGCGGAGATATTTCGGAGCCGGTTAGCCAAGGTACACTTAGGATCGTGAAGGTCTTCTGGGGACTGGATGCCGGGCTCGCAAGACAGAGGCACTTCCCTGCAATTAACTGGCTAAGCTCCTACAGCCTGTACCCCCAGTCACTCGACCAGTGGTACAGGGACAACATCGCCTCCGACTTCCCTGAAGTCAGAACCGAGATCAGCACCTTGCTGCAGGTGGAAGCAGAACTGCAGGAGATTGTACAACTCGTGGGTTCTGATGCACTTCCAATCGACCAACAACTGACGCTAGAGGTCGCGAGGATGATCAGGGAGTTCTTCCTTCAACAGAACGCCTTCCATGACGTGGACACCTACAGTGACCTGAAGCTGCAATACGACATGGCAAGGGCCATCTTGTCCTTCCAGGAAGAGGCAAAGAAGGCTATCGCTGGCGGAGCCCAGTTGGAAGACGTAGTCAACGTCCCAGCTAGGACCGACCTGATGAGGGGCCGGTTCGAGAAAGGATATGGTGGCAGAATTAGTGACCTCGTAACGGAGATGGGAAAGCAAATTTCTGCCAGCATGGAGGCCAACTAGGGGTGATATGATGGGTGGAAAAGAGTACAGAACAATTACTGACGTCAAGGGACCATTGGTGTTCCTGAACAAGACAGAGCCCGTATCGTACGGAGAGATAGTGCAATTGAGGCTTAGCGATGGTTCGATGAAGAACGGACAGGTCCTAGACACCTCTGACGACCAAGTCATAGTGCAAGTTTTCGAAGGGACGGCCTCAGTAGACAGGCAAACAGGAGTTAAATTCCTGGGGGACGTGTTCAAGCTACCAGTTAGTAAGGGACTGGTCGGCAGGATCCTAGATGGGGCTGGGAGGCCCAGGGACGGCGGACCGGAGATTGTCGCGGACGAGATGGCAGACATCATTGGGGCAGCTATCAATCCCTACTCCAGACAGAGTCCAGAGGCTTTCATCCAAACTGGAATTTCGGCTATTGACGCGTGTACGTCTCTGGTTCGAGGTCAGAAGCTACCAATTTTCAGCGCGAGCGGACTGCCCCACAACGACATAGCCCTGCAGATAGCCAGACAGGCGAAGCTGGTTGACAGCGACGACGCCTTCGTAGTAGTTTTCTGCGCCATGGGGATCACAGCAGAAGAATACAACTTCTTCGTTCATGACCTTGAGCGAACTGGAGCGCTGGAGAATGCCGCACTTTTCGTGAATTTGGCAGATGACCCAGCAGTAGAGCGCCTAATCACACCGAGACTGGCCCTTACAGCTGCAGAATACTTGGCATTCGAACACGACTACCACGTACTGGTGATCTACACGGATATGACAAACTACTGTGAGTCACTTAGGCAAATCGGGGCAGCTCGCGAAGAAGTCCCAGGAAGGCGAGGTTATCCTGGTTACATGTACACTGACCTGGCAATGCTCTACGAGAGGGCCGGACTGGTAAAGGGGAAGAAGGGCTCAATAACCCAATTCCCCATCCTCACAATGCCTGGAGACGACATAACACACCCGATACCGGATCTCTCGGGGTACATCACCGAAGGCCAGATAGTCATCTCGAGGGAGCTGCACCAGAAAGGAATTTACCCCCCGATAAACGTGCTTCCATCCCTCTCGCGACTAATGAACGCAGGGATCGGTCCGGACAAGACCAGGGAGGACCACAAATCGGTTTCCGATCAGCTCTACGCAGCTTATGCCCAGGGAAAGGAGCTTCGAGGTCTCGTAGCCATTGTCGGAGAGGATGCCCTGAACGAAAGGGACCTCCAACTTCTGAAGTTCTCAGATATCTTCGAAGACCAGTTCCTCAGACAGAGCAGGGACGAGGACAGGCCGATCAAAGAAGGGACTTTGGATCTGGCTTGGGACCTGCTTTCAAACATCGATACCAAGTTCCTCGTAAGGCTGGATCAAAAGTGGATTGACAAGTACCATCCAACGGAAAGGAAAGAGTAGATAGAATGCAGTGATCATATGGCCCTAGACATAAAACCGACCAGATCCGAGCTGATAAACCTAAAGCGACGGATCAAGCAAACTTCGAGTGGGTACAACCTGCTCAAGATGAAGAGGGATGGGCTATTCCATGAGTTCAGAACCCTCCTTTCTGAGATGATCAGGGCTAGGGAGGAACTGGTTGGAACTTACCGGGACGCCCTACAGGCAATCAATCTAGCATCATCGATAGAAGGCGGTCTAGCTGTAAAGAGCGCAGCAATCGCCTCATCAAAGCATCCCGAGGTAACCGTTTCCAAGCGCAACATCATGGGTGTCGTAGTCCCCCAAGTTGATGGCCGGAACCTGAAGCTATCTTCCGAGGACAGAGGGCTGGGGATGGTTGGAGGCTCGCCCTACATTGACGAGGCCGCCGACTCATACTCGCTACTGGTGGAGAAGATGGTCAAGGCTGCGGAAATGGAGGCGACCCTAAAGAGACTCCTAGAGGAGATTGAGGCCACGAAGAGGAGGGTAAACGCACTAGAATTCAAGGTTATCCCGGAAATGAAGGAGGCCCAGACTTTCATCCAGCTAAGGCTGGAAGAAATGGAACGCGAGGAGACCTTTCGCCTCAAGAGATTCAAGAACAAGTGAATTAGGGTTACCTACGTCGAGAGCGAGGGGTCAAATCCCACGCCCGGTAGGGCTCACTAGAGGTGGACCAGTGGACCCTACGAACAGCATCATTGTTGACTCTGAGACTTGGGGTGCACTCGAGTTGTTCGAGGTAATAGTGTCAAGGTACTTCGAACTGGGTAGGGAGGGTCCGCTGCCCCCTTCTTGGGAAGTAAGGGGGAAGGAGGGCACCGAAGTCAGCAGGCAACTGATTCTGCTAAACAAGCACCTAGAGCCAATGGGAATGGTAGGTGCACTGGAGGAGTCCAATCCACCCGTCCTTTCGATATCTAGGCTACCCACAGGACAGGTAGTTCTGAAGAAATGGCAACTGGCCATGGTCTGGTTGGCAATGACCGCTCTGATGACGATGATCGGCCTCGAATGGGTGGCTCAGTATGGCCGTGGCAGCAGTCCCATTGGATTCGGAGCGATTGGCCAGTCGATTCTCTACTTCACTACCCCAATTGTGCTTGTCATATTGACGGCAAGCCAGCTAAAGAGAGCAGTAGCCAGAAAATTCGGAGTCGAAATAGGGAACATGGTACCCATTGCCTTCCCAATCTCATCACTTTGGCCATTCGGAATCGTTGGAGTAATGGGGCAGAGGCGTGGTGACTTAGTTCCAGTCCCTGACAGGAAATCTCTAGGGATTATCGAGATGACGCCACCCCTAGCATTGGTAATCCTAGGAAGCGCACTCACAATTTTCGGCTTGGGTATGACTCCGGAGTCGCCCCCGGAACTAGAAGGGTCCCCGGTTCTCTTTGATACAAATCTGTTAGTAAGTATGTTTTCGGGTTCCTGGTTAGGGGACGGAATGGGGCTTAGGCTGCAATGGCTCCACCCGACTGGAATTGCGGGCATTGGCCTATCCATAGTGGGGTGGGGACTGATGCTACCTATTCCAGGATTACCGGGTGACCGCGCAATGCATGCCATCATGGGGCCATCTCAGATGAGGGAGGGGGGTTTCCAAACATCGATTTTCGTTGCAGTGCTAGGAGTGCTGGTCATCATCTTCGCCACCTCGGACTACTCTCCTTGGGTTTTCCTCGCAGCCATAGGGGTGTGGCAGAGATTCTATCCCGAGAGCATCCCCCAACCGATAGTTCTGAACGAATTCATGGGACTGGAGGATAGAGAGAGGAGCAGACTGACTGCCATTGCTATGATTATTCTGATTGCTGGATTCCCTGGAGCTTTGCCATCATACCAACTAGTGGATTACGATGTTGGACTTTCCACCGAAAGCTGGCCTGAAGAATTGGAGATAGAGGATGAAAACGAAATGGTATTCTCGCTAAAACTGGAACCCGATGGATTGATGCCGGTTTCGGGTTGGCTGCAGGTGCAAATAGAAGGTAATGCGGACGGTTGGGAAATGGATTCGGATTGCTTCGACTTAAGGGGCCTTTGCAGGTTCGCCGGCATTACCCAATCTTCAACTGGAGTCGTTTGGATCAATCTTTCCAGGGATGAAGCTGGAAGGAGTCTCCACTCCTTCAGGCTGGTTATCCTAGTTGACGTACAGGGACACGAAGAGGAGCACTCGATTGTTTTCAGGCAGGGGGGAGCGACCATTGCATTTGATCCAATGTGGAAGGTTGTAGAAGACTCAGGGACCCCATTGATTTGCACGGAACTTCTAGTGGTTGAAGGAGACGAGTTGGTCGTTTCACTAACTTCCAACAACTCCACCTCCTACAATCCATTCTGGTACTTCGAGAATGATACTGTGTTTGACCCCGGTTTCCATGAACTTTGCATGAGGGGTCACGAGGGCGCCTGGGCTTCCCTCTTCCAGACGTGGGAGAGCTTGGGAGGAAGGAGGAAGGCCACCCTACTGGCCCCCGAGATATTCCTAACTAGGGAAAATGGGACGGACGATAGGCTAATCATGCCGATCGACAAGGAATCAAGATTGCAGTTCTCCAATGGTGATTGGGAGATAAAGAATCTTGGAGGTTATGAGGAGTACTCCATCTCCTTCGGCGAGTCGGGTTCGGCATTCTGCCCCTCGTCCGAGGTGATGCCAGTTGCTAACTCCTCAGGTGAATGGGATTTCGAGCTATCTGACCGCTCCGCGATATCTGTCCTAGCAAACTACTCTGGAAATGGCGCTTTAGAGCTTGGTGAAGGTTGGTTGGCATTTTGCACTGATTCCACCATCACCCAATTTGACTTGTACGAAGGCCCAGAGGTGTGGGTCGAGGGGATCAATGACAACTTCATCTCGGAGACCAGCGGCAACAACTACTCCTCGTTATTCGCAAAGGAGATGGAGATTACGTTCCGAAACAGAGAGAATTACACTATGCCAATATCCCTGGAGTGGAGTGGCCAAGCTGCTGAATGGGAGAACTTTGACGTAGTGGTTCCTTCGGAGGTTGGGGCAAAGCAGAACGTCACAGCTCGGCTCAGCATCAATGGAACGGCCCCAGATGCATGGGTGGTTTGGCACAATGTCGATGCTTCGGGGGTCACCCTGCACATTGCTGCTCGAACGGTTTGGTAGTTTGGAGGGCATGGGAGATGAAGATTGGGATTCTTGGCGTCGGTTCGATTGGTGGGGCACTGTTGGGTTCTCTTGCTGACACGGGGGCTTCACTGTTGTGCGTTTCACGAGGTAGGACGGCAGATACACTGAGATTAGGTTTGGTCCTGCATACGCCAGAGGGCACGATGGAAATGGTGCCTCCCGGGAGGTATCGCGTCCTAGACAGCGAGGAGGGCCCCGTTCCGAGCTCCCAACTGGGAACCTGCGACGTAGCAATTGTGACTGGAAAGGCTTCCTCGACACCGATACTCGCATCCGTTGCAGAGGAGCTTCTGGCACCTGGAGGAATGGCGATAAGCATCCAGAACGGACTCGGGCACGCAGAGATTCTCGCCCATAAGATAGGGGTAGAGAGTGTGATTGCTGGCTCGACGACGCACTCGGCATGGAGGGACTCGGATGGTTCGGTCCACTGGTCTGGCAGAGGAAATATTGTCTTGGGAAGAATGGACGGTTCCGACCCCGGTGACATTGGGAACGAGCTAATCGCTCTACTCAATGAGGCCGGTCTCGGACCAAAGTGGTCAAGCGAAATACAGGGAGTTGTTTGGAAGAAGCTCCTGATCAACGTTGCCATCAACCCCGTGTGTGCCATTGCCGGAGTCAGGAATGGCGCTCTTGCGGAGGTGCCGGAGCTATGGGAACAGGCTGTAGGTTCAATGAGGGAGGCGGAAGCAGTAGCTAAGGCAGCGGGAGTAGAACTCGGGGAGTTTGATGCTGAGGGACTACTGAGGCGGGTCGTCGGTTCTACCGCAGAAAACAGGGTCTCGATGTTGCAGGATTTGATGGCTGGGAGGAAGACAGAGGTCGACGTTCTCTGTGGGGTCATTGTCTCCAAGGGAGAGGAGTTCGGGGTCCCGACTCCTCGCAACGAAATGCTGTTGGCACTAGTCAGAGGGATAGAAATGTCCCAGCGCTACTACTAGCCTCTTCCAAATTCAACGTTGGCAAGATGGGCAGAAGAATGTGGAGCGGTTTGCCTGGACTATCCTCTTCACGGTGCCATGGCAACCTGCCTTGAGACATGGCTTCCCTTCCCTGTCGTATACCAAGAAGTTGTGAACGAAATAACCCATTGCATCGTCCCCATTCACCCCCCTGAAGTCCTGCAAGGTTGAGCCCCCAGCGTCAATTGCCTCGGTGATTACATCGTGAGTTGCTCCGGTAATCCTCATGACCCGGTCTGTGATGCCTGTCTTGCCAGCAATGCTAGATGCCTTTCTCCTCGGAGAGACCCCGGCGCGGTGGAGAATCTCGCAAACGTAGATATTGCCTAGGCCGGCCACTGTGCTCTGGTCCAACAACGCTGACTTGATTGGCGTCGAACGGCCCCTGAGCCCATTGGCCATGTCCCTTGGAGTGAGGTGGTTCGGAGTGGGCTCGGGCCCTAAAGAGCGCAGTAACCTATGATCACCTGCGTTGTCCGTAGGGAAGCAGTCCATCATTCCAAATCGCCTGTGATCCGAGTAGACAGCCCTATTTCCATTCTCCAGATGAACGACCACCCAGTCATGAGGGCCATCCCCGCTTCCGACGGGAGCTCCACTGGCAAATTTCCCCGGTCTGCTCTTGATGCCTCTGCCAAGTATGGTCCAGCGACCGCTCATCCCGAGGTGGCATAGCCAAGTCATCTCGCCACTGAGCCTGATCAGGAGGTACTTCGCCCGGCGATCGATACCGTGAACCATGCGTCCACTAAGAATTGTGTCAAATCCAACAGGGAAGGGGAACCTCAGGTCTTCACGGCGTACCTCAACAGAAGAAATTTGCTGCCCTAGGAGGTGCTTCTCCAGCCCTCTTCGAACTGTCTCGACCTCGGGCAACTCTGGCATGTATGACCGATTCCGAAAGAGGGCCATTACTGTTGGGAGGGTATTGCGAAGTATTATTCGATGTGCCATCCAGCAGGAATCATGGAGGAAGATTTGAAAGGCAGTGTGCCTGATTGGATTAATCCAGAGCAGGATCCAGAAACCCCTCCCGAAACGGTCGTCTTAGAAGGCGCCCCGAACGCTCCAGAGACAGGGGGACCCCAACAGATCTACGTGCAAGCAGGACAGTTCGGACCGGGGGGTATTATGCCCCAAACGAATGCAGTATTGGCACTAGTTCTCAGCATCCTCGGTATCATGATGTGCTCTGTGTGTACTGCAGTGCCAGGTTTGATTGTGGCAAATTCGGCACTCGCTACCACGAGTCAGTACCCGGGGCATCCCGATCAGGGAATGGCGAAAGCCGCACAGATAATCTCGTGGATTGGAATTGGGCTTTTCATATTGATAATTTTGTTCTACGGTGGCTTGATTGCAATGTTAATTGCTTCAGGTGATGTTTGAAACACACCTGAATACAACGTGTTGCTCCTCGAGACCAGTAAGATCTATCATCTCCAGAATATCCAATTCCGAATCTCCGATGATACGCTCGGCCTTCAAGAACCTAGAGTCGATATCACCATCGGAAGACCTCTCGCTTGCTGCCTTAAGGCTGAGTAGCCCGGTCCCACCGGGACGGAGGAACACAGAGGCCATCTTGACAAAAGTCTCAGCCTGGTCTGCGATACTGAGGTCTTGATGTATCCAGTCTGCCCTGGATCTGATGAAGGGTGCGACTTCAGTTGGTAGCCTCGCATCCCCCAGCACCGGGACCAATCCACTCCTCTTCTGGGAGAGGGAGACTAGGTCGCGTGTCATCCGAGGTGAAATCTCCACTGCGACGATCTGCCCACCGTGATGGTTGTCAGCACCACAGACAACGTCGTGGATGTGGCTGACTGTGCCACCGCTGGATGCTCCGAGGTAGAGGCATGTCGCCCCAGGAGAAGGGAGGATATCGGTCGGTTCGCCCGTCGTCCTTAGCAATGCAGCTGCCACCTTGGACCGGGATGGGTCCCACTTCCTCCACTCCACTCGTCCGTCCCTCTTCCTCCTCTCTCCTCTGACTGAGACTCCCTTGACTGCATTCCGAGTCCATAGGCTCCTGCCCTCTCTCCTTGCCCCCCAACCGAGAGAGGCAGCCTTACGTGACAATCGATCACCTCCTCTTTGGCGGCTTGGGGAACTTCGCTTTGATGCCCTCGACCTCGCGATTGATGGACTCGATTTGTTCGCTGCCCCAGGGTTCGCCACCGAAGTGATCGACCCGAACGGCTATGCTTGCCTTTCCCGCTAGGAAGCGAGCTATCTTTCCACGAACCCAACGAGGGGAGCGGCTAACCTGGGGCATTGAGAACAATACCACCCCGTGCTTTGGAGGAGGGGCGCCCCTCCGATGTGCTGACATCGCCGCATGGGCACCGAGAACCTGCAGAGAACCGGATGGCATTCTCGCCAATCTTTCCCTGCTACCAGCAAGGACCACCAGCTTGGCCGCAGAAAGTGGCCCCATTAGGGCACTTAGAGAAGGAAGGTATGCCGCGGAAATCTCACGGATCGAATCCTCGTGATGGGATAGCATCTTGGAGGTGGAGGTGACTTCCTTGGCAAGCGAATTTAGGGCAATCCATTCGGATTCGCTGGGCTCGTGCTTGGGCTTTGCAACCCCCAGAAGCTTGGCCGCCTCTACAATATTGTCAGATTCGGATACAGCACTTGGAATCGCCCCCCTCTGGGAGTCAAGATCGGCCTCGGTGATGAAAAGGCCTGACCACTCGACGCAGCGAGCCTCCAAAGTCGTCCATGAAGATCTGATCTCCAGTGTTGACGAGACGATCATGTCTAAGCGGCGATCAATGTCCCCCGATGCATCTTCGATTCCCATCTTTGCCAACATGTTAGAAGCATCATGCAGTAGCTTGGATTCATGCTCGCTAACTGGGGGCCAGGAAGGATCGGAGACAGAAGCAAATTGATCTAACGCTGCGTCAGGAAATCGGAGAGTCAACTCCCTCACTTCGGGGAGCAATCTGCCTTTTTGGATCATACTCAGCCTTTCCGCTATTGTTGATGGGTTCTGATGCCCGTCCCATATTTTCTCGTCTACAATATGGCCATCTTCGTCCAATACCCGTGCGAGTCTCCAGTCATAGTGGATTATCACAGTGCTCCGAGGCGGGTTTCCGGCTTGAACGGTGCGGAAGGCGACAAATTTTGATTACGAATAGTTGAATAGTCAGCAGGTTCAGCGTGACTCGGTTCGCGTTAATGCGATATGGGTGCTAGAGCATGTTTTGTCCAGAGTGTGGTTCTCTTTCTTATCCGGACAACAAAGGATGGATCAAATGCCCCGACTACAAGTGCGGATATGAGGGGCCACTTTCTGGGTCTGATGGGAAGGGATCGGAATTTACAGACCCGATGACAGGGGAAACCATTGACCTATCAAAGGCCAGAGCCATCACTGATTCCAAGTCCCTCAAGCACCTCACCGAAGTAGTAGAGGAGCAAGGACCAAGGGGAACGCTAAGAGTTGGGGACTACATCTGTCCAAAATGCGATGGGAATAGGACGTTCGTTGAACTACGACAGACTAGAGCATCAGATGAGCCGGAGACCAAGATTTGCACATGCGAGACTTGTGGACATAGGTGGAGGGAGTACCAGTAGAGACGCTTACAATCACCCAATAAGCATCAAGAGCCTTCTATCATAACAGCACGAATAGAGAGGGGTTAGGATGCTGAGAATTACGGCAAAGCAACAATTGATGAGGGAAATCGTAGACGTACTATCGGTTCTGACTGACGAGGCAAAATTAGTTTGGGGTGAGAAGGGCCTCAGTGTAAGCGTAGTTGACGGGTCACACGTCGCACTGTTGTCGACGACAATCACGGACGAATGCTTCGAGACATACGAAGTAGAACCAGTGGAGATAGGCCTGGAGTTAGGGAAGATGAGGGACCTACTAACTCTGGCGGGCCCGAGCGACCTGGTAGAGATGGATTACGATGACGCGGTGGGTGCGATAAACGTCAGAGTTGGAGAAGTCCACAGAATCCTGAGGGGAATTGACACTAACGCAATGGATAACCCCAGCCAACCGAAGCTAGAATTCAAGTCCAAGGCCACGATAGGCTCTGAGAAGATATCTAGAGCGCTGAGAGCTGCGAAGTTTGTGGGGGAGTTGGTTGATCTTAGCATGGATAAGACCCAGATGACTGTTTCAGTTACAGTTGAGGCAGGCGAGGGGGTTAATGTGAGATTTGAGTCGGGGGAGTTGACTGAGTTGTCATGTGCCTCTCCGACACATTCCACATACTCTCTACAGTTCTTAGATCCACTAACAAGAAAGCTCGCAGGGGGTCTAACGAATGAGATTACACTCGAGTTTGAGGAGAAGTATCCTCTGAGGTTGACTTGGCTTAGCAACGACGGTGGTGCCAGATGGACATACTTCCTGGCCCCTAGAGTAATGAATGACCCGTGAACTCATCAATGAGTAGCCACCAGGGCTTTATGATGGATTGTAGGGTCTGTGTGATTGTCCCTACGGTAAACAACTCCGAGGAATTGGAAATTACGCTGGATGGATTGAGCAAGCAGACCTATACTGACATGGAGGTTGCCGTCGTAGGTCCAGGGAGTGATCCTGGTAGAATAGTTGCAGAGAATAGAGGAGTTCTATTCTTGGACGAGGGAAGCGCAACAACCAGGGCTGATGCATGCAATGTGGCAATTAGGGGTACATCGTCGGAACTGATATTATTTACTGATGATGACGTAATAGTACCGAACGACTGGGTAGAGAATCTGGTCAAGTGGTTCGAAAGACCGGAGGTGGCTGGAGTCGGTGGACCCAACTTCGCACCGACTGAAGGTTCGACCATCTGGCAGAAATCGATAGACGTGGCATTCTGTAACCGATTCTTCACTGCTGGAACAAACTACGGCAGGAAATCCAAGGAAGTTCTGGAGGAAGTCGAACAGTTACCGGGGGTCAATTCGGCTTACAGAAGAGAGGTGCTTGAGGAAGTCGGTGGCTTTGATGAGGGGGCAATAGGAGCAGAGGACGTAATGCTAGATTTCCGAATTAGGAAGACTGGTCACAGGCTCTGGTCTGACGGAAGTGCAGTGATGTGGCACAGGAGGAGGGGGCTTAGCAGAGTCATGAAACAGATCAGGAACTATGGCATGGTAAGGAAGCTTGCTGGAAACCGATACCCGAGTCTATGGGGATGGAGTCACTCTCTCGTCTCAGCGTTTCCCCCACTGGTGATTCTGTCCATCGGCTTGTTTTCGTGGGGATTACTCAATGGTGGCTTGGCATGGCCGGAATTCTGGGACTTGTCCCTTGAGTCGGTGCCAATGAGTTCAGAGCGGATTGCAGTACACCAATTGCCCACGTTAGCGATTTTATACAACATCGTTGCATGGTTGGGAGGTGCAACTGGTTACTCACCCAACAGAGGTTTGATTACCGTATTCCTATCCTCGTTCGTCTCCTTCATTCTACATTGGAACTATGGCATCGGAGTACTGAAGGCAAGACTGTCAATCGCCACTGGGAGCCCTTCTTCGCAGATCGATGACCGGGACAGGATGGGTTAGTCACGACGATTGTGAGGTATCATTTTTCCGGACTCGTGGTACCATGTTGGTTGGCGGGGACGCCAGAAGATGCCTGTGAAGACTCCAAAGAAAACGCCCCCGAAAATTAGGTTCAGCCACCCCTCGGAAATGTATGTTTGGCTGGCATTATAGTATGCCCAAGCGAATGAGGGGATTATTCCAACTACAATTGAGATGAGTGCCTCCTCACGGAGAAGTCTCGAACTGTCCCGCCTAATTGGAAGTCCGGGTGGATTGAGGGGCCAAGTAGGAGAATCCCGGATCACCAGTCTAATTTTGGCGCCCTCGAAACGTCCCTCCATGTTTCCGGGGAAGGCGAGCGAGGTCCTTGCAGTGCCAGAGCGCCAGACCCTAAGTATTCGAGGGGCTTCTTTGCCCTTGACCAGTGGCCGGCCGTCACATTGCTTTCCCCAATAGCTTTCAGCGTAGTCGGCGAGTATCTCCACTGAGTTGTCTTCTCCCGAAATCAGACCCCTGGAGTATGCCAATTCCCATTCGGACTCCGAAGCCACTTCCGCGCTCATGGATTCAATTAGCGTATCTGCCTCAGTGGGTTCTACTGGTTGGACGGAAATTCTGAAACTATACCCCAAGGAAACCTCGTGACGAGGGCCGATGCCTCCGAACATTATCGACCTTTTATCCGAACCCATCGTGACTGAACCTGGCTGAACTTCGGCCCAGATAAACGGAGGGGGGCCCAAATTCACCACTCCGAAGAATCAAGCTCTCCGGTTTGTATGGACCATTGTGAAGCGTAAACGTTGTCGTTGCCTAGCAAGTCATAGTGCGTTCCTCTTTCCACGATTGCACCATCAACCATTGCAATAATCTCGTCTGCATTTCTGATGGTTGCAAGTCTATGTGCTACTGCTATCGTTATCCTATCCTTGCTGCCATTGGAGCCCCCGAACAGGGATTCCTGAATCCTCTTCTCGGTCTCTGCGTCAAGTGCGGCGCTCGCCTCATCGAGTATCAGTAGATCCGGATCATTGAGTAGCGCTCGTGCTAAACTGATCCTAGCTCTCTGTCCCCCAGATAGCATGACACCCCTGTCACCAACCATCGTATCGATTCCATCGGACATCTGTGACACGAAATCCCAGGCTCCTGCCGCCTCCAAGGCACTGTGAACCTGTTCATCCGAGGAATCGCGAGCATATGCGACATTGTCCCTGACCGTTCCAAAGAACAGGAAGGGATCCTGGGAAACAAATCCCACACGTGACCTGACGGACTCTATCTGGAAATCATTGATGTCCTGGCCATTAATCATGACGGCCCCGTTCTGGGGTTCGTAGAACCTCTCCACCAGCTTCAGGATTGTGCTCTTTCCCGCCCCAGTGTGACCCATGACGCCGAGGAAATCCCCGGAAGAGGCGGAGAAGGATATCTCGTTCAACACATTAGCTCCTGATGTCGGATAGGCAAAGGACACGCCTTCGAATTGTATCGAGGTTATTGGCCCATCCAATGGCATTGCCCCCTCTTTGTCAAATATTGACGGTTCGAGATCTATGATTGCGAAGACCCGCTTTGATGCTGCCTCACCTCGCTGTAGTTGGTTGAGAAGGATTCCCAGAATGAACATGGGCATGGTCATCCTCGTAGAAATCAGGAGGAAAGTGACGAATTGGCCGACTGAAATCTCACCGGACTCCATTACCCATCCGCCTGCTGACACAAGAAGGCCAAATGAAATCCCGGCCACGACGTAAATTCCAGGGATGAACCGATTCCTCAAGAAGGCTGCTTGTATTGCCTGATCCCGGTAGTCTCCACTCTGGCCCTCAATCCTGGAACCTTCGAACCTGGTGGCGTTGTAGGCTTGGACCACAGTAATGCCGGAGAGGACGTTCTCCAGGATTGCAACTATCCCCCCAGTGCTCTCTCTCTGTTTCCTGTACTTTCTCTGGACTCTTGTCGAAAACCAGACGACCATGGGGATAATTAGGATGAGGGGGACGAAGAGGATCAAGGCCAGTGTTGGTGACATCCAAAACATAATTGCGAACGCAGTTGCGAACGTTGTAATGATTCGAATCATGCTTGTACTTGCGTCGGAGACGATATCCTCCAGTTGGGCAACATCTGCAGATAGGACAGACATTAGGTTCCCGGACTGCCGACTCTCGAAGTAAGAGGCCTCCATAGACATTAGTGAATGAGTTGCATCCATCCTGATGTCGTGCTGGGCCTTGTAGGCGGTTGACTGCCAGAGTTGATTGCTAACTCCCTGGAAAACTGCAAGAAGCGTGAATGATATCAGGATAAGCAGGCCGAACCCTAGTTCGATAGAGTTGATTGGTCCGAGGGAGGGGAGGGCTTCGGAATTCACGAAGTTCTCGATGGCGGAGTTTGTGAATGTCTTGGATTGGTAGTAGTCTGCTGCCATGCCTATCGCAATGAATGGGATCAGATCGAATGCCCTAGCACCAATATTCGCCAGGATCCCCCCGAGGGCTTGTCTCCAATAGCGTGTGACATAAGGTACGATTCGCCAAATCTTCTTGCCGACTACCTGTCTGTCATCAAATTGATCAGAGGCGTCTTTGCTGATCGAGGTCACGGTAGAGGGCTCAACCTTCTCTCCAATGGGGGCACTCGATGCAGGCACAGCGCTTCGTGCAGCATTGGGTGTTTCAATGCTTCACTCTTTTCGCTGCGAAGAAATTTCTAATGGGATTTTGGTGCGCCCGCCGGGATTTGAACCCGGGACAAGAGGTTGGAAACCTCTTGTGATAACCCCTTCACTACAGGCGCTTGTACTTGGCGGGCTCATGGTATCTCTAAATCGATTCGGTAAGCTGAATGATTTGAAAAGTGAGTGCCTACACGGCTATTCATGATGCTCAGGCAGATGATTGGCATTTTTCTGGTATTGCTTTTTCTTCCAATAAATGGGCCTCTGTTGAGGATGTTCATGGAATCGCGAGGGGCGTCACCAATTGGCGAATTGCAGTTCCTAGGAATCTCGATCGTCATGTTCATTGCCGGGTTATTGATGATTTTCACCCCATCAATAATGAAATTTCACTCAGAGTCCATAGAGTGATTTTGGCCATTCTGAATGGATGTTGAACATCAGGCTCTCCACTCGTTCCTCTGCCCACTCGTCGGCTAGAAGACGGGAGCAGAGCTCCTGTGTTCTCTTTGGGATGGTCTTCGGTCCGAGAACGGCCCCTGGTCTCTTGGGATCGTCAAGAAAGTCGGTTTCCATCCCCCATGGTGCATCAGAATCATTGAGAGAAGAAGACAGTTGATCGATACTGCCCTTTCCAACGCTAACTGTGGCCGGGAGATTGCTAGTAAATTCCGAACTGACATCGGGAGGTGCGAAATGCCTGATTGCGTGTTCAACGGGGAGGCCGGATTTTTTGCAGAGTTCACTCAGCTCCCTACAGGTCGTCGGCCCGTTCTCTTCGACATGGAGTTGAATCGTGACTCCTGCTGAAGAGGCCATCGACATTACCTCTAGCAGGTTATCATTGGCTGCTTCCCATGTAGATCCCGACACTGGATAATGGGGGCGGCCGACCTCTCCTAGACAGTGGGCATCTCCAGAGTCTATGTACTCAATTGCAAGACTTACGGCTGCCAAGTGCAATTCTGTGGACCTCTCCTGTCCCAAAGCCCCAATCTGCTTCTCCCAGACTACCGGGTGGGGGCCCAAGGCGACTCCCACGTCAATTCCAAAGGATTCCCTGACCTCATTGGCCATGGCTATAGTATCCAAGTATGCATCGTCGTACTCATTAACATCAATAGGTAGTGATTCGGAGAATGTGGGTTTGTGAACTAGCAACATCCCGGTTCCCCCGCACTTAACGAAATCCGAGACCGCCCCCAGGAACCTATGCCTCCTATCCAAGTGGATATGCTGATCAAAAATTGGTCCGGTCCAGAATCCGTCCTCAAGCATTTTCTCACGCCAAGGCACCCTCGCCCTCCAATAGAGAGAGCCAGTGTATTACGGCCATCTCAGCAACACTCCTAGACGGCTGCCCCAGTACAACTCCCCTACCGTTGTTGAACAGCAGTATCGTACAGTTGTGCCTCTTTGCTTCAATCCTCAAGGCATCGAGCCTCAAATCGTGTTCCACGTCAGAAAACCTCTCAGCGGCCAGACCAATCATTACTGCTCTGCCTAATGAGAAGCTGCCAAGTGTCTCGCCCTTGTCAACTACTAATCCCGCCTCGGAAATACCCATTCGGAGGAGTGTCTCCTCCGCAATTAGAATAGCTGCCTCGATACTGGAAATTCCATGAATGAGCAATGTACCATTTGGTTCTATTACGATGACTGCACGAGGGTTCTCGTGTTCAATAACTGCGTAGGCACCATTGCTACTGGCACCCCCAAGAGTCACTGCATCCGCAATGGAAACTGGTTTCTGAGGAGTAAACCTGAAAGATTGGGTCTCGATATTGAATCTCATATTTTCCCCAACCATCACTCCATCTCCACCTTCTCCAGTGAATCACAGGTAATTAGGCTAGCCTCTAACGAGGGGAGGTATGCCTGCTGGACGGGGACTAGGAGAACAGCATCATCCACATTTTCATCTTCGGCGGTTTTTTCCAGTAAATCTGACAACGCCCCCCTCAAGCGTGAGCAAAACCGAGAGTCGCGCTGATGAATCAATGAGTTCGTGAGACCCATTCTCTCCTCGGACCACCAAGCTGCACAAACCGTGGCCGCAGCGCCCATTTCGACATTTACCATTTTGTGGCGTTTTACCCGGGGGATTGCAGATTTTTTTAGGCGGGACCATCGTTTAGAACGGCCAATTGTAGCAATGAGGTTCCGGAACTTCACTTGTTCGTCTGCCCACCTCGATTGCCAGTCGGACCAATCATTGTCATCTAATTCGGGCTCTATCGGGTAGATGGGCAAACCACCTCTGGAGTTTTCAGCATGGCGGATTAGTCGAATTAGCTCAGGATCTGGGATCGAGGGGCCATCAACTTCCAACTCCCTCAAATCTCCAACAAGCATCCCCAAAGTAGTTCCTGAAGAGTATGCTGAATCCGCATGTATTCCTGGGCTTTCTTTGTCCTGCTGTTCCTCCTGTCTTATCGAGAGGACCTCATCAGGGGAGGCAATCAACGCCAGTCCGTGCCACTTTCTAGGCCTAATCGCTGCTGGCATTCGGACACAAGGAAGATAGGGCCAAAGTAAGATTGTGCCCCCAAGAGGATCATTGAAAACCGAGGACTCCCATCGTAACTCTGGAATGCTCACAACAGTCCGAGCCATGTCCCCCGATTCAATTAAACGGTGAAATCACCCCATTGGTGTCCCAATAACTGTAGGATTCAAGGGTGATGGAGTTTCGAAGTGGCACGATGGCGACGGATGAACCCTTCTCGATCGAGCCTGTGGTGCTATTGAACGAAGTATTCCCAGGACACACTAATGCATTGAATACGCTTTTCGGTGGTAGGTTGATGTCGATAATGGATACTGCTGCAGGGATGTCGGCATCAAAATTTGCACATCGGGTATTCGTGACTGTTTCAGTGGATGCACTGAAATTCAAGAGGCCGGCTTTCCAAGGAGATGTCATTCGAACCACTGCGAGGGTGGTTTGGACCTCCCCCCGAACTGCAGGGATTCACGTCACTTCGTGTAGGCTCTCTAGATCGGAATGGGAGGGCGAGGAGATTTGCTCGGGATTTTACTTCATGGTTGCAATCGACGAGTCCATGAAGCCAGTAGAGATACCCCAGTTTGTACCTCAGACTGAAGAAGAGAGGGAGATGTGGGGCCTTGCTGAAAGGGCACGAGAGGCAATGAGGTAACTCACGATGCCCCCTTTCCGGCAAAATGATCCACGTAGTAAAGAGATGCTCTAAGATTACTTCAATGCCCATGAACTTATACCGAATGTTTGTTGCTCGGCCTATCGGATGCACTTAGCCGGGCCTAAAGGCCCGACGGAGGAAAGGAAAGCTGAGCTATTTGGTGGACTCTACTTAGTCGGGACAAGAGGGAAATGTTGCGCTATCCTAACCGAGCGCCAGCTGACTATCGAAAGGTTCGATGGGAGAGGCCTTCGATTAAATTTAGCAGCCATAGAAAGGATGAGACATCTGAAGGTACCAATTCTTCCTTCCGGGACTATTCTTCTGGGAGTAATTGCGATATATCTCGGAGTAACCACCATAGTTTCCCCATTGAGTTGGTTGTCGACGGGAGCTGGAGTTTCCGCAATAATTGCCAATTTTCTCTCGAGATACTCCATGCTTGCAATTGAAACCGGGGCAGGTGGACGCCACCTAATTTCAGGAAGCGAGGGAAATCTTCTGAAGCTATGCCTGATGGTAGATCGAGTTAGACATGGAAGTGACTTGGAAGGGGCCAGATCCGGATTGGAAGAGTTGGAAACCGAGATGCCAACATTCCCGTCTATCAGAGATGCTAAGGGACTATTGGTAGCTCCAAAAACTACTCCACAACAGACCATTGCGGCTCTAGAAAATTCAAGGGTAAGAGGGTTTGAGGGTTTTCCTCAACCTTCAGCTCGTGTGGAAAAGGAGATGGTGGAAATTTCTTTGGAAGATTTTTCCGGATTGCATTTTGAAAAGGGAGAAGGGTCGGATTCCATCATCCACCAGCGAGAATCCTTCGAAACAGATTCGCGGAATGCATACGAAAGGGCATGGGGGGTTGAAAGCACGCCCTCATGGTACCAGGAAAAGGAAATTCCCAAGTCACCGGAAAACAGGATGGATTCAGCGATTACGGATGCAGCTCAGGGACTAGACATGTTCGCACCTGGTGGGATTTTCGACACGAATATTCCGACAAATTCCAATGCAGAAGGAAATTTCGGCGAGATTGACAATAGTGAAATTGGCTCATTCGTTGATGTGGTGGCGAGCGCGCCGCAGGAACTATCTAGTTCTGCGATGATTAAGCGGGCACATACCACATTTGGGGTTCCCGAGCAACCGTTCAGCAAACGGATCCTACCTCCACCGACCAACGATGCCGTCAGGGATGAGTGCCGAGCAGGGGTCGTACGTCAAGCGAGGGCGAGGCAGGAGCTGCGAGTTAGAAAGAAGGAGGATCGTACGAATCATCCTGCTAATCTCGAAGAGTACCCTGCTCTAAACAAATTGGCAAACTCGATGGGTTCGACCAGAATGTCCGTGAACAGGCCCTCCAGAGTAAGTTCGTCAACTGGGTGGATTGGGAGGCTCCTCAGCCCAAGTGGCAGGATGGTGGTGGAAAATGAGAAAGGTGAGGAAAGGCAACAAGATTCTGGCATTTCTCCAGATAAGTCAGCTCGCTTCCAGAGCGCACAACACATGAGGCTTAGGAGCGACCAAGATCATCAGGCCGAGGTAGGGGCGAGGATCAGAGGGATGAGGAGTAAATCCGAGGCGTCATCAGCGAAAGATGCGCTCGACTCTTTGGTTTCTCGGATTAACTGTGGCAAGGAAGACTCTCCGAGGCTTCTTGACTCGCACGAGGCAACACTTAGGTTCAGCCAACTTAGACCTACCTCGTCAAAAGATGACCCTCATCCTCTTCCTGGTCTGAAGCGCCTTGGATAGTCAGATTCCCACCATTCGACGGTAGCGATCCAGCCTTCCATGATACATCCCCCTCTCGAGCGACTGAAGCTTGCTGGAGCCAAGTCCCTCGATTGTGAAGGAAGACGTAACTATTGCATGGATAAGAGCAGCCCTCATTGCTTCCATGTCATTCAATACTCCCTTACTGCCAGCCATGTTTGCAAGGAGTGCGCCGGCGAATGAGTCTCCGCAACCGGTTGGATCAACAATGTCGTTAACGGGAAACGCGGGAAGAACAATGATGCCACAGGGGAGACGCGCCAACACCCCCGAAGATCCTCTCTTCACAATTAGGGCCCGTGGTCCACGCCCTGCGCCTTCGCCACCATGGAGGCACTCTCCGGACATTATTGGTTCAATTGCGCTTGTGAATACTTGCTCTCCTGAAATTGCACAAACTTCCTCTTCATTCAGGATTGCAATATCTGCCTTCCGCAGGGCTAGGGACAAAACTTCAAATTCTTCATTAATCCAAAGCATGAATGTGTCTATAGCTGAAATTTCCACATTCGGGCACTGATTTAGGACAGAAACTTGTGAAGAAGGATGAGTGTTAGCACAGAAAAGGACGTTTGGAGAGGTCCACTTATCGGGAATCTCTGGATCAAAATCTCCGAGTACGTTTATGTCAGTTGAAATGGTCTCGACATTTTCCATTGTTCCTTCATATCTTCCAGACCATCTGAACGTCTTTCCTTCCAGTCTGCTAACTCCAGAGAAGTCTATTCCAAAGGACTCTAGCATTGATTGGTGCGATTGCGAGAAATCTACGCCCACTGGAGAGACTAATCCCACTCTGGGCAACTCTCCTGGGATTTCAGGGAGATGAAATGAGGAAGAGATTCCGGCATGGACAGCTGAACCACCAAGAATGTCGGACCCGCTGGCAACCGTCGTCTCAATGTCATCATACCCTATGCTACCGACGATGACCATTTCCACCACGTCAATCCCCCCCTGACAGAAGGCGTGGGTGTGTGGACAAATAGTCTGTGGTAATTCTCCTTTCTCTGAAATCTTGCTCATCCAATATGGCTTTGTGCAATGGAATCAAGGTGTCTAACCCGAGGAAGATGGCTTCGTCTAAAGCAGAATCCAATCTATCTATAGCCTCTTCACGGGAGGGAGCCCAGGCTATCACCTTTGCAAGCAATGAGTCGAACGAGCCAGGCATGTCATATCCGGAAAAGGCATGCGAGTCGACTCTCACCCCGGGACCACCGGGCAAGTGACACTCCCACAGCTTTCCAGGGGAAGGCTTCAGTGTGACGGGGTTCTCTGCATTGATTCGTGCCTGGATAGCATGTCCGTTCCATTCCACATCATCTTGAGAGATTGGTAGTTCCCCTCCCGAAGCAATTTGGATCCCTATTGATACAATATCCAAGCCAGTGATCATCTCGGTTATCGTGTGCTCGACCTGAACCCTTGGATTTACTTCCATAAAGTAGAATTCTCCGTCTGAATTCTTTAGGAACTCGAAAGTGGCTAGACCCGTATAGCCGATTGCCTCAGCCCCGGCAACAACTCTGGATCCGATATCATTTCTCTCCTCTTCGTTGAGCCATGGCGCTTCTTCGATAATCTTCTGATGCCTTCTCTGAATGGAACAGAACCTCTCTCCCAAGTGGATTGCTGACGTCCCGTCGGCGACTACTTGGAACTCTATGTGTTCTGCTTTATCTACAAACTTTTCAATGAAAACACGATCATCCCCGAAGGCTGATTTGGCCCTACTTTGGCACATTCTCAGTGCAGACACGAAGTCTGATGATTTTTCAACCACTTGCATTCCAATTCCGCCACCACCCGAGGCTGCCTTTATCATCACAGGGAAGCCTATCGATTTAGCCACTTCAGAAGCATCTTCGGGGCTAGAAACGGGTTCTTCGGTCCCCCTCGCAACCGGGATTCCAGCTTCAGACATAGCTTTCCTAGCTGCGATCTTGTCTCCAAGAAGTCGTAGAGATTCTGGTGTAGGCCCTATGAATGATATTCCTTCCTCGGATAGTCTCTGAGCAAAAGAGGGGTTCTCAGACAGAAATCCATAGCCCGGATGAACGGCATCGGCCCCAACTTCCTTTGCGGCAGCAACTATTGCTTCAATGTCCAAATATGAGGCCAAAGGATCGTCACGAGGGATGAAGTACCCCTCATCAGCGAGTCTTACAGGGAGAGAAAGTCTATCCTCGACCCCATGGATAACGACAGACTCGATTCCCAAAGAACGCAACGACCGGATTATTCTGAGTGCAATCTCTCCACGATTTGCAACTAGGACACGCCGGAACACATTGTTGCGCTAGATGCACTTTCGTATGAGTGAATCGGCGAATTCAGTAGACGTCACGGAGGTAACGCTTCTCAGTCTTCATTAGGCCGGTCTCAACGAACTCCTTGGCCTCATCTGGACTTAGTCCCCCATAGTCGGAGCAGATTCCAATCAGGGTGCTGTGGACGTCCTTGGCCATGTATTGTTTATCTCCACAAACATAGAAATAAGCTCCATTCTCTATCCATTTCCAAATCTCCTCGCCGTTCTTCTTCATCAGATGCTGGACATAGACTTTCTCAGAACCTTGGCGAGACCATGCTAAGTCATGTCTTGAAATGACACCTTCCTCGTTCCATTTATTCATCTCGTCCCTGTAGAGGTACTCGCCTTCCTCCGTCCAATCCCCAAAGAAGAGCCAGTTTCGTCCGGTAGACTCATCGATATGCCTCTGTTGGAGGAAGGCTCGAAATGGTGCAATCCCAGTTCCCGGACCGACCATAATAACGTCCTTTGAGCCATCTTCGGGAAGGACGAAAGATCTAGTTGGAGACATGAAAACCCCAACATTCGTCGTGTCATTGTCACATCTATCTGCCATGAATCCGGTACATAATCCGGTCCGATCTCTGTCATGGTGATTGTATCTGACGATTGCTACGGTGAGATGCACTGTTCCCTTCTCGAAATCGGGACTACTAGCTATCGAATATAAGCGAGGTTTCAGACGAACCATTCCCTCGATGAGCTGTTGGGCTGTGAATCCAATTCTACCGAAGTCAGATAGAGCGTCAACGTAGTCCCTAGACCAAATGTATTCCTCCATTGCTTCTGTATCAGCTGTCAATTCTGAAAGAAGGGAGGTAAATGACTCCCCAGTAGTTCCGAGTTCGACGTATCCCTCAGGAAAATCTCCTTCGTCCCCAGTGCCACTCCAGTCCATTATCAATGACCCATCAGTGGAAGAGTAACGCTTCCTTCTGGTAATTCGCATATTGATCTGCCCAGAGTCGTCGGGAGTCCTAGTTGCCAAGCCCTCTATCCACTTCTTAGAGACTCGATGAATCTCATATCGTACAGATAGTGCCTCCCTAAGGGAGCAGGTGCCGGAATTTGTTTCTACCATTTCGCCACCAGAAAAATTGGTTGCAAAGAGAATCTCTTCTACCAAATCGGGGGGACATTTTGGCATCACTCCTAATGCATCTCCGGCCTTGTATTCCAGGCCGGAGTCTTTGAGATTGAACACAATGTGCCGTGTCTCCTTCTTCGAAACCTCTCCATTGAGGACGAAGTTCTGGGAAATTGTTGTCATGAACGGGTTCTTAGCGCTCCATCCAGACATGCCACATCACTAACTAACGGGAGTTGATACTCGCTTAAGAACAAATGTGGAAGTGGGGCTCTTGGAGAAGTAAGCATCAAGTCATGCGTACCGTAAGGAGTGTCGTGGCGGAGGTGTTGTTTCTCGGAACTGGAAACGCTTTCTCACCTCCGGGAAGGATGCCTGCCCTAGCCCTAATCGATGGTTCAATCCTGATTGACGTGCCACCGACCGTTCTACCTCAACTGCGGAAAGCTGGGATTGCGCCTACACAAATTAGGCATCTGCTAATCACCCACTGGCATGCAGACCACATCTTTGGGTTCCCATTTCTCATGCTCGATAGAGAAAAAATGGGAGCGATCAATAATGAAAGGGGGGTGCTTGAAATTCATTGCCAACCGAGAGGGAAGGGGCGAATGGTGGAACTATGCAATGTAGGTTTCCCGGGTTCTTTGGATGAAGAGATTGCAAAGCGCACCTTGTGGGAGGGAGGAGATAGCAACTCACTGAATGGGACCGAGTGGAGCTACGAGAGGTTTCCAGTTTGCCATAACCCGGAGACTGATCCTCATGGGTACAAATTAGTCCACAGGAGTGGCATTACAATCCTACACTGTGGGGATTCGGGACCCTGCGAAAGTATCGAAGAAAGGGCGCCAGAATCTGATGTCGTCATTCTGGAAATGGGCGTTCCCGACTTTGTCAAAAGCCCCCACCACCACAATCCTTCAGATGTTGCTGATTTCAAGAGTAGGCATTCACATGCAATTGTCCTAGTGACTCACAATTTTGCTAAATCTCCAGGTTTAAAGGAAGGATTTGATATCCCCGAACTCCCAGAAGGAGTGGTGCAACTAAACGATGGAGATCGATTGGAAATTTCAGATGTCGGACAAATTAAATTGATAAGAAATTAGTATTTTTTTTATCTAGTATTTATATTGGTAAATCATAGTGGGTGGTTTGAGAGTAGGCTTTGGTAACGATCTGCAACTAAGCAGAATAAAACTGTGCGATTATTGGGGCAATATTGTTCACTGGCATGGTTACTGATTGATATTTGTCTTGGATGCAATTATTACACCGAAATAGTTTCACTATTTTCGTTATACTAATAGTAATCTAACTAATCAATTAGGAATTTACTATTCAAACAAATTAGGAGCTCTTGGGAGTGGAGAAAATATCTCTTTTTGAGTTTCGTTCAAGACACTCTTATTACCACAAACAACCTCGCTCGGTGACACGCACTTCTAGCAATTAACCCAATGGGGTGGAAGATTGGCCATTAGTGGGTTTGATAGAACGGTGTTAAGAAATGGACGGGAATATTTTCGAAAGGATTCTCGGTCAGGATAGTCTCTTCACTGACAGGAGGGCTTTTGACCATGCGTTCGAGCCATCTAGGCTTCCACATCGAGAACATGAGGTTGACGCGTTGGTCATGAACCTAGTTGATGCGCTAAATGGGCATATTCCTTCCAACATGCTCCTATACGGGGTTCCCGGATCTGGCAAAACTGTAGTCACTCGATTCGTTCTCGGGCAGCTGAGAGATAAAGGAGTCGAGATGGGTCAGATGGTGAAAACCTACGAGATTAACTGCCGTAACGTGGACACGAAGTACAGGGTAGTGCAGTCACTAGCGACTCAACTTGCTAGAAGGGGGGATGCCCCCGTTCCATTTACCGGCTGGCCAACTGATAGGGTCCTTGAAACATTGGTGGAAAGGATGAACAGAGCGGGAGGAGTTCACATTATTGTCCTAGACGAGGTAGACAATTTAGTAGACAAGGGGGGGGATGATTTGTTGTATGCCCTCACCAGCCTAAACACCCTACTGGATGACGGAAGATGCTCTATTATTGGCATTAGCAACGATCTAAACTTCACACAACATCTAGATCCACGAGTCAGTTCTAGGCTAAGCCAAGAAGATGTGGTTTTCCACCCCTATGTTGCAACTGAGATCCAGAATATCCTCAGTGAGAGGGCCTCGACGGGGATAAAGGAAGGCGTGCTAGATGAAGGCGTGATTCAACTATGTGCTGCGCTGGCGGCTCAGGAACATGGGGATGCCAGGAGAGCGTTAGATCTACTCAGGATTTCCGTTCAGAAAGCAGAGCAGCGGGCTCAATCGAAGGTAAATACAAAGCACGTCAGACTGGCTCAGAGTCAACTGGAATATGATCAGGTTACCCCGGTACTCAGGACACTTCCACTGCATCAGAAGCTAGTATTGTTCTCTATCTGCCTGAATGAAGAGAATGGCCTAAGGAACATCTCAACTGGCGAAATTTACAGGACTTACGCCGAAGCATGCTCGAAGATTGGAATTGAACCCCTAACAACAAGGAGGGTTTCATCGCTGCTAAATGAATTAGACACCATTGGACTCATCATGGCAAGAAATGTCAGCAAAGGAAGAGGTGGTAGAAGCAAGCAAGTTAACTCTGCAGTTCCCAAGGCGATAGACGCAATTTCGCTAATGAGTGAAAACGAACCACTAGTGAACGAGGCAGCACTGGGCAAGTATAACCTCCAAGGGCTACTATAGCTGGATGCTGGCAACGATTAAACCAAGGCGTCAGGTCGGCGGCTCGATGTCCGTAGGAAGGGAAGATTGGAGGGAGTCCCTTCTAAGGCCGAGTGACACACTGTCCGTTGCCGCAGTTGTTCTGGGATCGTGGTTCCTAATGCTAAACCTCCTGAACATAATTACTGGCGCATATTCTGGGGGAAAGAAGGTTCTCTGGATCGATTTCATCACCAACGGTTCAAAAACCAATGAAGTTCATGAGATTGGGATTGTGTTGGATGACGTATTATTCGGAATTCTAGGAATTACTGTATTTGCTTTGGGGGCATGGAGTCTGGGTAAAGAAAGAGAAGGGGGCTTCGGATCTTGGTTTGTCCAGATTTGGAAATCTACGGTTTTCACTAGCCTTCTTTCAACGGAACAGGGGGGTTCCCGAACTGTGGCTAGTTGGATGATTGCCATTGGTACTCTGTTCTATACGGCATGGGGAATAATGCATTCCACTTGGGTGGACCCCGGCGTTTACTCGGTGACGATTGCCATGGTTTCAATGGGCTTCGGGGTCCATACAATAGAGGATTCTAAGTCTGGCCTTTAAGATGGGTTGAAGGCAGATAAAAGACTACGGCATCTTTCTTTTGATTCCTCATCACACCACCTCAGGACTACGCCTTTGCCTGGTTGGCCATATAGGACCACAGAACCTATCGGAGAAAGGGGGTGAAGTATTAGTGGAGCCAGATCTTCCTCCCCTTCCACAATGATCAAGTGAGTTTGCCCATCCAATTTCCAAGAGGAGATTGCTGTTTCGCACGCCCTGAGGAGGGAATTGGAAATGGTTCCCGGGGGACTTTGGCATTGGATGATGACATCATACAAGGAACGGTCGATTTCGCTTGCACCATCCCACTTCTGCCTCTTTGTAAGGCCATCAACTAATGCAATATGAGCAGGATTACCCACATCCTGCAACGTTTTGACTGTTACATCGCCAACAGAGATTATGCAGCGGGGAGGATCGAGGAGCTGGATTTCTTTCAGGACGTCAATCATTGCCTTGTTGGGATCATCCTCAGGACCGGAGAAGAGACGTCCGAATGGTTCCTTCAATTCGGCCTCCGCGGGAGGAGAGAGGTTCCAAGAGCCAGTTCGAATACGGTCAGGAATCCAAGGATGACCAGAACGATCAATCTGGCCATCTCTAACTCTAGAGCTAGAAATTGGTTGATCATCCCATGCCAGAACCCTCTCAGCACAAATTATTGAGAGTACTGCAAGTCCATTTGATTGTCTGATTGAATTGATATTTTCGCATTCCTTATGAGTCTCGGCAGTACATACAATGGCAGATGCCGAGGGATGCGAGGGGGCTGGCCCATGGTTATCTTCGAGAATATGGAAAGAAACCCTTGGGAAGTCTATTGCCAAGAATTCCTGAATTTCAGAACATCGTTCCGACCAAGACTTTGTTCGGTTGTCCTTGGCATTTGCTATTGAGTCGTTAGTAATCCAAATCTCCAATGAATTGCATTCAGAAAGCCCCTTTCTGATTAATGACTTATGGCCATCGTGGAATCTGTCAAATGTTCCGCCAATTAGGCCCAATTGGTGCATTATTATTCCGCCATTAGCGCTTGCTTAGATTATGCGTATTTTGTGTGCCCCGGGGCGTAACGGCTACCTTCACTGCTTGGCTCTGGTGCCTGACCCACCCCGGGACGTCTGTCGGACTGAGTGGTAGTCCCTTGATTCATTCTATTCCGTCCTCAGGGGACCTTCACAATCCGGCCACCTGATTTGCGCCACAGTTCATCCCGCAAAGCGGTCCCAGTGGTCTTCGACAGGTGGTCACCCAAACCGTGGTGCCGTGTCTCACCCTCCACCTCCGGCGAGGGGGTTTCGTCCACACGGTGTTGCCGGTTGGGCAACACTTCGCAACCAAAGCTGCTCATGAACCCAACGGTTGGAAAAAATCGTCATTTTAACCCATTTCTGGATGGAATCCAGATTTCCCAATGATTAATCTCTTCGCGACAGAGGAATCCCCGGACATTGTTGCTTCAATAGTGAAATCCGGCCACTTATCTCTTGGTTGCGCAAGCCAACCCACTAGGTCATGCGTTCTTCCTGCCAAAGGCGGTCTCCCGAGCTTCGCTGATTCGAGTGCTTCGAGTAAATCCAATAAAGAGGCGACTGTTGCTTCGGGAAATGAGTTTCTAACTATGTCCTCGGTTGCATCTTTGATTTTCTCAAGGATTGTTGGATCGCAGCCTGGATGAGTCAAAGAGGACATTCCTGGGGCCTCGCAAATCTCTCCGATTGGACGTAGAATTGATGCACACCAAGGTGTATAGTGGGAGAACAGTTCTTCCTGCCCCCCCTGATCAAGAAGTTCTGCAAGAATTCGTGGAGATATTGGTGCCCACCACTCGTAAGGCAAATCTGTTCGGAATCTCTGAATAGTTTCCAGGTCTTTATTGGATTGATTAATTGAGTAGTCATATAATTCCGACCATGTCCTCAGATGATGCCCTTGTGGGAGCGATTCGGCGCGATTCCTAATTTTCGAAATCCAATCTTTGAAATCGGTTTCTGAAGCATTGGTGGACCTAAGCAACCACGAGAATCCAATCAAAGCATCCATGGAGTCCATTGGGGGTTCTGAAAGCCATGTCTCTACTGCCCAATCAAGAATATCTGAATGAGACTCATCCGGTAGCCATGGTGAATTATGAATGAATTTTGATGCGAGCCAAGCAGCCCCCCTATTTGCTTGATTTGGATCAATAGCAGGCCATGATTTGATCAGATTGTCTGGATCTTCGCGAAGTTTGTTTGTAACTTTCTCGGAAAACAATGAAAGTACTGAATCGGGAGCCATTTCGGCTATTTCTGAAATCTTCTCGATTGGCAAATGATCCACATCTAGCAAAGCTAGCCATTCGTGGTCTAATCTGTTTGAGATTCTCTGCCACCTAGGCCACCTTGTTCTACTGGGAGAGGCAATCCAAGCAGCCAATGGATACATTGCCTCCATCTGATTGGCCCACCCTTCTTCGCCTACTGGGTACTGAGAAATAGCCGAATGGATGATGGAGACCATTTCGCCGCTCAACTCCTCCGGAACAAAATCACTGGCTACGTCAATTCCAAGGATTTCCCAAGGAGAAATGGTTGTTTGCTCAATATCAGTGGTAGATCTAATCGTGCTAATCTGCTCCACTAGCCTGATCGGAATGTTAAGGCCACTTCTGGTTGAAAAATTGAGCCATGGAATGGTTCTAATTCGGTCCAATGTCAACATATCAAATGTAGAGAAAATATGGTTGAATTGACTAGAAATAATCAGCCGCAGGTTTGGATGTGAAGCGATATCGGAGAATAAATCACTAGGAAGATCGGGAGTGGTTTCCAAAACCAAGGGGATGTCGGCTTGATCCAAAGACCATCGAACCAATGATTCGGAAGCTGACTTTCCTAATCCCCGGAGCTCCACTATTCTGGTTGTTGAGTCGGTGACCGAAAATGATGCTCCGCCCCAGTCATTTCTGAATTTCCTCAATGTTGAGTCATCTGTCTTGATGCGTCGATTTGAGGACAGCCTATCTTTCAATGATTGGAGTCTCTTCCTTCTCTCGTTTTCTTTCAATCTAGGATGTGCTGCTTCGATCCAATAGTCCAATGCTTCTAGCGGATAGTCATCACCTTCCATGTCTAAGCCACTCAAGTCTGCAACCAACAGGGAATTCGACCTTGCTGAACGAAGAAGAACAGAGCGTGGAAGCCTCTCCTTGATCAATGCCGCAACTGGTTGGGTCGGCCTAACGTCTGGGGTGCCGTGATGAGAGGAGCCGAGAACCCAATTCCCCCTGTGATAAGTCGATTCATCTAATGGGGGGGGCGTTCTTGAGTGATATGGGATGAACCAGTCCCCGAGGGAAATTGTTGAGCGGAATTCTGGATTCAGCAGTCTCGCCCTCATTATTCCAACAATAGAGTTTTGACTGAGGTATGAGTCAATTCTCTCGGGTCCTGAAATCTCGGGAGGTTTGTCCATAATTCTCATTTTATCTAAATCAAACCACCTAGGTGATTTCTCGGAAAGAACTGCCCAAGTCCACGACACCCCTTGATTTCGAGTGGATTTTTTCTCGGAGGTGGAGATAGCGAACATTCGGTTCGGGATCTGAACCATTGGTTCATTTGGGGGCTTAAGGAATCCAAGGAGCAAATTTGACTCATCGCGAAAAAGAAGGCAGCATCCCTCCTTATCATAATCAAGGCTAGGTATTGCCAATACCTTAGCCCACTCGTCCTCTTCCAATACCTTCCAACCCTGCTCAGTAAGACGAATTTTCGAACCACGGCTTCCGGGTGGTAGATCGCTGGTAACCAACTCATCTCTTCTCATTCTCCGAATCTCCGCCGATGCGTGAGGCATCCTAAGGGCAGTCTCCTTCGCCAATTCTGTTACTGTAGAGTCACCTTCTGAAAGTCTAGACATGAGCTTCCAACGATGTTTGCTTCGAATCCTCTTGGGGGTGATTTTTCGTTCACTTGGGGAAGTAATTGACATAATTAATCACCTTCAGAATGACTCACACCATATGATGGTAATAAATTATTTGTTTTAGTTACATTTAATTACATATTTCCATTGGAAATTATATAAGTTTCATTATTACACCACATCAACGTATCAATAACAAGCAAAATTTTGTCACCATATGTAACCAACAAGTCAAATAACATACAGAAGCGTTATATTACCACCCGCTATCCTGTGAAAAGTGACCCAATGCGAGGGTCGCTCTACAGAAACGGTGGCAATATGAGAACAACAAGACTAAGGCAAAAAATAAAGAAATTCCTGGACGAAAGAGGGGAGGCTAACACCACCGAGATCCTTGAACATGTGAACTCAACAATGAGGCACGGTACGACGCCTCAACAACTGGGAAATGTGCTTTCGAAGGACAAAGATATCCTGAAAGTCGCAACCACAAAGAGAGGTGGCGCGCTATCTGGCAGATACGAGATATGCGTTTGGCAGGTTCGACCTGGTGCTTTGGAAGAGAAAGTCAACTAAGTTTCCAAAGCTTCGTTCCATTCACCTGAACGGGCAAGCCCGTTCATTCTTGCACGATGGGAGAATGCGCTCTGACTAGATGAATGGGGGACTGCGTCCTTGGATGCCCACTTCCTCAATGCCTCGGCCTGCAGAGCGCGTCCATACGAGTAAGATAGTTGCCAAGGATGGGGTTCGTCCCCCTTGTTCATCAGGTTTAGGTGTGCAGTTGCATCCTCGTCGGACTGCCCCCCAGAAAGGAAGACGATTCCAGGGAGTTCATGGGGAACATGATTAGTTAGGCATTCTAACGTCAACCGAGCAACTTCTTCTCTTGGAATCTGATTTTCACAGGCTTTTCCGGCGATAATCATGTTCGGTTTCAGAAGAGTTCCGGGAATATGTACCCCTTGTTCATTACATGCCAAGAATGTCGCATCCAGAACCTGGGCAGAAACTTCGAAGCATCTTGAAGCATCATGAGTTCCATCCATTAGCACCTCAGGTTCGATAATTGGCACCAGTCCCTGCTCTTGACAAATCGCTGCGTATCTTGCTAGGGCATGGGCATTTGTGGAAATACAGGCATCACTAGGAATCCCTTCATCTATTTTTATCACTGCTCGCCATTTGGCAAATCTGGCCCCCATAGAGAAATATTCAGAACAACGCTCTCTGAGTCCATCGAGTCCCTCAGTGATTTTCTCGCCTTCGTGGTGGGCCAGATCCTTCGCCCCAGTATCGACCTTTATCCCGGGGTGAATCCCACGTTTTGTTAAAGCATCAGGGATTGGTGTTCCATCATCCATGACCTGCCGGATGGTCTCGTCAAAGAGTATCACCCCACTAATTGCAGATTCGTATCCCTCTGTGGCAAATAGGTTTGACCTATAGGAACGTCTCGATTCAGCAGTAGGTTCAATTCCAACGGCTTCGAGTCGATTAGACATGGTCCCATTACTCTCGTCGGCAGCCAGGATTCCCCTCCCGGGAGAAACTAATTCGTTTGCGGTTTTCTCTAACAGACCCTTGTCCACATCAGTGACCTCATCTCGGGGAAGGGGTCAGAGAAAAGAATCCATCGTCTAGAATTATGGAGCTTTTCTTGGGCGTTCTACATTTCTACTACAGAGTCGACAAACCTATGAATCTTTGACTGGACCTCGATAATCTCAGAATGGACCTCATAGTTGCCTCCCTCCAATTTCCTCACTCCTCGGGTTCTTCCAGAACAAACTCCTGTTCCAATGAATACGGAGTCTTCCGAGCTGCACAGATCGTCTCGATCCCAAAGTCTCTCTATATCGTCGTCAATCATATTCTCTGCCCTCTCCCTATGTCCTTCGTTCTTGAATATCAATCGGCCTTCGAAAGGGGCTCCAAGGCCTCGCAAAGCTGTAGCAGTAATCACTCCTTCTGGGGCGGCCCCAATTCCCATCAACATGTCAATCTCAGAGCTCGGGTCAGCAGCATTTAGAGCAGCGGCAATGTCTCCGTCCCCTATCAGGATGGGCGTTACGCCCAATTCCTTCAGATCCCTAATCAGGCTCTCGTGTCTAGGTCTATCCATGACTACAACTTGAATTTCTTCTGCTGTCTTATCGATGGCTGAGCATGCTCCCTCGATGTTGTAGGGAACATCGGCTTCCAAGCTAACATGTCCAGATATCTCTGCGGGCCCTGCAATCTTGTCCATATAGCAATCAGGGGCATGCAAGAGGGTGCCCCTCGGTCCGGCAGCCAGAACCGCCATTGCATTGGGCTGATCAAATGCAACATGGTTCGTACACTCCAACGGATCAACTGCTATGTCTATTGATGGAGCGGACCCATCACCTTGCATGGATCCCAAAGGCTCACCAATCCATAACATCGGAGCGTCATCCCTTTCACCCTCGCCTATGGCGACCCTTCCATCAAAGGGGACTTTATCGAAGACTGCGCGCATCGCTTCGACAGCTGCACCATCGGCTGCCTTCCTGTCCCCCAATCCCTTCCATCCAAAAGCTGCAATCGCAGCAGCCTCAGTTGCCCTCAAGAAATCGGGTATTAGATCCGCTGTGGCCACGCTCTCGTGAAGGGGGTCAGGAATTCAATCCTGTGGGTCGGACTTCTTCTTTCGGACGACTCGGATATCATCAATACGAGCATTTGGATACTGCCCAAAGTCGTCCTTCTCAATTGGCTTTAGCATGTCCCATGCGCAAAGCAGTCCTGCACTGACTCCATTGAGAGCTTCCATCTCAACCCCAGTGATCCAATGGGTTCTGACCGATACCGAGCATCGAAGACCGCGTTCCTCTATCTTCCAATTTACGCTGCACCCCTCTATTGGGATGGGATGGCAGTGAGGTAGTGTCCGCGATGTCTCCTTTACGGCTTGAATTGCGGCAATGGTGGATGCTCCCCTAACGTCCCCCTTTGGCGACTGCCCGTTCGAAACGGCATCTATTGATTCGGGAGAGATGATGAGTACCCCGGTTGCCTCCGCTTCTCTGGCTACAACGGGCTTGGATCCCACATCGACTATTCCCCTCCACAAGTCAGTCACGAGCTCACCAATGATAGCGGAGGGGGCATTACTATTCAGGGACTCGGGATGGAGCATTGGAATGAAATACCCACATATGGATAGGGAATCATGGCGGAGGCGTTCCGAGACAAGGCCACTCCCGGTATCGTTCCTGCACTTAGGTCTGGACAGGCTCATGACAAGCCCACAAAAGAAGGGACCAAACTTCAGGTTCTGAATGACCTTTGTGTAGGGTGCTCATACTGCCTAATGGCTTGCAAGGATGATGCATTGGTGGTCGAAGGCCTCTGTGAGGTCTTGGAGGAGAACTGCACCGATTGCCTGAGATGCCTATTGTGGTGCCCAACCGGGGCGTTAGTCTATGCATGAGGTGAATCTGTGAGAAGGCCCAAGGCAGTTGTAATTGGGGCTGGACTAGGGGGGCTTTCCTCAGCAGCCAAAATTTCTCATCACGGGAATTATGATGTCGAAGTGTACGAGAGAATGTCATTTGCTGGAGGTCGGTTCACCCAACATGATCATGATGGGTTCCAGATTCCAACAGGAGCGGTCCATACAATCCCCCATGGGAGGAAGGGTCCGTTCGCGAAGCTTATCCTAGGGAAACGTGAGAGCGGCGGACTAGATCTGAGTAGGCAGGGAGTGGAGTTTCTCCCTAGTACCAAATTTGCGGGAATGCAACGGAATGGGAGGCACCATGCTGCTAATTCGGTCTATGGAATTATGCCCTGGTTTTCTCTGAAGAACACCATCAATATGCCTCGACTATTGGCATCTAGGGCCAAGCGTCCATGGAAAAACGAGACCATGGACGGTAGGACGTGGCTCAGAAAGATGTTCACAGAAGATTTCATCGACTTCTTGGATGCATTCTCTAACTTTGCAATTAGTTTGAAGTTCGACCAAATGCCTGCATCCACGGTAGCCAGGATGTTGCAGAACTCTTTCTGGAGTGACAGGCCACATATTCCCAAAGGTGGTTGCAAGGGCGTAATCGATGGTCTCAGATCTGACCTCAAGGAGAATGGGGTCAGAGTAAAATTGTCCCACGAGATCACTGAGATTCTTCCTGGAGATTCCGAGGAGGAGACGAAGGGGAGTCGTTTCTGCATAGGTATCAGGAGGAGAGGGAGGGCTAGCCCGACTTGGATAGGTGCTGATGCAATAATCCACAATGGGGGGCATCCCAACCTACTAGATTCACTGTCCGACGAATTCGAAGTGTCCGACGAGATCCGGGGACAGGTGAAGAACACGCAAGCTGTTGGTGGGATTGGTTTCGTATTCAATCTAGACGACGAAATCCCCCAAAGAGACAGTGGAGTGACAATGATTCCAGGCATGGATAGAGTGGGTGGTTACATCATACCCACGTTCAGCGAGCCTTCCCTGGCCCCAGAGGGAAGGCACATGATGATCACACACCAGTACGTCCCCGACCCGACCGTCAAGTCCGAGATTTCCAAGGGCCGAGACGAACTATACGATTCAATACCATGGCTATCTGATCACGGAGAAGAGCTGTGTGTCCATACTTATCACAGAAACTGGCCCTGCAATAGAGCCCCGATGGGAGCAGAGCTTCCATCGGATGTAGGCATAGAAGGAATCAGGATGGTTGGGGATGGCGTAAAGGGGCATGGGTGGATGATGATTGAGGGAATTGCATCGAATGTCCCGGAAGCGGTCTCTGATACCATCAAGGCAATGGATTCTACAGCCTAACCTAATCCGGATTTCCAAATCGTACCATCTTCGCGTACCTCTTTTTTCCAGAGGGGTGCTTGATTCTTCAGCTCCGTAATCAACCAAGAGCAGGCCGAGAAGCCCTGCTTTCTGTGAGTGGAACCGACATGGATACAGACTATCGGTTCCCCGGCAGGGACTGCGCCGATTCTATGGGCGATCACTATCGAGCGAATTCCGAACTCTTCGATCGCCTGCTCCGCGATGGAATGCAAAACTCCCGGTAGCGCATCCTCCCAAGCATCAAACTCGAGACGTTCCACACGTACTCCGTCCTCCTCTGATCTAGTGATCCCAACAAAGCTAACAATGCTTCCACATCCTTCATCGAGTTCGCAACGCAATTCTCCAGGATCGAGCCTGGTTTCTTCTATGCGAACGTGTACGACCACGATGTGCCATACACTCACCCCGCTTGAAGACGACTGATGACCCAACCGTTCAAGCGGACCCCTAGGGTCGGGCATTCATGGGAAATGAGGTCCATATCCTTGGGGCGGGACTGTCAGGATTGGCGGCTGCCACTATTCTCGCAAGATCTGGAAAGGAAGTCCACGTCTATGATATCCGTGAGGACAGTGGGGCTAGATTTGATGGTGATTTCCAAGGAATCGAGAACTGGACCAGCGAAGTGGACTTTTTCGATGAGATGCGAGAATGGGGCCTGGATCCATTGGAATTCAAATCTGACGACTTTGGAGTCATCGACCTAGTTCATCCAGATGACGAAATCACAAAACCAAGAACAGATGGTGTTGCCTTCAGAGTAGTTGAAAGGGGAACCGCAGAACACACTATAGATCAGGGTTTCAAGAGGATGGCAATCGAGTCTGGTGCGAACATTCACTATGGGATTCGGAAGGAAGCAGAAGAGTGTGACATTGTTGCAGCTGGTCCAAAGGAATCCAGTGCGGTGGCATTCGGAGAGATTTTCGAGACCAGTCACCCGAACATTGTGGTTTTCCAGCTCAATGACAAACTCGCCCCTGGAGCATATTCTTACATGATCATCATCGATGGAATAGGATTGATCTGCACCTGCCTGTGGAGGAAGCAGAGTAAGAGCGGACGATTCCTGAACGAGACAATTGCGTGGTATGAGGGTCACTACGATTTGGACAGAGCTCCAATCAAGAGGGTTGGCGGAAAGGGCGACTTTGGATTGCCGGGAAAGTATGTTCATGAGGGAAGATTCTACGTTGGTGAGGCTGGTGGTCTACAGGACTTCATGTGGGGATTCGGGATGAGGTATGCAGTGACAAGTGGGGTTATTGCTGCTAAGGCAATTCTAGGGGAGTGTGACTATGAGCACGACGTGCGAAAGAGATTAGTCCCTCTAGTAAGGGCCAGTGCAATCAACAGATTCCTAATGAACAGAGTGGGGGACAGAGGCTTCAAACTGGTCGCGAACCACTGGATGAGGGATCAGAGGCGCAATGGTGACGGGCTCAACTTCATGCGATGGCTGTACAAACCGGGACTGTTGCGTAGGACTCTGTGGCCAATTGTGAAGATGGGGATGTTAAGAAAGAAGAATCTATCAGATGGTAGGGAGGTCAGGAGGATGCCTTTCAGACGCTCGCTGTCGAGGGACAACTGGCATCCAAGCGACAGGGCCTTAGAGATTGGCGAGGAGTGGAAATCCGTTCAACGAGGAGGGGGGGGCGAATCATTCAAGCAGACAGAGGCATAGACCGATGACCTCCGTTTGATTGATATGGCGGCACTCTGTCGAATCTACATGACATCCTGGCCCAAGCTAGAGCCGATGCAGAACAACCTAGTGAACTACGGAGTTACTGATAACGGAATTGCCGTTATTGAATTGACCTCAGATTCCTCCGGAAGCCCGTGGACGGAGGGTAAGACCTCCGTGAACACGTACACACACGAGATGATGAGGGATATAGACGAGGCAGTCCTGAGGGCTAGGTTTGACGATGATGTCACAGTCATCGTTCTGACGGGAAACGGGGAGAAGTTCTTCTCCGCCGGGGCCAGCATCAGTATGCTAGACTCGGTAAGTCCCGGATTCAAGTATTTCTTCTGCCTTCATGCTAATGAGACTCTGAGCAGACTTGAACAGACTCCGAAGCTAGTAATTGCGGCACTCAACGGTCACGCGGTAGGTGGAGGTCTAGAGATTGCAATGGCGGCAGACATCAGGATTGCGAGGAAGGACTCGGGGCAGGTCGGACTTCCCGAGGTTTCGCTTGGAGTTCTCGCCGGCACTGGCGGAACTGCGAGGCTCGCCAGGCTTGTTGGCAAGGCCAAGGCCATGGAGATCATGGTAACAGGGAGGAAGTTCTCTTTCGAAGAAGCTCGAGACATGTCACTGGTACACGACATTTGGGATGGTAGCCTAAATGAGTTCCAACAGGATATGATTGACTACGCTAGTCAGTTCACCCTTCCAATGGCGGCCAGCAAGGCGATTGGCAATATCAAGCGCAGCGTGCAGAGCGGAATGGAAATCCCATTGGAATACCATCTTGCACTAGAGCGAGAACTGCAGTCGGACCTGTTCCAGAGCTCAGATGCAAAGGAAGGAATTGCGGCATATGTCGGAAAGAAGACCCCTCGATTCAAAGGCAAGTAGCCACAATTTGTCAATTCTCGAAATATTTGGCGATATCGTCGTGATAGGCAACGGCGATTCCAAAGTCATACATCTCGGAGACCCATCTATTGTCTTCGTATCCGGTTGGCGAACATATCACCATGATGTCTCCGAACCATTGCATCCTCTGAGAAATGGAATCTGTGAGAGACCAATAATCCATATCTCCCTGGATGCAGATGACATCCACGGGTTCATTGATGAGCTCAATTGACTTGAAAACTGGTTGACCGGAGATGGTTGGCATGGGGTTGCTACATTCAGGGCAGAGACCGCACTCGGGGCATACCAAATACACGTTCTTGCCGAGACGCTCCAATTTCAAAGCCAAATCAAGGTTGTCCTTCCCCTCCTCACTGCTAACTCCGATGAAAGCCCAGTTATCCTGACTGATGGCATATTCAGCAGCAGCATTTCTCTCCGTCATTCTTATTGTATGCAAGTCTATTTTTGTCATTGCATCGCAATTTTCCATAAGGCCACCTTACATTTTCGCCGAACATGTGCGACCTTGGAATTGGTGTCATTACGAACACCAAACATGTTCTGGAATTGAGTAATAGCATCAACAATAGTCGGAACAGTGAGAGAAAATGAAACCCAAACTAACTAACAGAATGAAAACTGCAATATTGATGACTGCACTTATGGTAGGATCCCCATTCCTAGCCGGATGCACCGGAGGAGGGGAAAGTATCGCTTGCGGGGAAGGAACTTCTCTGGTTGGGGATGAATGCGTCGGCTACAACGAAGTTTCTTTTATCCTTAGAGCGGAAGAAATGTCATTCATAGGAGTGGGTGGAGCTATTGATGGGATCGTGAACCCTGATCTATCCGTGCAAGTCGGTGACAGAGTTTCAATTATCCTAATTATGGGTGAGGCTAATCTCCACGATGTCTACGTGGAGTACTTCAACGTGGCCACTGCACAGTTGTTTTCGGAAGGCTCACGGGATTCATTGACGTTCGTTGCATCTTCAGAAGGGACCTTTGCATACTACTGTAGCGTACCCGGGCATAGAGCAGGTGGGATGGAAGGAGAAATTATCGTTGGTACTGGCAAGGGATGGAGTGAGAGTGTGGAATCACAGATTGGCCCTGCATTGGATGTTGATGTTTCCAACATTGCCCGTGATCCGCTCGACGTGCCGGGACCCACTGAAAGGAGTGCCCCTGCTGACGTCCACATCTACATGGAAGCAGTAGAAGTAGTGGCCGAGATCGAAGAGGGAGTTACGTTTACCTATTGGACATACAATGGTACTGTTCCTGGACCTATGTTCCGAGCGAGAGTGGGGGATACAGTGTTTGTTCACTTCTCCAATCGTGATGACAGTACCATGCACCATAACGTAGACTTCCACGCAGTTACCGGGCAGGGTGGTGGGGCCGCTGCTACAGAAGCATCCCCAGGAACTACCTCGACGTTCTCGTTCAAAGCGATGCATTCTGGACTGTTCGTTTACCACTGTGCAACCCCAGACGTACCCACTCACATCAGTAAGGGCATGTACGGGATGATACTGATTGAACCCGAAAATCCCCTCCCAGATGTAGACAAAGAAATCTACGTCATGCAAGGGGACATCTACACCAAATGGAGACCGGGGACTTCCGGTCACCAGGAGTTCGATGACAACGCCCTCTTCGAAGAAATGCCGACTTATGTGGTATTCAATGGAAAATTCGCAACCTTCACCGGAGAGGACACTATCCAGGCCGAAGTTGGTGAAACATTGAGGATCTACTTCGGAGTTGGTGGGCCTAACACTGTTTCTTCGTTCCACCTGATTGGAGAGATCTTCGACAAAGTGTACAACTTAGGAGATTTGGTAAGTGCGCCATTGCAAAGTGTGCAGACGGTCCTCGTGGCTCCTGGGGGTGCGGTAGTTGTTGACGTAACCTTCGACGTCCCTGCGAATTACATCCTTGTTGACCATTCGCTAACTCGGGCATTCCACAAGGGTGCCGTAGGAATCATTTCCGTAACTGGTGATGAGGATCCAGAAGTTTTTGACGATGGTGATAACTGAGGTTTGACAATGAAAGTTGCAGCATGGTGGATGGTGGTAGTCGCAATCCTTCCACTAGCCACCGGCTGCTTCCAACTGTCAGAAAAATTCGGTTGCGACGAAGGATCGGTAGAATTGGAAGGAGCATGCGTTCGTGGTGAATGGAACATTATTGGTATTGACTTCAGGAGTAATGACGGGTTTGAAGTAGAGGAAGGTGATCTCGTGAGACTGGAATTTGTTCCATCCACTTTTGGACACTATATCCCTAGCTATTTCCACTTAGAAGGATATGAAATTTCACAGTATATTTCGTCTCGGGAAATAGGAACATTAGATTTCATTGCCAATCAGACGGGCGAATTTTCATACTCAAGCCGGGGATCCTGTAGGATTGATATCCCAGGGGCTGGCGAAGTAATGGTAGACTGTACAGTCTTCTGTGGTGAAACGGACAATGGAAGATCGGGAGTAATTTCAGTCAAGGAAGAAGGAAGATTGAGTGATTGATTTGCAGTTCAAGATTGACAAAATGATGGATCAAAGGGTAGTATTCTTGGGGGAACGAAAGAACGTCACGGAGGCAATGGAAGCCATGCACAAAGCCGGAGTATGGTCAATTATTGTCACTAAAGAAGGGCGTCCAGAAGGAGTGGTGACCGAGAGAGATCTATTGAGAAGATGCTTCAGACCCGGATTAGATCCAGACGAAGTAGAAGTAGGGCAGATCATGAGCTATCCCCTGGTGACCATAGAAATGGGACTACCGGTAGGTTCGGTTCTCAGTCTACTGATGGCAGATGGTATTAGGAGGGCATACGTGGTAGATCTCCATGGAGAAATAATAGGGCGAATTACCCAGACACAATGCCTCAAGGGAACTCTTGAATTCATCATGGGCATTCAGCAAACATTTGAGCAATTATGATTCAAACGAAGCCGCACCAAAGGACGTCGGAGTTTAATGGTAGAAGTTCGATGTCTATCTCCCAGACTCCTGTCCATCCCTCATCGGGGTCGAAATGTGCTTCGAACCCAGTGGGCGACCAACCATTGTCATGATTCAAAGAATATGGAGAGAATTGGGATTCTCCATTCACCTTTCCAAACAGTGAAAATCTTCCTTCAGAAGAATAAATTGAAGAGATAGAGTCAAGGCCTTGAGAGCCAGCAACTATGACATTGTCCCATTCCCCATCAATGTTAAGAGTGGCGAAAAAAATATCCCTAGAACCTTTTGACTGGAGGGAAACTTCGCCCAATTTCATTTCTCCTTCCCACGTTCCTCCGATTCCAATTTCCCCATTCTCTAGTTTGAACGCTTGATTCATTGCCACCTTCCCCTCCCTTGTGTCGGCGGGGGTCCTTGCAATATCCATTTCTCTCAGAACATCGAGCTGCGATTCAGAGAGATCTTCAGCAGAAATTACAGAAATTGTAACGTCACTAGGAAAAATCAGCATGGGGGAAATTGCTAGGAACGTTGAGAGGAGGAGGGGCGCGATTAGAAGAAATCTCTGTCTTTCTTGCATTGCAAACCTTCGACTCGGAGACGCATGAAGGCTAGAGAATTACATTACACCTTACATGTTCGGTGTAAGTGGGAACCCCGAACAAGTTTGGCGTTGTGGTAATAGTGTTTCGTTTGTCCTGAGGAACGAGGGCCACTATGTGTGCGATGGAAATAACGCAAGACACTAATGAGGTTGCAAAATCCAGAAATGAGATTGGAGGACTAGGGGAGGTTCACAACAGTGCAGCGCCAATAATGATGGCATTGGCAATAACGTTGATCCTAGGGGGACTTCTAGTCTGGCCTCTTACGGTTCTCGGGGTGCCGCTCCTAGCGATTTCCATTGTCTCTTGGTTGAGGGAGGAGATTCTGCTCTGGCCACATCGGCAGAAAAAATCAGGTACAGACGAATGGGGTGATGCGTCTTGGGCGATGGTTTGGATAATCATTACTGAATGCATAATCTTCGCATCTTTCTTCGCTTATTGGTTCTGGGCGCGTTGGCACACAGTCAGCTGGGATGGTGCAGTTGGAGGCTCATGGCCTGCAGACGGAGTTGACCTAGACGTCAAATTGACAGGGCTCAACACGATTATACTCCTATTTTCCGGAATTCTGGCCCATAATGCCGAAGGGAAGCACGCAGATGGTGATGCCCGGGGTTCAATAAAGATGTTAATGGGATCCATTTTGCTAGGTTTGGCCTTCCTGATTATCCAATTGTACGAATACTTCGAGACGGGATTTCTATGGGATGACCACGCCTACGGGACCGCTTTCTATTCCCTCACCGGGCTCCACGGCTTACACGTTCTCGTAGGATTGATTGCATTATCCACCTTGCTGGCCTTACAGAAGGGGAATTTGTTTGGGGTCGAGAGGCATGATGGATTCAGAGCAGTAACAATGTACTGGCACTTCGTTGACATTGTTTGGGTTCTGCTTTTCCTGGTTGTATACTTAGAGGTGATCTAGTGTATCTGAACAAACGAACGTTCGCAGTCATTGCAGGGAGCATTGGAATATTGGCATTGACCTTTCTCGCTATTTTCAATTGGGGACAGGGGCTTGGTGGAACTGGCGCTCACGCAGAGGTATATGACGACTTGTTCACCCTCTATTGGGGCCTTGGAACTGTGATTGGACTTTCGATTTATTTCTACTTCCTGTGGTTACTAACGACTTCTACCGATGAAGAATTGGATGAAATGATAATTGGGAAATTTCCCGAAAGCAGGGGAAGAGGAAAAGTTGCTTTCGCAATTTCGATAGTTATTACATTCTTCCTCCTGGTTCTCTCTGATGCAACTTTCGACTCAATCGACTTTTTCGAAGAGCCCGAAACCAACGAAGACTCATTCACTGTACTAGTTACCGGATACCAATACTATTGGGACTACCAATACCCAAATGGAATAAACTACACTAGTTCAAGTGGTGAGCCATTGAAGATACCTGTGGGCGTCCCCATCGTCTTCGAAGTAACTAGTGGTGATGTTTTCCACTCGTTCGCCTTGCCCGAGCATCGAATCAAAATTGATGCTCTGCCCAGTAGGGCAAATATTGGGTGGATACTGGCGGAAGAAACTGGAGAATATCCAGTTCGCTGCTTCGAACTATGCGGGGACTACCACTCACTAATGATCGGATATCTAGAGGTGATGGAGCAGGATGACTTCGAGGAGTGGTACTCTGGGGGAATTACCTGATGATTGGTTACAGAAAATTTCGAACGATATGTTTCGTCGTGGCGGTAACCTTGGCATTGGCATTCGTCCCCCAGTTAACCGCAGTTCCAACTGGAACCACAGGGGATGTATACCACAATGGATGTTCCTGCCACGGCCCGGTTGCGTCCGACGATGTGGAAATCTTACTCGGAGGGCTTCCCAAGAGCTTCGTTGCCGGGGAAGAGTATGTCCTAGAAATTTCTATTGTGGGAGGGCCAGAAGAAGGGGGGATAAATAGTGGTGGCTTCAATATGCGCGTAGATACGGGAACTCTGACCTCGCTCGACGATTCGATTCAAGTCTTGAATGGTGAAGCGACCCATACGGAAGATGGCAACGATCAGCGAACCTGGCAAATTCAGTGGAAAGCTCCTGATTCAGATTCCAAATGGGCATCGTTCATCGTTATTGGGAACTCTGTAGATGGGGATGGTAGTCCCAATTGGAATGATTCGTGGAATATACAAGAATTTGAATTAGCGGGACAGAACGCTCAGTCAGGATTGCCAATTGACATAGATGAACCTGCCTGGTTTGTCATTGTCGGTGCACTGCTATCGATAACTCTGATTATCGCAGTAACATTGTGGAGAAAGGAGGATTTCGGAAGGGACGATCTGAAACACTGGCTCACCACGACGGATCACAAAGACATCGGATTACTATACCTATGGGCCTCGATTATTTTCTCGGCCATAGGACTAGCACTTTCTGTACTCATCAGGTTACAACTTGTAGTTCCGGAAAACTCGTTCATGACTGGTGGATTGTACAATGAAGCAGTTACCATGCATGGTGCCGTGATGGTTCTTTTTGCCGTCTCGCCAATGGCCTTTGCCTTCGCTAATTATATCGTGCCGCTACAGATTGGCGCTAGAGACATGGCATTCCCAAGATTGAATGCACTTTCTTTCTGGACTCTGGTCCTAGGGGGGCTTACGGCCGCATCTGGTTTCTTCTTTGGAGGTGCAGCCGATGTTGGATGGACATTCTATTCGCCCCTGACCGATATCGAATACACGCCAGGTTCTGGAGTCTCGCTTGCTGGTGCAGGATTGGTACTCCTAATTATCTCAGTTACTGGTTCGACAATCAACTTCTTAGTCACAATACTCCGGCACAGGATTCCAGAAATGGAAATTAGCCAAATGCCCATGTATACCTGGAACATTCTGTTCACAGTGATCCTGATGCTGGTAATTTTCCCAGCTCTATTTGGTGCGGTTCTCATGTTGGTAGGGGACCGCTTCTTCGGGACTCTGTTCTTCCATCCCGACATCGATGGGACGACATGGTGGCTGCACATTTTCTGGTTCTTTGGACATCCCGAGGTATATGTTGTGCTTCTACCCGGCCTTGGAATGGCCATGGAAGTTGTCCCCACTTTCGTGAGGAGAAACCTGTATGGACGAAATGTCATAATCTGGTCACTTGTTGTTGCGTGCATAATCAGCGTATTGGTGTGGGCACATCACATGTTCATTACTGGAATCAATCCAACGTTCCGAAAAATTGAGACGATTGGAACTGAATTGGTCAGTGTTCCTTTCGGATTGATCTACCTGTGCCTACTGGCGACATTCTACAAATCAAAACCAGATTTCAGCAAACTTCCACTGGCCTTTGTGATGGGAGCGATTGGAATTTTCCTAATTGGGGGCATCACTGGAGTATATCTCTCGAGTGTAGCAATGGACGTCCAACTCAGAGGAACCTATTATCTCGTAGCTCATTTCCACTACACCCTTGGTTCAGTCGCCGTGATGACTCTTGGGGGGATATATTACTGGTATCCCAAGATTTTTGGAAGACTGATGGATGAGGGACTAGGTTGGTGGCACTTCTGGATGACATTCATAGGGATCAATATCACGTTCATCCCTCTGTTTGGTTTGTGGGACATGCCAAGAAGAATCTACGTCTATCAAGAAAGTGCAGGATGGGGGGATCAGCAACTAGTTTCTACGATAGGTTCCCTTGTTGTCTTCCTGGCACAGATAATTTTCTTCTGGAACTTCACTAGTAGCATGCGCAACGGAGAGATTGCAGGGGATGATCCATGGAGGGGGAGTACCTTTGAGTGGTCGACTTCGTCCCCCCCGCCAAAGCACAACTTCGATAGCCCTCCAAAGATGCACTAGTCCACTGACGAGAAAGTAGCAGTCTCCTAGCTGATGAAATTCAAAAGATGGGTCCACGGATAACGGTAACACCTAGGTAAAATATGATGATTGAAAGTATTAGATTGGCTCTGGCAAAAACCGATGCCCTTCTTCGTAATTTTCTAGACATGCCACAATCTCCCCTCTCAATCATGCATTCCACAGCCTGGGGGCCAAAATGGAAGTCATGTAATGCCGCCGAAGAGAATAACACGACCCCTCCAATCATCTTCCATGCTATGATGCTAGCTGGTGGACTTGAATGGCCATTCGGTTCGATGAATGAGCCCAATCCAACGATCTTGTCGGAAAGTAATATTCCAGTAATAGAAACAGTGAACAGACAAATCCATCCCAGCCAACGGAATTTCGCCCCTATGTCATTGAGGAAAACAATATACTCGTGACGAGTATATTGATTCTTAAAATATGGAACTAGGACGATAGCGAAGAAGAGCATGGAGCCAACCCATGTGGCAGCCGCAATGAGATGTAGGAAAGTAATCAGGGGCCAGATATGCACGACACCATTTCAGAGATTTGCAATTAGAATCAGTTCCCGAACATATTCGGGATGAGTGTAATCGACCGAGAGGCCCCTGATATGTCCGGTTACGGTGACAGGCTCTCGATTAATCGCAGATGGCTCATTTGGAACTTGGCAATTGTGTAACTTATTATCTGGTACCTTCAGAATACTGGAGGGGATGGATTGAATAAGTCCATGTGGACGAAACAATGGGATACTGAGATGCAACACATACTGATTTCGGTTCGATTACCGGAAAATCACTGGGCAGGTGACTCTACCAGAGAGTTCCCTCATGCAAAGATCACTATCGATGAGCATATGCCTCTGCCAAAGGGGCGCGGTTCGGCAATAGGAAGGGCCTATGGAGAAGAGTTGGCGGGATTCAGAGCAATTCTAGAAAAACACCGAGGGGTCGAGTCGATCTCTTTCTTTGGCGGGAATGAGGACTGCGTAGAATTTAGCATTGTCGTGGCCAAGGGTGGAGGGGGTTTCGTCCGTCCTCTGATCGAATCAGAAGTTGTCCCGCAAACGCCATTTTCGGTGAGTGATGGTTGGGTTGAGTGGGAGTTTTCCACAGACAGAGAACACGTAATAAAATTAGTATCACAACTAAAAAAAAGCGGCCTGCCTCACAAAATTCACTCCCTGACAAAGGAGGTTTCTGAACGTTTACTGACAGTTAGACAGAGGGAAGTTTTCGATCTAGCCATAAATCATGGATTCTACGACACGCCTCGAAAAGTTACTCTTACCCGGCTTGCGAAGATTTCCGGGGTGTCTAAATCAACCCTCTGTGAAATGATTCAACTGATTGAGAATCATATTGTTCACGAGTACCTTGGTGACGTCAGGAGAAGGAGCCCGAAAGACTGACATTATCAATAGGAGAAATGGTTCAAAGAGTGATTAATATAGTGCAGAGGGGTGGAAAGAATATGACAGAAGGAGAAGTAGTTCAGAACTATCCAACTAACTTTGAAGTATGGATAGATGAGTTCAACGATTGGCAGACTAGAATTGGTTTTGACCCATCTTGGCTTGGGGACTACAGGTTTGATATCAAGTTCGACTGGGACACAGCTGGGAGCTCGATTGAGTTCGGAGATTTTGAGGGAATGCCAAAGTGGGACAGGAGGATGCAGATTCCTCAACAGAATATCAGAGACGCCATCATCAGCATGGTTAGCGTACAAGGGGACACCGAGTTCGCCAGTGTTGAGCAGCAAAATCACCTGCTAGATACTGCACCCACGGAATACGACAAGAAGTCAGCATTACGAATAATGTGCGAAGAGCAGAGGCACGGCTGGCAAATGGCTTACCTACTGTGCACATTCTTCGGGGAACAGGGAGTGAGAGAGGCAGCAAAGCTGCTAGAGAGGAATGCCCAGGAAGGAACGAGGATACTCGGTTCATTTAATGAGCCAATTGATCACTGGTTAGACTTCTTCATGTTCACTCATTTCATTGACAGAGATGGAAAGTACCAACTGAAGATGCTGAGCACGTCCTCATTCAAACCCCTTGCTGCTAGTATGGGACCCATGCTGAAAGAGGAATCGTTCCACCTCGGAACAGGTGCCAATGGCCTCAGGAGGATAGTGAGGCAGGGAGTGATACCTTGCGCTCTGATTCAGAAATATGTCAACAAGTGGGTTAGCACGGGGCTAGATCTATTCGGTACTGATGACTCAACGAGCGCCCAGTGGGCATACGTTTACGGAATCAAGGGGAGGTACGACGAGAGAGAGGCTGGTACCGAAGCGGACAGGGAACACCTCAATGAAGCCAGTAGGGAGCTATACTTCCAGGAGCTCCGTGAAGAGATGCGGAGAATCAGCCAAGCCAGGAATGAGGGCGAACCAGAGCTTTACATCCCATCTGACAAATTTCGAAGAGGGATAGGCAAGTACGCAGGCAAGAGGTTCACAGTTGAGGGAGCCCCATTCGAAGGCAGCGACGAAGATTGGGGGGGATACCTCGCAGAAATGCTACCTACCGATGAAGACGAGGAGCGCTTGATGAATGAGTACATGCAGCAAGAATGGATTCAGTACAGAGAATGGAAGGGCGAGTAGCCCGAGAAGGAGGTTCCCTCCATGCAACATGTTTCACTCTTAGCATTCGACAAGGAACGTTGCCGTCCCTTTTTCGAGATGCTTACTGACTTCTTCCATCGACATCATCACTCAGATGAGGGAGATGCATCGGCCTACGAGAAGTTACTCTACACGGTAAAGAGACCGTACACTCCCGAGATGCTGGATATGATCGATGATTGGATGGGTCTAGAGGGAAGGAAGTGGAGAGAGGAAACCCAGAGGGAGGTTCTACTTTCCCTTTACGCAATTCGCTATCCGGACACACTACTGGTTGAGAGTCTGTCAGAGAGTGCTAGGTCGGACATCCGGAGACTGTCAGCATATCTGCACTTCACACACCACACATACTCGATTTGGGACGAAGACAGCAGGAAGGGACTCTCTAAGTTGGGAATCGAGATTCCCCCTACAGAGCAAGTAGACCCTTTCATCTACGGTGCATACATTACAGCAATTGAGCTGCTGAAGGACGTGGCGCCATTCACCTGCTTCTTGGAGCACGATGTCCCTAGGCAGAGGTTGTTCCAAGCCGCGCTCGCTTCGTACGGACGCGAACCTTGAGCACGGCTTATTTCCCGCCCTATGCTCGGCTGCACATGGCAATAGACTCTGTAGCCGTAATAGGGGCCGGTACGATGGGAGCGGGAATCGCACAGGTATGCGCCCAAACAGGATGGGATACTCGTCTGTTCGATGTATATCCCGATTCCCTAGAAAAGGGGATGGGGTCGATCGAAGCATTCTGGGACCGGGGAATATATCGAGGCAAGACGACCCCCGAGCAGAAGGAGTCCTGGGCATCCAATCTACGAAGTTGTATTGCATTGGGAGATGCAGTTCAGGGAGTGGATCTGGTCATTGAGGCTGTCCCCGAAAAGATAGATCTGAAGAGGTCGATTTTCGGAGAATTGGGGAGGATGGCCCCAGGACATTCGGTTCTGGCCACTAATACTTCTGGCATCCCAATCTCGGAGATTGCCTCTGCGACCGAATGCCCCGAACGGGTAATAGGGATGCACTTCTTCAATCCAGTCCCCCTGATGCCATTGCTCGAGATTGTTAGGCATGACGCGATTTCTCAAGATACTATTAGGATCGCTAATCTGGTGGGCGAAGAGATGGGAAAGACCAGTATTCTGGTTCGCGATTCTCCAGGCTTCGCGACGAGCCGATTGGGCGTGGTTCTTGGGAACGAAGCAATCAGGATGCTCGCCGAGGGAGTAGCGTCTGCCAGTGACATCGATACAGCCATGCGTCTGGGTTACAGGCATCCAATGGGGCCGTTGGAATTGTCCGACCTAGTCGGACTAGATATCCGGAGGGACATCCTAAACAGTCTGGCCGATGCCTTCGACGACGACTCTTACAGGCCCCATCCCCTACTTGACGAACTTGTTGAAGAGGGATTTCTGGGGAAGAAGTCCGGGAAGGGGATTTACGACTGGTCCGATGGTGAGAAGTCAGAGAAGTGAGTATGTCCGCCTACCATGTCCCTTCGAAGTAGCACTTCCCTGAGCACGTGTCAGAGATCACCCCTGTGAGGAGATAGTCATTGGCCAGTTCTACAGCGGAGTCATGGCCCAATACCTGATTGTGGGCAAGCGAATGGTACTCCATTGGGCCTTGGATGTTCCCGGATGGGACAGCTGGGAATTGCCCATCAAAGTACACAACCGCGGAACCCGTCGCTGGGAGGGTAGAGATGGAGAGACCGTGTGGAAGGTAGGTTGAATTGCCTGAGACGGGGATTCCTGACGTCCTGGAAGCCCGATCTGCAGAGAGGGTGGTAACCTGGGCATCATTAATCGAGATTATGTACAGAAGTTCGAATGGGTGCAGTTCTCCGTCTAGCCCCCCATCTCTGAACGGGAGGTATGTCTCGGCCTCGGTTGTGTCCCACATCGACTGCATGAGGGAAAGAAGAATAGAGCGATCCATGGTGGAGGTGTACGCTAGGGGGGAGGCGAATAGTTGCTCGAACTGGGTGTACTGTGTGGACCGTTCGGCGATGAAGCTGAAAGACGAGCCCGCGACCCAGAGGACACCACGATCAATCTCAGGGATTAAGGAGAGCATTGAGGGGCCCCTGATTCCGCCCAATGAAACTCCCATGTAGTCCACATTACTAGAATCAATCAGATTTACTCCGCCGTAATAGAACTCGGGCAGGTCCGAGCAAATCCCACGAATCGTCTTCACCAATGCAAGGTTGTTGATTATCGACTGCTGTAGTCGCTCAGCTTGGTGTTGGAGGTAGTTAACATTCATCAGACCGAATGTCACTGCATCGAAATCTCCGTCAGAGCTCCATCCCTTGAAATCGGTCCCCATGGCAGCGAAGCCCGTCTCGTTTGCCCAGCCTCTGAAGCTTGAAACCATCCCCCTGCCATCTCCCAAAAATCCGTGGCCCAGGAGCACAAGTGGGACTGGTTCTCCGGAATCAGCGGCTGACTGCGGTATTGCCAGTGTGAAAACTACCTCGGTGTTGAAGTTGAACACGGGTGAACCGGCTTCGTCCCTATTCATTGGGGTGGGCGGGAATACTGCCTCTAGGTAGTGAGGCGTGGTGATGGTTCCGCTAATTCTCCTCAATGTTGAGTTGTCATTCCCATAGTTCTCCTCGACCGCTGTTACATTGCAGCCAATTCCATCCGCCCCTAGACGTTGGCTTGCATCGTTGCGCATTGCCACGATGTCTTCAGTCAGAGACTGGGTGGAAGCCGTATGGAACCACCATGCTGATTGTATGGTTGTTCTTTCGAAGCCCGCATCGGCAAGAGAGGAGAACATCCCTTCGTAGCCAGCACGGCTGTTCTCAATCTGCGTTGAGTCGGTTCCATTCCCATCACGAAGAGCCCTGAAGGCATCGAAAGGCTGGATTTCATTTCCATCCTGATCCTCTAGCCCCCTGAAAGCAACAGCATACTGGGCATTGTGGTCGAGACCACTTATTGAACGGAGATGCACTAGGGTGGGCTCTCCATCCTGAGTTCTCGCGGAGACCTCAACCCAATGCTCTACCTTTTGACCCGTGTCCATATTCAACAGGATGCTTCCATGATCATCATTTAGGGAAAGGGGAATGTTGTCTTGTGTGGCCATGTGGGAGGTCTCGGGGACGGCACTGAAAGTAGTGAAAATCTGCGAAGCGGGAGAGTGGCCATCTCGTGAGTTGATCGTTCCGAACTCCTCGGAGGGTGCCGAAGCAGAGTCTGGGATTGCAGCTCCGGCGATGTTCACCCTGAATCCGGTTGATGTGGAGGAGTCGTCCACAAGGAACGCACTTGATGGAAATGGAAGCAGACAGTGGTCTGGATTCGTGTTATCGCAGACCTCATTGTTGGGGAATGAGACTTTCTCTTGCTCCTCTGCCTCTTCGGAGTACTCGCAGGAGTCATCGGAGACAGTGGCCTCGGAATTGAAATTCGTGGCGTTTTGATCTGTGCAGCCCTGGATGTCCACCGGAATTTGGTCTGAATCACCACCACTGCACCCTGCAAGTAGCATCGAGACGACTAATAATACCGCAATAATTGTTCTAGCCGTACCGCCCATCGTGCTCGTGAGGCTCTAATTAGTTATGAATTTCTTCCTGCGAACAAAGAAGTGAGTGGAAGTGATGCACGCCAGATTCTCTCTCTGGGGAATAGCGTCCGCGATCGTAGCTTCCGGAGGAGACTCCTCGCTGAGTGGCCTCAACTATCTCTTGATCTTCCTCTTCTACCTTGTCTAGGTCACCTCCAGCTCCCACGCCCAGCAACGATTTGTCGCCAACGAAACCGTGGTAAACGATCCTGGTCCTATCGGCTGATATCGGGACTACTAGATTGACAGAGAGGCCCCATGGGTAGAAGTTTAGCATCAGACCAGGAAAGAGCCAATAGTAGTAGGCCGCCACTTCACTTCCAAAGTCCGGGGAGTCTTCTGGGAGGTCAAAAGAAGGCTCGTTTTCACTTGCAATACCGATTTGCAGTACCCCTCCTTCGAATAGTTCTGTTCGATAGCTGTCATAATCAAGAACCCCATGAAGGTCTTTGTGAACAAATGGGATGTGGAAGCCCTCCAGGTAGTTGTCTACGTAGAGTGCCCAGTTTGCATTGATTTCGTAGCTCCGGTGCCGAGTCTGGTCGTGCTCTAAGGAAAGGATGGACATCCAGCCCAATCTTTTCTCCAGCTCTTCGATCCAAGGCCCAATTTTCGAGGGTTTCGTTCCTGAGAAAACAATCCCTTTCCACTCCATGATGGGGAATTGGCGGAGATTGTCGGATTCACTGGGAAACCCCTCGACACCATCGAACTCGGGCATTGACTTGAGGCATCCATCCAGATCGAAGGTACGTCCGTGATATGGGCATTGCAGGGTTGTCGTAGCGCATTCTTGGTTTGCGATTAGCATTCCCCTGTGCGTGCAAACGTTGGAAAGACACCTTATCTCGTCGGCTGATGTAAGAATCATTGGCTCCCCCAATAATTCCTCGATGTGTGGCAAAGTGACAACTGTCGAATCGACTAGTTGGCTTCGATGGGCTGCAAAGTGCCAATAGTTCAAGAAACTCGCCCTAATTTCATTGAGTTTAGACTCGCTGGTGTAGTATTCCGAGGGCAGAGTGTGTGCCTTACGAATATCAGAATCAATTACTCCGGACAAGTGGGACCCGGATTATCGCTCTTCGCACTCTAATGTAGGCATTTCGATGTTATACATGTGCTCTGCGAAGCGTTGGACGCGCTCCGTGTTCACGCCCAAGTCCGAAATGCCGAGCCTGGACTCGGAGTAAACATGGATTACAGCGTCACCCTGATCGCAGAATCCCTTGATTACGAAGTCGTCGGGGAATCTAAAGAAGAGGCTTCGGAAGACGAAATGCGATTGGGCGGGCCATTCCATTAGAGTTGTCGTCCCGTGCTCAGAGCTCACCCATGACGATGCCTGGGACATTACGGAATCAAGGCTAGAGTTGAATCTTAACTCAGTGAGGCCCTCGCTTCTGTAGGAATTAGGGCCGATCATTGAGCAATTCCGCGAATCTTCGGGACATTTCTCGGGGAACTGCTCCGGTTCAATCAATCGGTCCGGCGCGAGGATGTAAATGGTGGAGACCGTCAACAAATAGGCCAGAGACATACCAACTGCTGCTATGACCTTGGTACGGTCCGTCATGAGTCACCTTCGGCGACGACGACCCGAGCGGCCCTAAGTACCCTGTCGTGCATCTGGAAACCCTGCTCGATGACTTCTATTACACTGTCCGGGAGGGCGCCTTCGGGGCAAGGCACGGTGGCTATGGCCTCCATGCGAGTTGGGTCGAATTCCTCGCCTAGGGCCTCTATCTGGACGATTCCCTCGGATGCCATGGCTGTTCTGATGCCTTCCAGGGTCATCCTGACTCCCTCGATGACCGAAGCAGAATTGCTATCTTCTACGGTTTCGACGGCCTTTGAAAGACCGTCGATCATTGGAATCAGGCGCCTGGCTAGGGAAGCTCCGCCATACTTGATGAGATCGGATCTGTCCCTTGCAGAGCGTTGCCTGATATTGGCTATCTCGGCCTTGGCATACTGTAGCTCCTTCTCGATCGCCTCCAAACTCTGACCTTCGTCGGCTTCAGGATCCGTATCATCCTCTGGTTCTCCTTCCGAAGTCTCTTCTGTCACGTGCTTGGGCAAGAATCGTTACTCATGAATCCAATGGTCCCATTAGCTCGAGTAGAAGTATTCGCCAGACGCGCGCTGCTCACGGTCCTTCCTACTAGATGGCTTGTTTATCCTTGGCCTATGAGACTCAATGTCTCGCCGGAATGTGACTCCCACATCGGACAGGAATAGGTTCATCCCCCTCCGAAGTGGCAGTGGACCGACAGCGTGACCTGCCTTACCACCCTCTCCTTGGAAAACCAGTAGCGAATCGCTAACTATGTCGATGAAGTAGGTGTCGTGGTCAATCACCATTGCAGCCTTCTCGTTGCTCTCCATTGTTCTCCTGATTGCCTTCGCTGCCTCCATGCGTGCGTTTGCATCCAAATGAGCACTGGGCTCGTCGAACAAGTACAAGTCCGCCTCCTTGCCCAGACAAATTGCAATGCTGACGGCTTGCAATTCGCCGCCGGAGAGCTTCTTTGCCTCTAGCTCCAATAACTGATCAACCTGCAGCGCCCTGATGACTTGGGTTCGGAACTCACCAGAACGCCAATCAATGCCTATCTCTGTGTCCAACCATTCCATCACGGTCCCCTCGAAATCGGTACTGACATGTTGGGGCTTGTAAGACACCACTGAGTCCATTGTACACCAGCCTTGATCCGGTTCCATCTCTCCTGCAAAAATCCTGACCATCGTGGTCTTACCAGTTGAGTTAGGTCCCACTATCCCCACGACTTCGGCACTTCTGACTTGTCCTTCCCCTGTTGAAAGTTGGAAATCACCTAGTTTCTTCTCCATGTCTCCCCATCTGAGAATGGCCATCCCAACCTCCTCTCCCCTATCCCTAGCCCTGAGAAATTGGATGGGTTTATCCCTGATTCTAACGTTCTCTTCAGGCAAGAAGCCTTGCAAGTAAGCATTAATCGCTGCTCTGGTTGATCTGGGTGGTGTGAAAATCCCGTAAGCAGCCCGCTCCCCATAGATTACGTGGATTAGATCGCAAAGTACGTCCAATATGGCCAAATCGTGCTCCACTACGAGGACCCTCTTTCCCTTGGCAGCCAAGTCCTGGACGATGCTGACCATTCGCATTCTCTCGTAGATGTCCAAGTAAGAAGAGGGTTCGTCGAAGAAGTAGACATCGGCCTCCTTTAGCAGAGTTGCGCAAATAGCTACCCTCTGAAGCTCCCCCCCTGACAGACCCCCGAGCTTCCGAGGCAGGATGTGCTCGATGTCGAGAGTTTCCGCAAAGACCCCCATCTCATCTCGGTCATCAACTCTTTCGAGCAGTTCTCTGACCTCCCCATCGAAAATCTTGGGTAGGTTGTCGATGTACTGAGGTTTGACCGCGATGCTGACTCCCTCGTTAGCAATTAGGCTAAGATAGTCGCGGAGCTCCCCTCGGGGGAAGGTGGTGATGACGTCATCCCACTCTGGAAGGGGGTTCTCCCAGTCACCTAGATTTGGCCTGATGGTTCCTGACAAGATGTTGATCGCGGTGGACTTTCCTATCCCATTGGGCCCTAGAATTCCGACGACCTGTTCCTCTCGTGGAGAAGGGAGTCTGAAGAGCCGGAATCCATTCTCACCAAAACAATGGGTCCTATCAGTGTCTAGCTCTTCTGGAAGATTGATGATTTTGACTGCGTCGTCGGGACAGTGCTTGGCGCGTGTCAGGCACACCGGGCAAGCCGTCTCGAGAATCTTTACTTTGTTGCCTTCGACTTGGATGCACTCTCGCTCGCACATTGCAGCGTATTTTTGGAGATAGGCGAAGGCATTACTGTTCGGCTTGCACCTTTCCTCGAGCAGTACTGCGACCCTCATTACTTGCATCCCCTTGACTTTCTCTCAATACATCTTCCGTGCGGAGCGCGCATGGCGTCCGCTTTTCCCCTCAGAGTCCAATGAACCTGTACCTCACGTACACGTATGCTGCAAGTAGCATCTTCTCTGTTTTCGAGAGTTGTACCCTTTCTGTGAAAACGTCTCCGTCCCTCTTGATGATCTTCTTCATAATGGACTGGTAGAATGATGCCATAGCCGCGGGGGAGTATCTGGATGACTTGTCCAGATGAGGTAGGACCTTGAAGGCCCGCATCCTGTAGCCATCGGCGCGTTCCAAGTACTCCTTCACGAACGGCGCCCATCCAGGGTGATTCAGCAATTCCTTGCCGCTCTTAATATCGTCCTCGGTGACTCCCCAACGAGCAAGGTCCTCCATTGGGAGATAGATTCGATCCCTCTCGGCGTCCTCGGCAACATCGCGAATTATGTTTATGAGTTGCATGAAGATCCCCCATGATTCTGCATACTCCCTTGTACGGAGGTTGTCGTAGTCGTAAATTTCGATGCACACCAGGCCGACCGTTGAAGCGACACGGTAACAGTACGAGTATAGCTCTTCGAACGTTTGGTAGCGATTCTTATGGAAGTCGTTCTCCATGCCGCTGATCATGTCGTCTAGCAATTGACGCGGAATTCCGTGCCTCCTCACGGTATCCTTGAGAGCTATGAAGATGGGGTCTGTTGAGGTGATGTCCCCATAGGCCGTGGACAGCTTCTTGCGGTAGTAGAACAACTGTGACATCTTCTCGTTGTAGGTTGACCTATCGAGAACCGGTCCCCCGGGACTTAGCCTCTCTATGGAAGACCTGTACTGGATTGACTCAGGGTCGTCTTCGGAACCACCGGGGAATACATCATTAAAATCCCCGTCTGCGATGTCATCGGCCCTCCTGCAGAATGCGTAGTAAGCCATTATTGAGCGTCTCTTCTCCTCTGGGAGGTACTTGAAAGAGTGGTAGAAATTGCCGGCTTCTCTGCGAGTCAGCTCCTCGCAGAAGTCATAGGATGTTTCGATCATGTGCCGTGGGACCTCGGGCTCGGTCCATATCGCAGCATCAATATGTCTGAAGGGGTCAACTAGTTCGCCTCGGGATCCAATTACCCCCATGAAGAGGGCCCCCTCCCTGACTGCCTCTAGGGCAGTTATGCTAATGGCATGGGCTGCCTCCTTGGTAATGTCCACCGTTGCCCTGATAAGGTCAATGGGCTGTTCGGAATCCTGGATTCCCCCTTCAAGATGAAGGGCGGGCTCCGCTAAGTAAGCGGATTCGATTTCGGATTCCTGCGGCTGAGCCATCCCACTCCCAAATCGGGCGGCCACGCAGCCCACTTGAATATCTCCCAATTTCGTCTGTGTTGGACTTCGTATTCGCACACATTAGAATGTGGCGAGTAGTAGGCCGTTTATCCGTCTTCCAGGAGCTTCTGACTTCGGCCGGGGAAGGGAACGGCCATGATCACTCGGCTAACGACCTTCTCGATATCTGATCTTTGTATCTTGATTCGGCTAGAAGAGTCGAGAACGTTTCCCTCCCTCAACAGTGAGATGGTTTGCTTCCCAATCACCACAGGCAACATGCAGGAACCACGTAGCCTGAATTGCCCATGCGGGATCATTCCGATGTACTGTACGGCAGCCTCCAGATGTGAATCGGTCAAATCCAGATAGCGATCATATAGGGGCCTGAATCGGTCAATGTTGCTTTGTTCAGTCAAGTCAGATGGCTCCATTCCATGCTCGCTCAGGGATGTCCGGGGAATGTAGCACCTTCCAGCACGTAGATCTGCTGGTATGTCCCTGAGGATGTTGATCATCTGTAGGGCCTTGCCAAACCTGATGCCCTTTTCGAAGAGCTCTGACTCTTCACTTGGCGAAACCTGGAAAATGTGTTCGAGGGCCATTCGTGTCCAGAACTCCCCCACGCTACCGGCTACCCTGTATGCATAGTCGTCCAATTCAGCATCATCGGAAAGTGGCACTATTTCATCCACGGTTCCGGAAAAGCGTTCCAAGTCCAGAGTCTGGCCACTGATGATGATTTCTAGGCAACAGAGTATGTGCGTCTGATCGGATTCTGAGAAGTCGGATAGGGCCCCCACTACTCCCTCGGCATTCCTCAATAGATCCCCCTCCGATTCGAGATCCTGGATCGCCGCCAGTTCGCCAAGTTCGGGAGGCTCGGCAGAGCGACCTTGGGCAAATTCCCCGAATTTCCTAAGAGCCCCTAGACTCGTTTCCAATGATCCCTGAGTTGAGTCGGCAATGGTGTCGGAGGTCCGTGCTAGGAGGTAGAGAAGGCTGATTTGGGGGCGAATTGCGGATGGTAGTTGCTTCAAGGACAGGTAGAACGAGCGGGAAGTGCCCTCCAGAATTGAGTCTAGTCTGGAGTTGAGAATTTTGGACACTGTGCAACCACCTAGACCCTGCTGAATGGTCACACTCCTAAGACTCTCGGAGTCCTGCTTCCACCAATGCCTTCAGTAGTGCCTCGCCGATCTTTGACGGATCCCTGGCAATGTGAATCCCCGCATCCTCGAATGCTGCGAACTTTTCCGCTGCTGTGCCCTTTCCACCGGAGATGATGGCCCCCGCGTGACCCATCCGCTTCCCAGGGGGAGCGGTTGCTCCGGCTACGAACCCAACGAGGGGTTTTGAGAAGTGCGATTTAGCCCACATCGCGGCTTCCTCCTCGGCAGTACCACCTATCTCCCCAATCATAACTACAGCCTCGGTCTCAGGGTCCTCTTCGAAGGCTGCTAAGCAGTCGATGAACCCGGTTCCGTTGACTGGATCGCCCCCTATGCCGACGCAGGTTGTCTGGCCCTCGCCTACGCTCATTGTCTGAGCGACAGCTTCGTAGGTGAGCGTTCCGGACTTAGAGATGATTCCGATGCGCCCCTTTGAATGGATGTATCCTGGCATAATTCCGATCTTGCAACCTCCTTCGTCACCGGGACTGATGATTCCTGGGCAGTTTGGTCCGATTAACCGCACACCGGGCTTCTGACCGATGTGGGCGACTACCCTAACCATGTCAAGGATGGGGATTCCCTCAGTTATGCAAATGATCAAACCCCCTCCGTTGTTTTCGTGAAATGCGTCGGATGCCTCGATAATCGCTGGTGCAGCGAACCTCGCTGGTACGTAAATCACACTCGCCGATGCCCCGGTGCTTGCAATCGCTTCGGACATGGAGTCGAAGACTGGTACTTCCCTGCCTGGAAGTGACACGGTCTGTCCGCCCTTCCCGGGAGTGACTCCTCCGACTATGTTGGTACCATACTCGACCATCCGTGTTGAGTGGAAGGTGCCTTGGCTACCAGTGATCCCCTGGACTAGCACCTTGGTCTCATCGTTGATCCAGATGGCCATGCTTAGCCACCCCCGATTACTCGTACGATAGCCTCGCCTGCCTCAGCCAGATTGCTAACCGTGATGACTCCCAAGTCACTCTGCTCTAGTACTCGTCGTCCCGCCTCGTGATTGGTTCCTGAGAAGCGAACGACCAGTGGGACTTGCAGGCCCGTTTTCTCGGATGCCGCTATGATGCTGTGGGCGACCATGTCGCATCTGATTATCCCACCGAAAATGTTGACGAGGATTCCTTCGAGACTCGGATCCTCAAGGATGATTCCAAAGGCAGCGGTGATCGATTCGCTGTCGGCCCCACCTCCAATGTCCAGGAAATTTGCCGGCTCTCCGCCGTATAGCTTGATGACGTCCATGGTGGCCATTGCGAGTCCGGCACCGTTTACCAGACAACCGATGTTACCGTCCAGATCGACGTAGGAGAGTCCGTGTTCATGGGCTCTGACCTCCACCTCCGACTCCTCTGAAATGTCCCTGAGTTCATCCCTCCATGGATGACGCATGGAGGCGTTGTCGTCGAAGCTTACCTTCGCGTCAAGGGCCACCATGGTGCCCTCTCCGGTCCTTACCAGGGGGTTGATTTCCATCATAGAGCAGTCCTTTTCGATGAATATTTCCACCAGTTTCGATATCATCTCAACGAATGACTCGTGAGATGAGTCGGATAGTCCCAGAGAGCTAGCCATCGACTGCACGCTCTGTGGACTAAGGCCTTTGAGTGGGTCCACCCATGCCTTGTGGATGGCATTGGGATTTGTCTCGGCGACCTCTTCGATATCGACCCCTCCTTCAGTAGAGGCCATGATTAGCACGGTACCAGTCTCTCTGTCCACGAGGATTGCCAGGTAGTACTCGTGTTCTATATCACATCCCGTCTCTACGTACAGGTTGCTCACCATCTTTCCGGATGTCCCAGTTTGCTTAGTTACCAGCCTGTGTCCTAGGATGTTAGAGGCGAATTCCTCCACCTGTTCACGTGAGAAGGCTACCTTTACGCCACCTTCCATTATCAGGTCTCCGGAACTAGGGCAATACAATTTTCCCTTCCCCCTGCCACCTGCGTGAATCTGGCTCTTCACGGCGACGATTTCGGAGCCTAGGGAATCGTAGGCAGCCAGAGCGTCTTCAACGCTGGTGCAGTGGACTCCGTCTTGAACACGTACTCCCGACTCCCTGAATAGAGCCTTTGCCTGGTACTCGTGGATGTTCATGACCTACCCACTGCCAACGTGCCCTTGAACGATGCGGCCAAGCATTTCCTGAAGTAATCCCGCGAAGCGATGAAAGGCTCCCGCTTGTTGGGAATATCATGGACGTAGTTGTTCTAGCCGGGGGATTCGGCACTAGGCTACGTCCATTGACGGAAGGGGTCCCCAAGCCCTTGCTACCGATACTCGACAGGGCGATGATCGAGCACGTTGTTGCCGTTCTGCCCGAATCCCTAGTGGACAGGGTACTAATCGCATCCGGATTTGGAATCGACAAGATGAGGGCACACTTCTCCGGAATCGACCTCCCATACGATGTGGTAATCGTCGAGGAGCGCGAGCCCCTGGGCACCGGTGGGGCTATTGAGAACTGCAAAGAGCACCTGTCCGGTGAGGCTTTCTGCGTGATCAACGGGGACCTGATTACTAGCCTCAGAGTCGGGGAGATGCTCGAATTCCACCAAAGCAACGGTGGGATTGCGACAATCTCGCTTTGGGAGGTGGAGGACCCCTCGAGGTTCGGTGTAGCGGACTACAACCCAAAAACAGGGAAGATTAGGAGGTTCCAAGAGAAACCCCCGAAGGAGGAAGCCTACTCCAATCTGATTAACGCGGGGACATACATTCTCGAACCGGAGATTTTCAAGCTGATGCCGGATGGCGCCCATAGCATCGAGCGAGACGTCTACGAGGACCTAGCGGCAACGGGTGGGCTGAATGGATTCCCGTTCGAGGGATGGTTCGTCGATGCAGGGACAAAGGAGTCATTCATCGAGGCAACTCAAGTGTGCATCTCGAGAGGCAGGTTCGCAAGTGGGTCAGTGATCGGAGACTCGTGGTTCGGAGACGGCTCCAGCAACTCAGGAGATGTCAGCAGTAGCTCCGTCGGAGGCCTTGCAAGGATTGGCGAAGGAACTGTGATACGTGACTCGGTGATCATGGAAGGAGCCATGATTGGACCCGGATGCAATATCGAAGGTTGCCTGGTGGGGATGGGGGCAGAGGTTGATGCGGGAACAGCGCTGTCCGGGGAAATAGTGAACCACGGAAGTCGTCAGGACTGAATGGGCACATGGGCGATGACTTCGGAAACATAGGCTTCTCTGGGACTCTCCGGCCCTCACAAGTAGCATCCTCCAGCGTGATCAAGAGTGAGCTGGCTTCGGGCTCCAAGGAGCTTCTCATCGTAGCACCCCCTGGTTCGGGAAAGACGGTCCTCGGCCTTTTCGTCTGGTCCGATCTGATTAGGGTGCCAACCCTAGTGCTAAGCCCCAACTCTGCTATCCAGGCCCAATGGGTGGAGAGGGCAAAGGAGCTGTTCCATCTTGATGGCAGGGAGGGGGATATCGGAACCGACCCCAAGAGCCCGGGAATCCTGACGTCTCTGACGTACCAATCGGTGACCCTCCCCCAAAGAGGGGGGGAAGATCTCGACGAATCCGCCATGGAGTTGTGGATCTCCGACCTGATGACGATGAGCCATGAGGGTTCGGTTGAAGCCGACGACAGGAAGAGTGCGCTGTCCTGGATCACTGATCTGGAGGAGAAGAACCCAAACTACCACTCGGACAGGATGAGTCACTACCTGAAGAAGGCCAGGGACTCTCTATCCGAGCATGGGGAGGCTCTCGGAGTCCTTCATGAGTCGGCGAAGGACAATCTGACGAGACTCTCCAATGCAGGAATCGGACTGATCGTTCTCGACGAGTGCCATCACCTAATGGAGCACTGGGGGAAGGTCCTGATCGAAGCCAGGGAGTTCCTCGGAAACCCAATCGTCCTGGGATTAACTGCAACTCCGCCGGAAGGAGGGAGCGGGTCGTCCACCAATCGCTACCTCGACCTATTCGGGGAAGTAGACTACGAAGTTCCGGTTCCCGCCCTAGTGAGGGACGGGAACCTAGCCCCATTCCAGGACCTGGCATACTTCGTCCGCCCCTCTCCGAGCGAGTTGGATTACATCGCGAATGTGGACGCGGAGTTCGAGGAGTTGGTCAAAAGCCTCAGAAAGGGCCCAGAGAATCGAAAAAACAGGACCCCTAAGCTAGAAGTCTGGCTCGCCAGAGTCCTGGATGGACTGTCACTTCCCGGAGGCGGGGCCAAGGACTGGATTTCATTCAGACGAAGGGATCCTGCACTAGCAGATGGGGCGAGGGCATACCTCGCATCGGGAGGACTGGGGCTTCCTGCGGGTGTCCCCGACCCCTCGGCCGAGCTAGTAGTAGCTGGAAACACCATGGACACGTTGATCACGATACTTGACCGCTACATCCGGAATGGCCTGATGAGATCTGAGAACGAGGAGGATCACTCTCTAGCCGAGGATGCAAAGAAGAAGCTGCGGATGCTCGGAATCCAGATTACCCAGAATGGTGCTAGGGCCTGCGCTTCGCCAGTAGGGAGGGTGATGGCCTACGCCTCCGCTAAGTACGATGCCCTACGTGATATCCTGTCTGCAGAGATGCAGTCACTCGGCTCAGAAATAAGGGCCGTCATAGTGACTGACTTCGAGAAAACCTCGGCTACATCCTTGGTTGAGGGCGTACTGGATGAGGATGCTGGAGGTGCGGTCGCGGCCTATCGAGCAGTACTGGGGGCGGAGGAAACGGATAGGTTGGACCCCGTTCTGATGACCGGGACCACTGTGCTGGTGGATGACGATCTGCTCAGGAGGATCTTC
>DASCSS010000019.1:0-11351 GCA_034399535.1 Candidatus Thalassarchaeaceae archaeon
TCCAATAAAGCCTAGAATACCAATGATAATTGCTAGTAATATCGTAACTCTCTTGGAAGGTTTCCACCAAACATCATCGTCCATATTCCTCCTTTACTCCAAGTGGCCCTTCAAGATACCGGCATAACACTGGCTACGGACTTGCCAGTGCACATGTTCGGGAGCAATTCTACATATTTCACAGCGATTCAGCGACATGGGCGCTGAAATGCACATTCAGTTCAGCAGCGATTCGAGAATTCAAACATTGGAGGGATGGAGGGGCGAATCTATCGATCAGGTGCTATGGCTGTGTCGAGAGACTCTTGACGATTCCTCATGGCCAACTGTCAAGGCCTGGCGTGAAGGTGGAGGCAAGGTCCTTGGGCATTTCCAAGTATACTTTCCTGAAGAGTTCGCACACGCAGCTGGTATGTTGCCTGTGAAGATGGCGGGAGCCACGGTCGAACCCAGATTGTCCGACGGCCGTTTCGGTTCGTATCTCTGTTCAATCATGAAGACCAATCTCGAACAGGCACTCAGTGGACGTTTGGTCCTCGACATGTTCGTCACCCATCCAATCTGCGATGCGGCTAGGAATCTCGGAGCGATTTGGGGGCGTAACTTCGACTATCCCTGTCAGATTCTCTATCTGCCGCAGAACCCCAATTCAGCCTATTCTAAGCAATATCTCACAGACGAGTACTCTAGGCTAAGAGGAGAAATTGAGAAGGTATCTGGTAGAGAGATCACTGATGATGCATTGCGGAACTCAATCGCCGTCTTCAATGAAAATCGAATGCTGCTAAGGCGTCTGTACGATATCAAGAGGGAGTTGCCTTGGGTGATAACTGCTGATGAAGCGTATACCTTGATTCGGCTGGCCGGATTCATGCCAAGGGAGGAACACAATGAGTTGCTATCCTATGTTCTCTCTCTGTTGCCCAGTCGGCCGTCACGTAAACAAGACAGAATCAGAGTAGTCTTCGAGGGTGGGTTCTGTGAGCAGCCCCCACTCGATCTCCTGAGGACAATTGGGCAGTCCTGCTATGTGGTTGATGATGACCTTCTCATTGGACTTCGTTGGATTACAGAAGATGTCGAATCTGGTGAGGATCCGGTGGCAGCTCTAGCCTCCGCCTACATCGATCAATCGTCCTACAGCCCCGTTCAACATGATTTGAATAAGCCGAAGGAGAGGATGCTTCTCGAGCGCGTGCGCGAGGCTGAGGCCGATGCGGTCATTGTCACCGCCGCCAAGATGTGCGAGCCTGGTCTTGAGGAGCAGGTGAATTACATCCACATGCTCGAGGCGGAAGGTATCCCTTTCTTTGTCAGTGAATTCGAGGAGAACATGACTACCTTCGATCATCTAGAAATTCAGTTGGAGACATTCGTGGAGAACATATTGTTTGATTGAAGTGAAAATATGAGTGCAGAAGTACAGAACGAAATGATGAGGAGAGGGAACAGAGAAGGTTCGGAACTGTTCCGCAAGTGGTTCCAGGGCTTGAATCAAGCATCCGATGAGGGAAAATCGGCTGCATATGTTTTCGTCATGGGCAGTCTTGCGGAGATTCTTCACGCCTTTGACATGCCAATAGTGATGCCTGAGATAACCTCGCTCCAAACTGCAGTCAGAAGAAAATCGGCCGATCTTCTGAATGAGGCGGAGGACCACGGATATTCGCCCGACATCTGCGGTTACGTCAAGGCTGACTACGCAATACAATCGAGAGGGGGGGAACACCCCCTAGGAAGGCTACCAAAGCCTGGATTGGCTCTGCTGACCAATGCGTGTAACACCTATCTCAAGTGGGGGGAGATGTGGGGGAGGATGTTCGATACCCCCCTCTTCACACTGGATATACCAGGTACTCGTGCCAAAGGAACCCAGTCTTGGCCCGGCGACCCACAGTTTGAGACCGAGAAGCGCTATGTCAGGGCTCAAATCGATGAATTAATCCAAACCTGCGAAGAAATCACCGGAAAGGAGTTCGACATTGAGAGACTCAAACAGAACTTGGAGTACTCGAACAGGATGTCTGCGGCTTGGAAGGGGATTCTTGAGTGCAACAAGAAAGGACCTGCAGTATTCAATGCCCTGTCTGACGGAACTGTATACCTTAGTGTGAACAACGTCTGGCGTGGGACCGAGGAAGGCGCGGAGTATTTTGAGAGGCTACTCGAAGAGAAGCGTTGGATGAATGAGAACCGCATCGGAGCGGCAAAGGAGGAGAGGCATCGTCTTGCCTTCATTGGAGTGCCATGCTACCCCATCTTCAAAGAATTCAGCGAACTATTCACGGACTGGGGTGGGGTATTCGTAATCTCGACCTATCTTTGGTTCGCCTCGGGTGGCAACAACTTAGGTGTTCAGTACGATCTTGAAGACCCTCTAGATTCTCTAGCAGAGGTCACTCTGATCCATGTACGTGATGCAATGGACTCTATGTTCCATCCTGAACAGGTTCTGCTGGAAAATCTAGATGATTTTGGGATAGAAGGTGTGGTTTATCATCCAATCAAGAGTTGTAGGACAATTTCTACAGGACTTGCAGATAATCGACGAGAACTAATGGAGAAGACCGATTTGCCCAGTCTTTTCATCGAGTCGGACATGATGGACAAGAGAGTCATCTCGGTGGCTCAGATGAAGAACAGGGTCGATGCCTTCTTCGAGGGCATAGAGATGAGGAAGGCGACTCGTTTGCAGGAGGCTGCCCAATGATTCACGTTGCCGGTGTGGATGTTGGCTCCACTCAGACCAAGGCCGTGATTATCGACGAGGAGGGGGCAATCCTAGGTCGCTCTCTCATAGATACCGGTGCTGATGTAGTAAAGGCGGCCGAGAACTCCTTCGCCCTCGCCCTCGGGGACGCGGAGCTGGCTCCTGATGACGTGTCGTACGTCATCGGTACCGGATACGGCCGCTACAAGGTGACTTTCGGAGATGATCAGGTGACTGAGATTTCCTGCCACGGCAGGGGAGCAGTGCACATGTTTCCCGGAACGAGGACTGTAATCGACATGGGGGGCCAGGACACCAAGGCAATTGCAGTCAGCGAAACAGGGGAGATTGTCGACTTCTGCATGAACGACAAGTGCGCGGCCGGGACCGGGCGTTTTCTCGGAGCCGCCTCTGCCGCGCTCGACATTCCCCTCGACGACCTCGGGCCAACGGCCCTAAGAGCCACTAAACCCGTCAGAATCAGCACCACATGCACTGTGTTCGCAGAGACAGAGATCCTCTCTTGGCTTGGCAAGGGCAAGAAGATTGAAGACATCTTGATGGGAGTCCACCAGTCAATCAGCTCCCGCTCAATCGGGCTCCTGCGCAGGGTCGGCATTGACGAGGAGGTATCCTTCACCGGTGGAGTAGCTAGGAACCTCGGGATGGTTCACGTCTTGAATGAGAATCTCGAACTGGAGATGAACGTCAGTGAGGAATCGCACTTCATGGGTGCTCTCGGCGCCGCCCTGTACGCCATGGACAGAGCACGCTCTGCGCAGGAGGCGATGGCATGACCCACGTAGCGGGAATCGACGTCGGATCGACCTACACCAAGGCGGTCTTGCTCGACGAGGGCGGGAACATAGCCGGGCGGGCCATGTGCCCCACCGGGTTCAAACTGGATGTAGCAGCCCAGATAACCTTCGAACAGGTCCTCTCCGAAGCGGGCCTTTCCCAATCCGATGTGGGCTATACCATCTCCACTGGGTACGGACGCCACCAAGTCGAGTTCAGAGACGTCACAGTCACCTCTCTGACATCTGCAGCCCGTGGGGCTCACTGGTTCTTCCCCGGTACTAGGACGGTGCTCGACATCGGTGGTCAGACCATGAAGGCGAGCAAGCTCGACGAGAGAGTCAAGGTGAAGTCGTTCAGACTGAACGACAAGTGCGCAGCAGGAACTGGCGCCTTCCTAGAGAAGACAGCACGATACATGAACTACTCCACAGAAGAGATCGGCCCACTGGCCGCCTCCTCCACCGTGCCTGTTGAGATATCAGGGGTCTGTGCTGTCTTCGCTGAGTCCGAGGTGATCAACCAGCTCACCATCGGCTCTGCCCCATCGGACATCATGAACGGGGCCATGCAGTCTCTCGTAGGGCGCTCCCTGCAACTGATGAGGAGAGTGAAGATGGAGCCCGAATATACCCTAATCGGGGGGATAATGAGATTCCCCACGATGACCGACGTCCTCACCGAGAAGATTGGAGGAGGGGTGAACGTTCCCGAGGGTGACCTCGTCCAGTACGCAGGTGCGATTGGAGCGGCGACTCTGGCATCGCAAAGGTTGGAGAAGAAGAGGGGGGGATGATGAGACTCCCCCTCGCGCCGACCGAGTCCCGTGAAGCGGATTTGACCTCAGAGGGCTGGACCAAGCAGTTCTCGGCATCTGATCCAAGACTCTCCGAAATGGTAAGCGTCTTCGAGTCCTTGGGCAAGGAGGTCAGATTGGAGACAGAGTGCAGGGACGAGTTACGAGGTTCTGATTGCGAGGCATGCTTGGAGGCGCATCCAAACGGAGTCTGGGCGATTTGGACTAGGGGCCCCACGGAAGATCCAGATTCGGGCGAATCCGAATATGTTCGCGCATCAGATTCTGTGCCAACAGGCACCAGAATGGCCCGAGGCCTTAGCGTGAGCAGTGTGGCCAACTCGAAAAGAGAAGGCTCCGTGTTAGTGGTGGAGATAGAGAATCCCCCTGTAAATATCATTGACTCCAAGGTGATTTCGGTCCTCATACAGGCCCTCGACGAGGCAGAGGCAGACACGAGTTGCTGCGCAATGGTCATCTCCGGCTCCGGAACCAAGGGGTTCAGCGCTGGGGCTTCCATAGAGGAGCACCTGCCCGATCAGGCCACCGGGATGATTGGGGGGATGACTGATCTCCTTGAGAGACTGGGAAATACTCCGCTCGTCACTCTCGCCGCAGTACATGGAATCTGCCTTGGAGGGGGTGCCGAGGTGGCACTGGCCTGCGACTTTGTCGTGACCAGTGAGGATAGCAGAATCGGAATACCCGAGATAACCGTGGGATGCTATCCCCCGTTCGCAATGCTGCAATTGCCTTCGTTAGTCGGTATGCGCAGAGCGAAGCAGATGATTCTCACCGGTACCCCGATTTCGGGTCAGGAAGCAGCAGATACCGGTCTTGTCAGCAAGTGCGTCCGCAACGAGGACCTCATGCGGGAATCGATGGAAATGCTCGCTCCGATACTATCCAACCCACCGCAGGTGGTCGAGATGGCGCTACGCAACCTCCGCTCCCTCGACACTCTGCTGCACACGGTCGGACACAGGCGTATGGGAGAGCGATTCCTAACTGATTTGATTCTCCATCCGGACTACACCGAGGGGCTGACCGCTTTCCTCGAGAAGCGAGACCCAGAATGGCAGTCTGACAGGTCGAATGAAGAGGAGGTGTGATAGTTGCAGGCCGTTCAGGACGTCTTTCAAATCAAGGGCTGGGAATTGGCCGAGGTCGGCGCTCCCCCGCGCATGAGATCCTGGACCCTCGACCCGAGTGACCTCTCTCCCGGTGAGGTTCTCGTGGAGGTCGCTGGGTGCGGCGTCTGTCACACGGACCTCGGCTTCCACTACGATGGGGTTCGCACTAAGCACCCTCTCCCCCTGATTCTGGGACACGAGATCTCAGGCAGGGTAGTAGCAGTCAGTCAATCAGCGGCACCGTGGCTCGACAAGTCAGTGGTCATTCCTGCCGTGCTCCCGTGCGGGGAGTGTGAGGACTGCAATAGCAATCGAAGCAACGTCTGCCGAAGCCAGATGATGCCTGGGAATGACATCGATGGTGGCTTCGCCAGCCACATCAGGGTACCTTCCCGGTGGTTGGTACCCATACCGGAGTCATACGGAGGAGAAATTGCATTGCTCTCCGTCGTTGCCGACGCTGTCAGCACACCATGGCAGGCAATTCTCAGGGCAGAGGTCAGTGAGGGGGACGTAGCAGTCATAGTAGGCTGCGGAGGGGTCGGAGGCTACTGCGCACAGCTGGCCCGCTCTCAGGGCGCGCACGTCACTTGCCTCGATGTCAGCCCTGCTAGCCTACTTTCGATGAGGGAGCTGGGGTTCGAACAGGTCCGCGATGTCTCGGGGGAATCAAGCAGAGAGATTCGTTTCTGGTTGCGTCAGTTGGCCTCGTCGGAAGGCTGGGGAGGCAGTGGTTGGAAGATTTTCGAGTGCAGTGGCAATCCCTCCGGACAAACGCTCGCTTTCGATCTTATAGGGCCCAGCGGCACACTAGCCGTGGTCGGCTTCACGATGGACAAGGTAAGCATTCGCTTGTCCAATTTGATGGCTCACGATGCCAAGGCGTTCGGAAACTGGGGCTGTCAACCAGAATTGTACCCGCAACTGCTCGATAGGGTACTCTCAGGCGCTGTCGATCTGAGTGCGACCACCGAGATGAGGAAGCTTTCTGAGATTGAGGACGTCTTCGACTCAATCCATCAGGGAGCAGGCGGCAAGAGGGTCATTTTAGTCCCTGATGAGTCATGGAAGGGTGAGTGGCGATGAGGAGGAGCACGAAGAGGCTGATGGACGAACACGAACTTATCCTCCAAACGATTGATTCCATGGGAACCATGGCCGATTCCGCATCCGCTAGAGGAGAAGTGGATGAGCCGTTCTGGCGTGATGCCATCGATTTCATCCGAAACTTCGCCGATGGCTTGCATCATCAGAAGGAAGAGGGACAGCTCTTCGAGATGTACTCTAGGAGGTGGCTCAGCCGAGAATACGGTCCCGTTGCCGTAATGCTGAACGAGCATGTGATGGGAAGGGACTGCGTCTCCCGCATGGAGGCGGCGGTGGCAAATCAATCTCCAGATCAGCTAGCCAGGGCAGCGAGGGACTACTGCGAACTGCTGACCCAGCACATCGCCAAGGAGAACCAGATCCTCTTCCCATTGGGCGAGACTGTACTCTCTGACTCCGACGAGATCGAGCTGAACATCAGATTCGATGAGGCAGAACTCGAATTGGGAGGTACATCGAACACTCTCCGCTATCGCGAACTCGCTGCATCGCTCGCCGAGCATGCTGCCTTTGTCGCCCGCGGAGACCCCAAGCAGGTGAACACATGACAGCAAGCGCCCCCGCATTTTCAGACGCCCCCAAAGACGCCAACAGGCACGCCTTCTCCGAGCACGCGGACTTCGAACACATTCATGTCGAGATGCGCCCCCTGTCAAGACCCGCTGGGAGCGTTGTCGAAAGTCTGTTCGACGCTTGGATTTGGCTCGATAACCCAACTCAGTACAACTCCTACACCACAGACAGCCTGCGAGAGCTGTGCCTAGCCCTCGATTGGGCCTCCACTCGCGCTGATGTCAACTGCATCGTCCTGACGGCTGTCGGTGACAGGGCATTCTGCACGGGTGGAAATACATTGGAGTACGAAGAGGATTACTCGTGGAGACCCCAGGAGTACCGGACCTACATGGGGGTGTTCAACCGCATGGTGTCCCTGATTCTCGAAAACGAGAAGCCGGTCATCAATCGAGTCAATGGGATGAGGATTGCCGGTGGGCAGGAGATGGGTCTGGCGTGCGACTTCACCATATCTTCCGACCTCGCCCGGTACGGGCAGGCTGGACCAAAGCACGGCTCTGCCCCAGACGGTGGGTCCACCGACTTCCTCGACCTCTACGTCGGTTTCGCCCATGCGATGGAGTCCTGCGTCCTGTGTGAGCACTGGTCAGCCCACAAGGCACATCACATCGGTCTTGTGAACCAGATAGTGCCCGTCCTGAGGAATTCCGAGGGAGAGTGGATCCCGAATCCGCTGGTCCGCCTCGATTGGGTGGACCCCGTTTCCGGGCAGATTGTCTACGGGGAATTCCTCGAGGGCGAGGACAAGAGAGTAGGCAGAGAGGTCATGCGGGGTTGCGAAGTCAATCTCTCCAATCTCGACGAGGCGGTCGAGAGGCTGTCTTGGAAACTTGTCAACACCTTTCCCGGTTGCACTCGAAAGACACTCACCAGCGTGAGGAAGAAGAAACTGCACTGGTGGGATGCCAACCGCGAGACCAACCGCGAATGGTTGGCTCTGAACATGGCTGTGGAAGCCGCGGCCGGCTTCCGCGCGTTCAACCTCGGAGGCCGGGAACTCGAGGACGGATCTAGAACTTCGCGACAGGTAGACTTCATCGAAGTCAGGAGAGCCATAGCCCGTGGTGAGCGGTGGACCGACGAACTGGTCGAGTCTTGGATGCCAAAGGCCCCAGAAGAGGATTCATGAGGTGATGCATTGAACGAGAGCACGGACTTGAGGGACAGCGTCGCCTTGGTGACCGGGGGAAGCAGTGGGATAGGGCTGGCGATTTGTGAGCGCCTGGCTGCGGCCGGGGCCGACATCGCGCTGACTCACCATCCTAGTGAGGGAGAGCCAAGACTCGCCTGTGATGCGGTAGAGTCGAAGGGAGTTCGCTGCCTTGCCTTCGCTGCAGACGTCAGGGATGCGGACGCGGCCACCGAGATTTTCGCGAGTGTGGAATCAGAACTAGGTGGAGTGGATATCCTCGTCTGCAACGCGGGAACTACCAGAGACGCTGTCCTCTGGAAGACGAGCATTTCGGACTGGGACGAGGTTATTTCCGTCAATCTGACCGGCGCTTTCAACTACCTCAGGCAGATGGCTTCGCTCTCGCGGAGGAATCCCAAGCCACGCAGTACCGTCCTCATTTCCTCAATCAACGGCATCAGAGGTAAGTTCGCTCAGTCTGCCTACTCGGCCTCTAAAGCAGGACTGATCGGCCTCGGGCGCTCCGCTGCTAAGGATCTCGGAAGATGGGGGACCAGAGTGAACCTAGTAGCACCCGGAATGACCCTGACCGAGATGACCGCTGACCTCCCTGAGCAGGTAATCGAGACGGCCGCAACAGAGGCCCTCGACGACCGCCTGACCGAGCCCACGGACATAGCCGAAGCAGTACTCTTCCTGTCCGCTGGGACATCCCGGCATATCACCGGCGTTGTCCTGCCTGTAGATGGGGGGCAACTGCTGTGAGGATTTGCCATGACTGAGAGGCACCCGTTCGAGCCCTTTAGGATAAAATCCGTCGAGAACCTGAGGATTACCACTCGGGAGGAACGTGAGAAAGCGTTGAATGAGGCTCGATTCAACATCTTCAAGATTCCAGCAGAATTCGTGATGGTGGATCTTCTGACGGACTCAGGAACCGGAGCGATGAGCAGTGAGCAGTGGGCATCGCTGATGCGAGGCGACGAGAGTTATGCCGGCTCGCGTTCCTTCGGCAGGCTCGCTATCGTGGTAGACGAGGTCTTCGGATTCCGCCACTTCATCCCGACCCACCAAGGCAGGGCATCTGAGGCCATTCTGATGAGCATGCTAGTGGAGCCGGGCGACATCATCCCTAACAACACCCACTTCGACACCACTTCGGCCCACGTCCTTTCTCGGGAGGGGATTCCGGAGAACTTGCTTCTGGAATCCAGCAAGGACCCCAATTCCGACCATCCGTTCAAGGGTAACATCGACATCGACGCATTGCGTCAACTACTCGAGAGGGCAGCTGACACGGTGCCTTTCTGCATGATTACAGTAACCAACAACGCAGGAGGCGGTCAACCAGTTTCACTAGCCAACCTCGAAAAGCTTCGCAAACTGTGTAATGAGTTCTCGAAGCCACTATTCATCGATGCTTGTAGATTTGCCGAGAACGCCTACCTAATCCAACAGAGGGAGGAGAATTGCTCACAACTGAGTGTGCGTGAAATCGCACGTAAGATGTTCTCACTTGCCGATGGTGCCACATTTAGTGCCAAGAAGGATGCAATAGTGAATATCGGCGGTCTGTTGATGATGAATGACAAACAACTCTTCGAGGATGCGAAAAACGAGTTGATTATGCATGAAGGATTCCCTACCTACGGTGGCCTTGCGGGAAGGGATCTAGATGCAATGGCCACAGGTCTGATGGAAGGGACAGAAGAGACGTACCTGTCTTATCGTACCTCTCAGGTCGCTTGGCTGTATTTCTCTTTGAAGGAGCTTGGGATTCCTGTATTCGGCCCGCCTGGCGGTCATGCTGTTTATGTTGATGCAGGACAATTCCTTAACCACATCCCTCAACCCGATTTACCCGCACAATCGCTCGCTGTGGAGTTATACCTCGAAGGAGGTGTGAGAGCTCTAGAATTGGGCACTGTGACATTGGGATTCAGAATCCCCAACTCCGATGAGTGGATACATCCTCCTTCTGAGTTACTCAGGATGGCGATACCGAGGAGAATGTACACCCAGAGTCACCTACAACATGTTGTTGACACATTCAAGGTGGTCTCTGAGAGGAAAGAGAATCTCAGAGGCATGAGGATAGTCAAACAACCCCTCTTTCTTCGTCACTTCACCTGCGAATATGATTGGGTAGAGAACGGCGAGTGCCTAGAAAGTCCCAAGCAGGTTACCAAGGAGGTCTAAGGGGCCTCAATGGGTTCCAATGCCCATTGTAATTCAGCAGCAACCCGATTCCCGCACTGGTGCTGGAACGAACGAGACACGATCGACGTCTTTCGTGTTCCTCAGTCTGGACACGATTTCTCTCAATGAGATGGCGGAACCCTTGATTTGGAGGGTGTCAACGCAAGTGTGACTCCCAGTTAGGCAGTTGTGGTGGAATGAAGACACCTCCACAGAATGTGAGTGCCTTATGTCCAGGATCTTTGATTCCACGCCGTGCTGGTAGAATATCACCAATACGCCCTCGGTATCCATTTCGTCTCCCATGGAACTGAGGTCCCCACGGCTAGAGTCTGCGAATTGCATACTTGCGTCCCTCAAGAACATGCTCCTGTTCTTGTAGCCAGTTTCCTCGATCATGGAGTCGAGTGAGTCGAGGAATTCGTTGTCTCCGCTGAAGGAAATTATCCTGCTCATGCCTCCTCGTAGTGATGATAATTAATAACATTTCTTAAATATGTATTATTATCGCGCCGTGTTCAATGTCTGGAGCGGCCCTACCGATCGAACTAATTGCCCTAACACTGATTTTAGCCCTGGTAGGGGGTTTATCCCCCATTTTTAGCAACATAAGGGGGAACAAGGATTCTCTGCGAAGGATAACCGGACTGGCTTCTGGGATTCTGTTGGCATCCGCAGTACTTGTCGTCATTCCAGAGGGTTTCGAGCTGGCCACTGGAGGGCACGAGGAAGGGCATGGGGCTGAGGAGGAGGGTCTCGAGAACCTGATAATAGGGGCAGCAGTGCTTGCTGGTTTCGTTCTGATGCTAGTACTGGAGGGCTCGGGAATCGGGCATGCTGTGCATGAGGAGCACCACGACCACGAGAGCGAGCACGGACACCAGCACGTCCATCACACGG
>DASCSS010000020.1:0-3361 GCA_034399535.1 Candidatus Thalassarchaeaceae archaeon
CAGATGGCGAATGCGATGAGTTCGATGTTGATGGGCACATCGATGGCTACCATTACATCGGCGATTTGGATTTCGAAGAGGAAGGCACAGGCATATACAATCCATTTTCAAAGAGTGGCACGTATGAGATTAGTTTCACAGAAGAGAATGGTGAAACTGTCAATGTGATGATTCGTGAAGATACAAGTTTCGAAGGATTCCTTGTCTTTGTCGGCGGAGTGATTTGCTGCTTTTCAGGCATAATTATCCTCATCGTTGGCATCATCCTAGCTATGTTGATCAAAGAGAATCCAAAGGTGGAATTATCATCAACAATGAACGATGACCAAGTGTTGGAATTTCAGGAAACTAACTAATCTCGGCGGTAGGGAAGTTGATAGTTAGCAATACAACGGTATTTCTCTCTGAGTATTCTTGAGTTCCATCAAGTTCTTGATATATTGTAGGTTCGAATATTCATGATGGAGCCTGGATACGCTGCAGAGGCCACATCGGATGGAGGGCTCCCCTCGTTTCAACGACCCGGTCCACTCCGCCTCCTCTTCATGCTCGATGAGGGGAGCAAGGTGTCCAGGGGCCTGAAACTCTGCTTGGCCATCGGTATAGCCCTGGAAATTGTGGGGTTGCTTTTGCTTAACGAGCCTGCCGGACAGATGACGGCGCTGGTGCCCTTCTCCGTGGGCCCCCTCTTCATTGTATTCGGCTGCGTCACTCAAACACGGGCCAACCCCGGCGCTAAATTCTCGGACTTGTTGAAGGGGTCCTTTTCCAATTCGTAGGCGAGTCATGGCAGACCCCCCGGGCACACAAGAACCCCGACTCATATGCTGGGCCAAAGATGAAGGGTTTCCCCTTGCGATTTCAGGGAAATGATATTGTGCAAGTTAAACCGAACATGTTCGGAAAGTCTAACAACTAGGCGAGTAATGGACAAACTATGAGAATAGATGCAATTTTGATTACCCTAACGATGCTGCTCGCATCTCTGGCCGGTTGCGCAGGGGACGATGCCAACTTAGAGGAAATGATTAGTGCCCTCGAGCAAAAGGCAATAGCCGATCAAGAGAAGATATCCACCCTAAACGCGACCATTGCCTCATTGGAGGGCAACATAGCGCAACTGGATTTCGACATTTCCACCCTCCTCTCCCAAATCGCAGACCTGGACACGCAGATTGTGGGCTATCAGACTCAGGTTAGCACCCTCGGCCAGGAGAACACTACCAAGGGAGCGCAAATCGGCCTGCTGGAGGCCCAAATATCTCTCCTAAACTCAACCAAGGCCGGCTTGGAGGGGCAGGTATCTCTACTCGAAACCGATAAGGCCAACCTAGAGGGGCAAGTTGCTTCTCTTACGGTGCAGGTATCATCCCTTTCTGCGGCGAACCAGAACGCCGCTTCGGAGTTGTCAGACCTCCAAGTTTTCGCAGCAGAACTCAACACGACGATAGAGCAACTCGAGGACACCATCTCCGACATGGAAGACGACTCTTCGTCGGGTACTGACATCACCAGCACCTTGGACACCATCATCTCTCGGGGATCGATGAAGTGCGGCATCAAGTCATCACAATTCGGAATGGGTTACCAGGACCCGAATACAGGTGTTCGATCCGGGTTGGACATATCCTACTGTCGGGCATTGGCCGCAGCCATCGGCCTGAACCCCGATACGGATGTGGAGTACATCTCCGCATCTGGGTCTAACAGGTTCCAGATGCTATATGGTGGAACCATCGACGTCCTAATCAGGACAACCACATGGACGGCCACCAGAGACGCTGCCCTCGACACGGACTTTGCAGCAGTGAACTTCTACGACGGGCAAGGGTTGCTAGTGCGCGAAGACAGCTATAGCGCCGCTTCTTCTGGCAACTCGGTTTCTGCCCTTGACGACGCGCATATCTGCGTCGGCATAGGAACGACCTCAGAGGGAAACCTACAGGGTTACTTCGACACCCACGGTATCTCATTCACCAGCATACCAGTCGGGGATTCGTGGGAAGCCATTTCGAAGCTGAAGGACGGGTCGTGCGACGCATTTACGGGCGATGCCTCGGCGATGATAGCCTTGAAGTGGATGCTAGAATACTCCGATGACCACGAGGACTGGCGAGACTCCGACGACCACACCGACTTGTGGGTTCCCGTTGAGTTGCTCTCCAAGGAGCCGCTTGCAGCCGCAACTAGGGACTACGACACGGAATGGAACGAGATCGCATCATGGGTCTGGTATGGGGCAATCACCGCCGAGGAATTGGGAGTGACGTCTGACAACTATGACACCATAGACTACTCGTGTTACCCCGAAGACTCCAATTACAACGTCTGGCTATGCAGGCTCCTTACTCAAAACTTCGCCCTCGGAACTGAAGACAACCCTCTATCCGATACCTGGATGCAAGACGTCCTCGAGGCAGTGGGGAATTACGGGGAGATGTACGATGATGCGTTCTGCGACGGTACCTATGACGGGGTAAGTGGATCAGATGCGATGACTGGGTGCCTCATGTCGAGATCGGGGACCCTCAACGCACTCGTGTCCGAGGGAGGCATCCAGTATGCTCCCTCGATGCGCTGACTTCGGACCATTATTGAGTTCTGGATTCAAATGGCACCATACAAATTATGATGCTCGCCGAGTCACGATTGACTCTCCTCTCCTCGAGGATTTCCAATCCACAATTCTCAACTAGCTCAAGAAAGTTTACCTTCTCACCCAGTCCGAGTATTTTCCTGAATGGATTCCACAAATTCAGCAGCAATCCGTCTTTTTCTGAGTAGTGATTCACTATGCATATCCTACCACTTCTTTTTGTCACTCTCTTCATCTCCGAAAGAACTACTTCAGGTTTGGCGACAACTGCAAGGGCGTGTGCCACGAGTGAATGATCGAACGTATGGTCATCGAACTCAATGTGATGGGCATCCATCTTAGATAGGTTCACGTTCCTTCCTATCTTGCCTTTGTCCTGCTTTTGCCTAGCCTGCTTAAGCATCGAATCACTGTAATCTATTCCTTCTAACTGTACATATTCCGGGCAATACCTCAATGATACGCCAGTTCCCACACCAACCTCCAGTATCCGATCCCCTTTACTTAGATTCAATAATCTGTACATATTTCTATGGCCCTCTGAGAAGCTTGGTGCGAATATTCGATCATACACTGGGGCGTAGAACCTGTAGGGGCCTGTACGATGTTTCAAGTCCCCTTTCAGCATGGCTATTCAACAAGGGCATTCCAACATAATGGTTTGGAATCATTGGGTGTCAAGCGGTCTTGCAGGGGTTGTATTGTTTTGGATAGGGTCGAAAATACTGTCCGGAAATATGAGGAATGAACATTTCATGATCCCTA
>DASCSS010000021.1:0-32597 GCA_034399535.1 Candidatus Thalassarchaeaceae archaeon
AACTGGCATTTCGGATAACCATTATCACTGTCTAAAGATGCTCAAGGGATTCCTTTCCAGACATGTATGGTCTGAGAACCTCTGGGATTCTGACGGTCCCATCCTCGTTCTGGCACTGCTCCATGATTGAGACCAGTGCCCTGCTTGTTGCAATTGCAGTGGAGTTCAACGTATGCACAGCCGAATTGCCTTCTGATGTTCGGAACCTCATCCTCAGGCGGTTGGCTTGGTAGTCCGTGCAGTTTGAGCATGAGACAACCTCCTTGTATTCACCTGCTCCCGGGAGCCAGGCTTCTAGATCGTACTTCCTAGCAGCTACCGTCCCCATGTCTCCCGTGCAGATGTTCACCACCCGGTAGTGCAGGCCTAGACTGTCCCACAGGTCGATTGCGTTGGTAAGCAGATCCTCGTGATGGTCCCAGGAGTCATCGGGGTTGCAGATTACAATCTGCTCGACCTTAGTGAACTGGTGGACCCTCCAGATCCCCCTGTCAGACAGACCGTGTGCACCGACCTCCCGTCGGAAGCATGGTGATATCCCTACCAGCTTTATCGGCAACTCGGATGGCTCGATAATCTCATCCATCCTCATCGCCGTGAGAGGATGCTCGCTAGTTGCGATAAGGTAGTACTTGTCTGGCTCGATTCCATACATCACAGTCTCGAAGTCGCTCAGGTCGGTGACACCCTCGTATGCCTCGCGATTCATCATCAGAGGCGGCTGCACCAATGTGTATCCCCTCTGCATCAGGAAGTCCGCACCATGCTGTTGCAAGGCCATTTCCAGCCTAGCTAGGTCTCCTTGCATGAAGTAGAAGCGGCTCCCAGCCACCTTCGCCCCCCTTGCTTGGTCTACCCATCCGTTCATCTCAATCAGATCATTGTGGTTGCGAGGCTCGAAGCCTAGCTCGGTCTTTTCCCCATGTAGGCTGCGCAGGGTGTTCTTCTGGTCGTCCTCCCCAACGGGGACCTCGTCGTGCAGGATGTTTGGGATGCTCATCCGGAGCTCGTCTCTTCGAGACAGGCACTCGTCCGAGAATGTCGCGAGCTCGTCGATCTTGGCGCCAATGTCGGAGACCTCAGCCATGATCGCCTCAGCTGCCGCATCGTCTCCCGCCTTCTTGGCCCCTGCAATGCCCCTAGCCGCCTCGTTCCTCTGCTTTCGGAGCTGGTCCGCATCGTACTGTGACTTCCGCCAGCCTCCGTCTAGGCGAATGACCTCGTCAATCGCATCATGGGCCAAACCCCTTCGGTCATGGTCAGCGCGAATCACGTCTGCGTGTTCCCTGAACATAGACATGTCAAGCATCGTGACCAGCCTTTTGGCACGGTATCCAGACTTCAACTCATTGGGCGCAAGTCAGAGGAACGTGATGTCCTGCCATAGATTGTTGAATCCCAGGGCTATAGTTCCAGAGATGATGTATCCGAGGATGCTGCCACCATTCAGTAGCGGGAGTCCGGCCTGGGGCCTTCCCCTCGCTACTTGCGTCATTAGGGCCATGTACCCCACCAGGCCCCCCGCCAAGGTACCGAGTCCGACCAACATTGGTCCCAAGTGAACAGGCTCTGACGGATCTCCCCAGAAGTCAAAGACAACCGGACCAATGTCCGGGAGGAAGGTTATCGAAGAAATGACCAGAATCCCCGGGAAAATGACATCTCCGAGTCCCATGAACAGGGCATCCCTTCCCTTGGCTTGGCTCTTTGGCACCACCTCTCCATTCAACGGCCCTTCCCAGCTCATCCCTACATCCTCCCCTCTCCTCATCACATTGGATTCTTGATCTATGAAAGAGTAGTTGGAGCTCTTTGGCGCTACTAGCAACACAGGAAGCTTCAGGTCGATCATCGTATCAGCCAACTCTAGCATGTGCTTGCTCTTGTTTACGGCCCAGTGGTCATAGACTGCAGCGAGAATCATGAAGAATATGACCAGAACAGGAACGAATGCAATCCCAATCATCGTTATGACTCCTGAACCGACTAGCACTCCGACAGAGTTTACCACGTACCATTCTGGAAACTTGTGGAGGATGACCATCATCCCAATAGTGAAGGACATGCTAAGTGCCAGCCAAGCGTTCAGACTGTTCGATCCAGCCAAATATAGGACAATTGCCATCGGAGGGCCAAAGGAGATGAAAAGGCTGTAACCGAGTGCTAGGAAGACAATCGCTTTGATCACCATAGCAAGGCCTTTCCGGGCTAGCCAGATTATTCCAACAGTGAAAATTAGGATCATTCCCAACTCCAGTAGAACATTGCCTGCCTGAGTTGTCCCTTCCTCTCCAAATGCCCTAGCATTGTCGAAGTTGTAGAATGGCTGGATGAAAATCCCGATTCCAATCGAAAGGACGAACATGGCCGCCATTCCTGTCATCGAGACCCACTGATCCCTAATTGCGGCCACTATTCTTGCCATTTCAGTGTCCGCCATGCTCCCACGACCTTCAAGGCGCATTTCACCTTGACCCAACCATGCCCTCGGCCGGCGACATGGACATCCGGGACTGGCTGACTGGAACAATCGGTAACGGAATGAGGCTAGGTCTGTCGACTTGCGCCGAGATGCTGGATAGGCTGGGAAATCCCCAGCTGGACTTCCCCAGCGTTCACGTTGCTGGCACCAATGGGAAGGGTTCACTTTGTGCCAACCTATCGGCACTGGGGGCGAGGAACGGTGAACTGATAGGCCTCTTCACCTCTCCTCATCTGGCCTGCGTAGAGGAGAGAGCAAGGGTTGACGGTAAACCAGTCCTTCCTTCAGAGTTCGACTTATACCTCGAACAGGTGAGAGGGGCTAGCCTCATCGAGCCCCAAATCAGGCCAACCTACTTCGAGGTCACGTTCCTGGCTTCCATGCTTGCATTCTCGAAGGCGAGGGTGGACAGGGCGATAGTGGAGACCGGTCTGGGCGGCCGACTTGATTCCACGAGGCTGGTCGAGGCAGATATATGCGCAATTACTACGATTTCGAGGGATCACACTGAGATCCTCGGCGAGACGCTCGGGGGAATTGCCACGGAGAAGGCGGGAATTCACCGTCAGGGTGTGCCGATATTGTGCCTTTTTCACGAGGACGTTGGTGTTAGGGACGCATTGGAGTCAGTGGCCGGTTCTGACCTCGAATGGATAGCGAATCACGGCGGCGACGCACAGGGAACCGCTAGGCTACTCTCTGAGGAGATAGGCAAGAGGTTAGGCTGGAAGCCATTGGAGACTGAGTTGACATGGGCAGGACGAACAAACGACCCTATTTCCTGGTCTGGAGTAGAGTGTAGGATAAGCGCAGCACACAACGAGGAGAGTCTGGCCCACGACATGGGCGCTGTATCGGGCGAAGACCACGTCTTGGTCCTAGGGATGACTCAGAAAGAAGACCTCGAATCTTCGATCAAACCGCTGGTTAGCTCAATCGGAAGAGTCCATGTGATTGTAACTCGGGTTGACGGAGGTAGGAACCCATCCGTGCCCATCGAAAGCCTAGCTAGAATATTGTCTGAGAATGGAAGCACAGAAGTGGATGGTATCGCCGACACTTCGGATGCCATGGACCACGCAGCCAGGATAGCCAGAAAACACGATTGCTTCGTCTATGTTACCGGAAGCATCTACCTAGTGGGGCAGATATTGTCGGAATTGGCAGACAGAGAGGGCACGGATATCTGGGAATCCCTCACAATTCACCCACCACGAGAAGGAACCGAAGAATGATTACCCGGTCACCGGACACAGTACTCATGAGCGATAAGTGGGATAGCAGGTTCCTCGAACTTGCCAAGCATATCTCTGGATGGAGCAAGGACCCTTCGACGAAAGTCGGGTGCGTCGTGGTCGGTGAGGACAGGGAAATCAGGTCTACTGGGTTCAATGGCTTCCCCCGAGGTATCGAGGACGACTCCGATAGGCTTGGAGACCGAGAGCAGAAGTATCCTCTGATTTGCCATGCCGAGGAGAATGCCATTATGCATGCAGCCAGAATCGGGGTCTCTCTGAAGGGAAACTCGGCCTACGTCACTTGGCCCCCCTGCTCCCGCTGCACGCGGTCGCTAATCCAGGCAGGGGTTAACGAGGTCGTCTTTCCCAAGAACCTGGAAATCCCGGAACGCTGGAAGTCAGATTTCGACATTGCAATGGGAATGATGAAGGAAGCAGGGATTGTTGCCAGGGAAGCCTAGGAAAGCCCCGACCAAACCTCTTCCAGTTCTTCTTCTAGATCTTCCAAGGAACCGTCGTTATGTATGCTGATGTCAGCCATGCTGCCTGTTGCCGCAAGGGCCTGCCCCGACTCGTCCTCCGCATGTTCCTCTGCTGCTTGCTGGGCTAGGAAGGCACTCTTCTCCGTCGGGTCACCTGACCTTCCCCGTGCGACCAACCTCTTCCATCGAGCCTCCTCGTCGGCCCTGACCTCGATGAGGAAGAAGTCACCCCTTCCTCTCAAAGCCTCCACCTCTGCAGGAGTCCTGATGGAGTCTACCACAGCGTCTTCACCGTCTAGGAAATCCAGTAGCATCTCTGCGAGGACTCCAGGCCCCCCTTCCCTCCGGAGATTCCTCCCTCCCTCGATCAGTGCGTCTCTGGTGATTTCAATACCCTGCTCGGAGAGCCAAGAGCGAATCGAGTCTGAGCACGATACGCTCCTGAGTCCCTTCGAGGAGAACCACTCCACAAGAGTAGATTTCCCCGATGCGTTTCTCCCCGTCAGACCAACTAGCACGAGACCTCGCTGCGTAAGGCCGTGAATATTGCTTCCGACGACACCGGCGAGTCAGAAACAGTGAAAATTTCCCGAGAATTTTTCGGAACCATACAACGAAAGGCACTAACTGTATGAGTGCGGCGCGGGAGCCGGTAGACATGGCGCGAGCGACCAAGCCTCAACCCAATCCTCTGAAGAGGTGGTGGATTACCAAGCGAGATTCCCACTTTCAGATATATACCTCACTTACTCTGATATCATTCGCAATTATGCTCTTTTCTTTCCTTTTCCTATTCTTCATGGATGGGGTCATGAAGATGGAAGAGAATGGGAATGAGAGCCTAATTCCCCTTGTGTGGTTCGGCCTGGTTGGTGGGGCCGTTGCACTGCTAATCTTTGGTCCCGAATTCTACTATTTCTATGGAAAGAGAGAGATACTGAAGGAAATTCTGGAACTGGACTCACGAGCAGAAGTAATGCGAAGGAGAAAGGACGCTGAGATTGCAGCGGACTTGCTTGGTCCAACCTACCAATCACTGCTCAAGGGACTCTACGAAGATCTGGGAATCGGCGTTCCGAAGAGATACCTGTCGATTCCCACGAAGTCATCGGAACAGGAAGCAGGACCCGGTTCCGTTTCCGAAGAGGAGGAATGAGGTGTCGGAGGTAGACCCCATTCAACTCAGCAGCAGTCCTGGATCAAGTGACTCTGGTGCAGCTTGGTGGATCCGCGAGGCTATCCTTGCCACGGGACTAGTGATTCTACTGCTCAGCTCAATGTGGATTGCGACTGGGACCTTCCCTCCCATGGTGGTTGTCGAGTCTAAGTCGATGATGCACGACGAGGACGGTGACGGGATCGCCGAGGCGTCCATTGGTACGATAGACCCCGGGGACCTCGTTCTGGTCATGAGCCCGGAAAGAGTCGAGGTAGTCACATTCGTAGAGTCAACTGATGAATCGAGCGAAGACTACGGATACGAGTCACATGGAATGCCCGGAGATGTGATTATCTACAGGAAGAATGGGGGCTCCGAGACCCCAGTCATCCACCGGGCTCTTCTTGAGGTGAAACACAATCAATCCGGGGGCTGGGACGTTCCGGGAACTACTCTCAGGAACGTCGAGACAGTCACCCTGACTCTAGACTACGAATGCACTTCATTCCACCGGGAAAACTATCAGCTGACTATTGAGGACTGGGAACCCTCCAACGAGGGTTACCTAACCGCAGGTGACAACAATCTAAGGAATGACTGCATGATAGACCAACCATCGGCAAACTCCCGACAGGGGATGGGATTGTCTGATTCAAGTGGGCACCCGGTCCTTGTCGTCAAGCACGAGTGGGTTGTAGGAGTCGCATCTTCGGAGATACCGTGGATAGGCGCGATCAAACTCTTGACCTCTGGTTCCGAGGGTGATGTAACCAGCAGTTCATGGACCAATCTGACCCTGACTATTGCCCTAATTCTGGCTTCTCCTATAATTTTCGAGAGTGCCTCTGCCGCACTAAAACAATCGGAAGAAGAAGAGTAACCCTACAAGATTTGGAAAAATGGCCCGCTGAGTACCATTCGTCTGGTTTATAATGGACCTGAATTTGCGAGCGATGCAACTAATGGAGATGCTGTATAATGGGAATAGGAATAGAGCCGATAGGAGAGATGGTGCTACTAGCAATGGAGAACGCCCCCGAGAAGACCGACTCTGGTCTTCTCCTGCCCGAGGAGGCCCGTGAAAAGATGAACGTCGGGTTGGTCGAGGCAGTCGGACCCGAAGCGAAAAGTGTGTCTGTAGGAGACCGAGTCATCTACAGGCAGTACAGCGGGACAAAGATGGAGTGGATGGGTCAGGATTACCTTCTGTTACAGGAAGAGGACATCCAAGCCAAGGTAATGGGGTGATCAAGTGGGTGCGAAGAAGATAATCTATGGCGCGGAAGCGCGAGACAAACTCCTCGAGGGAATAGACACCGTGGCCAATGCGGTCAAAGTGACTCTAGGTCCGGCCGCTAGGACAGTCGTTCTTGAGAAGCCATGGGGTAGCCCATCAATAATCAACGATGGAGTAACGATCGCCAAGGACATTGAGCTTGGTGACCCATTCGCAAACATGGGGGCCAAGCTAATCCAGGAGGTCGCTAGCAAGACACAGGACAATGCAGGAGATGGAACATCTACCGCATCGATATTGGCTCAAAGACTCTGCCACAACGGACTAGAGAACATGGAGTCAGGCTCCAGTCCCGTCGAACTCAAGGCTGGATTCGACTCGGCCATCGAGGCAGTAGTCGAGTCCCTGAAGGAGCGCGCAGTACCCGTCGAGACTGGCGAGACAATCAAGCAGGTCGCCACCATCGCATCTAACAACGACGACGAGATTGGCTCACTAATCGCCGAAGCCGTCGATGCAGTGGGCAGAGAGGGCGTTATCACAGTCGAGGAGGCCAAGTCCATCGAAACATCCCTCAACGTAGTAGAGGGGATGGAGTTCAACAAGGGATATGTTAGCCCATACATGATCACCGACCGTGAGAAGAGGGAGGCTGTGCACGAAAGCCCCCTGATACTTCTGACTGATCACACAATTAGCTCTGCTCAGGACCTCCTGCCTTCTCTAGAGGCCAGCGTGCAGCAGAAGAGACCACTGCTGATAGTAGCCAAGGACATCGAGGGCGAGGCTCTGGCCACCCTAGTTCTTAACGTCGTCAGCAAGGTCGTCAAGGCAGCTGCAGTCAAGGCCCCCGGGTTCGGAGACGAGATATCGGAACAGCTTGATGATATTGCTGTCCTAACCGGTGCAAAGCCCCTGTTCAAGGACCAGGGAGCTGACCTGAAGGCTCAGGGACCAGCAAGCCTCGGTAGTGCGGACAGAGTAATTGTTGGCAAGAGCAAGACAACCATAGTAGGAGGAGGGGGCGACCCCAAGGCAACCGAGGAGCGCGCAGAGCTACTTAGAGGCCAGGCCAAGCTAGCTACCAGCAAGTGGGATCGCGAGAAGATCGAGAAGCGAGTCGGCAAGCTAACTGGCGGAGTAGCCGTCCTGAAGATAGGCGCTGCAACGGAGACAGAGGTGAAGGAGACCAAGGCACGCGTCGATGATGCGCTTAACGCCACAAGGGCTGCGATGGCCGAGGGCGTGGTAGCAGGCGGCGGGGTCACTCTACTCAGAGCCCGCGAGTGCCTGAAGGAACTAGCAGGTTCAGCAGAGGGCGATCGAGCTATCGGAATCAACCTCGTATATGACGCATTGTCCGCTCCGACGTGGCAGATTTCCGCAAACGCAGGGGCGGACGGTGACGAAGTGATTGGAATAATCCTCTCCAGCGACGACGAGAACTACGGCTACAACGCACGAACAGGCGAGTATGTCGACATGGTTGAAGCCGGAATACTAGACCCGGCCAAGGTAACAAGGAACGCCTTGCAATCTGCTGGTTCTATTGCCGGTATGGTGCTCACTACGGAGACTCTGATTGCCGACGATCCCGAACAGAAGAAAGATCCCCCAGCAATGCCCGACATGGGCGGAGGAATGGGCGGAATGGGTGGCATGGGATTCTAGGCCCAATCGCAGACTTCATGCGCACCCCTCCTCTCGTACCTTCGCCTCAATGACGACGAAGGGCTACTGAGCTTAGGCGCTGACGTTCCCTATGAGTACCGAGAGGCACAAATCATCAAGTGAGTTGAAGAGATACCGAAGCCTCCGGGGTCCATGAGCCGTCCAAACAAGGCAATCTGCATGGTTTCCATACTTCTAGCCTCTACTTTGCTCAGTGGCTGCCTCTCACTGGTCATCCAAAGGGAGGTCATGGAGGGGATGAGAGAGGGAAGTGATCCTCACAAGGACATAGATTTGGATGTCACAGTGGGTTGGTCAGAGACTTTCGACACCGGGACCGAGATAGACTCGGTGCTATACAGCAACGAAACAGAGCTGATTTTCGATGAGACGGTTTCCAAACTCGTCATCAACTTCAGGGCCCAATTCCCATACTCTAGTCAGATTGAGGAATTCATCGGTAACGACACCAATCAACTTCGGTATGTGGAGGCCACACTCTGGAAACCCGGAACCCAGTCGGCTGGAGGAGATCCATTCTGGCACGTCAAGGCCACACAGGACTACCCCCTGGAGAGGTTCGAGTGGACGGACATGGGTTCTGATTTTGTCGAAGGAATCTGGATTCTTGAAGTAGAGGCTAGGGGTTATGGCGTGACTGCACCCATTGAGCAACTATCTTTCCATGACCACTTCGACCTGTATGCGACTATTACCAAGCCCTGTGTCAGATTCCCTCAGTCACACGAAATTGGCGAGTGCACCTTCCTGTCCGACCTCGAAGACTGACCATCGCTCATTTCGGAGCTCTGCGCAGCGCTTATGAATCAAGGGCAGGTCGCCGCGCTGCTGAGGAAACCGAATGGAGGAGAGTATGTCGCCCCTAGTGCCGTATGACGTGTACGAGCGACACGCTGTGCACATCGGAACCAATCAGAAGTCTGCAGACATGCGGGGCTTCTTGGATCACATACAGCAAGACAGTAGCGGACTCCACTTGATAGACGTCAACCAGACAGACGAAAGAATTCGAGTGGTAGCGAAATTCCTGTCAAACTATGAATCTGACAGGGTTCTAGTAGTGAGTGCGAGGCAGTACGGGCAGAGGCCCGCTAGGAAGTTCGCACAGGCCATAGGTGCGAAACACATCGTCGGGAGATTTATTCCCGGCACCCTGACCAACCCAAGTCTCCGAACCTACATCGAACCAGAGGTAATCCTGGTCACTGATCCAGCAGCTGACGCACAGGCCCTCTCCGAGGCCGTGAAGTCCGGCCTCCCGGTAGTCGCAATTTGCGATGCAAACAACAGGCTACGAAACGTAGACCTCGCACTTCCAGCCAACAACAAGGGCCGACGCTCCTTGGCCCTGGTCTACTGGCTCCTCGCCAGGGAGATGCTGAAGGCCATAGATACGGTGAAGAACGACATGGAGTGGGAACTCGCCGAGGATGTAACAGACTGGGAGTCCACCTTCTGAGCACTCGACGGACTCAAAGGCGAGAACCAGAGCCGATTAGTGTGAATGACATAGCGAAGCCACTGTTCCTCGCTCCTATGGCAGGGGTTACTGACCTCGCTTACCGCCTCTTGGCAAGGGAATGCGGCGCTGACTTCACTGTTACAGAGTTCACTGCCGCTTCAGGACTGACAAGGAGAAACACGTACTCGTGGCTCAAGGTTGAGAGTGACCCAAGGGAGCGACCATTCATTCCACAGATATTCGGAGGTATTGCCGAGGAGATGGTACAGACAGTAGAGATGCTTCAGGACAGGGCTGACACTATCGACATCAACTTCGGTTGCCCAGCCCCAAAGGTATGCCGGAACGACGCCGGTGCAGCCCTGCTAAAGGACCCTGACCGAGTTGTCGAGATGGTCAGAAGGTGCATCGAGGTCGCAAAGGTCCCTATTACGGTCAAGATGAGGCTTGGCACAGGTTCCGGCCCCAACACCGCATTGGAGATTTGCAGGAGGCTAGAGAAGGAGGGAGTCGGGAGGATTTGCGTCCATGGGAGGACCCTGAGGCAACGATACTCAGGAGAGGCCGACTGGTCGCAGATTCGCGAAATCGTCGAGGCGCTCAATATTCCGGTAATTGCTAACGGGGATGTAGTAGACGCTGCCACTGCAGAGGCATGTCTCACAGCTACGGGAGCAGATGGTTTGATGATTGGGAGAGGCTCTATTGGCCGGCCCACAATCTTCTACGAAATCAAGAGGGATCTTGGATGGGAATGCGAAGAGCCACCATGGGGGGAAGGAAGTGACTCATTCGCCAGACTCTGGTGTTGGAACAGATATCTCGAACTATGCGACGAGCTCTATTCCGGAAAGAGAAACAAGAATCTGAAGCGGCATGCGGTATCATTCACTAAGGGACTCCCAGGGGCATCCTCGATGAGAGTCGAGCTCCATAGGGAGGATGATCAGGTCGAGCTTGGCAAGAAGGTCTTGAGATATCTGGAAGGACTCCCGACACTGGGATTCGCCATCTGATTTGCCCCTTCAAATACTCTCAATCACCATTAGCTAACCATGGTGGTTCCCTGCTCGGGTTGGTGTGGGTCCAATGCTCCCTCTGGACATGAGATGTGCTCCGGGTGCAAGGTCCTTCAGAATCCATTCTTCTTTGTTGACCAATCCCAGGTTCCCGATGTTTCCCAGCGAGAAACCGCTAGTTCATTGTTGGACAAAGCTAGGGGTCTCAGCGTACAGCAAACCATGCTAAGATTGACCTCATTCTTCTCCGAGAACAGCCTTCCCTATGGATTCCGATCTTCTAGAGGATCAACAGGGTTCGTGGCACAGTACGTTGCCGGGGAATGGAGCTCAGCATTGGACTATTTCAGACGCCATGGGCACATGCCAAGCGGGACATTCCCTCTTCCCGGAGGACTATTGTCGGTCGACCATGCAGGGAACATGTCCATCGAAGGAATCAGCATTAAGGGCCAATTGCCAATGCTAGACATTTGCGAGTGGCTCTCGAATCCAGAGAGGGTCGGTGCAATCAGGTCATGGCCGAACTTTCTTCTGGCCATGAGTTGCTGTTGTGTAAAGCTGGCCAGGCTCGATGACGACTCATGGGCACCATGGCTAAGGTCAAACGGTTGGCAGGCAATTGATGTGCCAAATCCATCCATAGAGATGAGGCTGAGGGGAACCAATCTTCACCCATTCCTGAGATTGACTGGACTACTTTCTGTTAGGAACCCCAACTCGGAGAAGTCCCTTGGGAGCATCGCCCGCGATGCAATCAGGCAAAACCAATGTCTTGGTGGAGAAGCCTCAAAAGCATGGACTGAGATAATCAAGAAGGGTGCCGTCTCGGAATTCGGGAGATTGTTCTCCGTCAGAATCCATCCCAGACTGGTTGTCGAGGAAGGAAGGTTAAGACTCATCGTTCTGAGATCTGGAACTCCTTCCACCATCCCTGTTGTACTGGATGCGAGGGTCTGGAGGACACTAGTCCACTCTTTGCTATTTCCAGAGGGTCATGAGGGGGCCAACCTGGCAAAGCACATCTTCTGGATTTGGGAATCACAGGAAGCCGAATGGCGGCCCTCCCTCCCTCAGGAACGTTCAGCGCGCTTCCTCAGAGAGATAATTGGAGCCCTGGGCGACAACTCATCAGAATATCCTGTGACGCATCTCGAAAGTCGTCCGGGGATTAGGGTAACCGGCGAGTCTGGGATGGTCTACATCATCACTTCGAGCGAAATCCCCAGCAAGTTCTTTGTTTATGCAATTCCCAATGTCATTCACATCGGGAGCTCGATTTCTTCCATTCATCTTTGCATAGATCCAAATCAAGTTTCAGCATCCAAGAACCTCAGCTCCGGCGATATCTGTGCCTCCTACGTGCTTGCACTCAGGAACGATATCTCCTCTAGGAACCAGATATTCACCCTCGACGTCCTCCTTTCCGCATGCGAGCATGTCAATGAGAATTATGATCTAAGTGATGATCTGGATACTTGGTGGGCCACGGTCGAGGGTCATTACGAGATGTGGGGGCAGGAAGAATTCGACGAGCAAGACTTCGATCCCGAATTCGAACCAGAACGGGTACCCGAGCCGGAGCCGGAGCCTGAACCCGAGTCCGAACCCACCGGAGATCGGATCATCAGATGGTCAGCAGAATCTATAGAAGAGCTAATTGAGAACATGGAGCTTTTCCCGATGGGAGAGGAGGTTTCCGAATGAGCAACCCGGAGTCCCGGGTTTGTGAATGCTGCAAGGCGGAGGTCGAAGGCAGTCGAGAGAAGTGTCAGGTTTGTGAGCTCCTGATACCGCACATTACCGGTCAGAACATCGGACTTGTCCAAGATCCCGATACCATCAGTGATTTCCGAGCGGAGCTTGGATATCCCGGACTCAGGCCTTCACAGATTTGGTCAAGGATAAGGTCGATGCAAGGTGAAGGACGTGAGTGGGCCTTCAGTGAAGGCAGGGGGAGGCAAGATAGGATATCATGTCCACCACCGGCATGGTCTCTTTCAGAAGAAGACATCAGCGCCATTTCCCACAGGCCATCGGGAATAGAGCACGAGCAAACCATGCGGAGACTTGCCCGTGGGGGACTGCTTCCAGATGGAAGCCACCTGTGCTTTGCCAATGGATTATTCTTCCTTGATGGACGTCCCTGCAGTATTCCTCACATGGGATTGATGAAGATTCTCACCAGACATCCCGAAATATCCAGAAAGGTGAACTGGAAGCAACTCCTCAGGTCCGTAGACCTGGCGTGTACGAAACTCAGTGTCGATTATGGGATGCATCCCGGTAACTCACCCTTGTACCATCCTGCATCTTTACTAGCTTCCTCCAACACAATTGAGCAGTATCGCATTATGGAAATGCTCCATAGACACATGAGGCCACCTAGGAGCACTCGGACCCAGAGATGGATGTTCATGGAAACCGAATGGCTACAACGTTGGGAATGGTCCAACATCAGCCTTACCAGCGATTCTACCGAGGACGAACTAAAGGTCCCACCGACCCTTTCTATCAACCGTGGGCGACTTCAGCTCAGAGCTAGGAGGAACAGTGGTTGGAAGAAGATGGAATTGGACAGCTGCCCAAGAGTCTGGTCCACCATTGTGACATGGGTGCTGAGTCCCCCAGATCATGAAGACCACAGAAGAATCCGAACCCTACAGCAGCACATCTTCTCCGATGTTCCCATGAGGGTAGTCGAAGGCAAGGACGTAAACGGTATCAACTTCCTAAGGAACGTATTGGAGGCCAACGAAAGGGCCAATATTTCCCTCGATGGCTCCGAGATTCACGTGCGAGGGACCAGTGAACTGAGGTATTCAGTCAGACCTGGTAGAGGGGGGCACTCAACCCGGTTCGTGGTACACCCGGTAATGGGTGGTTCCAACGAGCCACCTGCACGCAATGGCTGGGCTAGGATGCATCAGCGGATGGCACGATACGACAGGGCAATCTGCATCGTCGAGAGGCCGGAGCTTCGTAGATTGGTACTAGGTGATGCTATAGGAACCATAGTGCTAACATTGCTTGATGACTTATCCAGTCAGAGACACATAGACACTTTGCGGTCACATATATCGAGGCATAGGCCTAGGCAGGCACTGGACCCCGATATGGCCGCTCACAACAGGGCAGAAGAACTGAGATACCAACTAGCGAGGAACAGGATTGCACGCGTCCAGAGGAGATGCGTGGAATCATTCCCCCGTTTTTGGGGTGTCCTTCTACGAATGCCCCTGGGATCTCGGATGACGTTCACAGCGATTAACCGAAACGGCCCTCCAAACGTCTCATTCGACGATAGTGAAACTACATTCAGGACAAGCAACATGGTCGATAGACAGGTAATTTACCGCATGCTAGAGGCATCAGGTTGGATTAGGGACAAGGTCGAGGAGGGGGTTCGGAATACCCTCAGGATATACATCAGGACCGGTACTGGTGAAAGGGACCTCGGAAACGATGTAGAGGAGATAGCCGGGATGCTGGAGCCCAGACTAGTTGTGAATGGGCGCATCCGCGTACTCCCAGCCCCGCTCTGGAGTATGTTCGAGCGAGTCAATCCCGGTACAGCAGCCCTCTTGCCGGGTACTGACCAGCATATACGCTGATCACTCCTCCTCTCCATCAGACAGCGCCTTAGAGCGCCTTTCCGTGAAGCTCTTCGTGGATGACAGAGGTAGGCTTGTTCGCAGAGCCCTAATCTCCGCATCTGCGTAACCAAGCTTCTTCATCGCGGCAACGAACGATTCCCAGGCCGCCCTGTGTGCGATCATGTTGCAGTAGTTCCCAACTATCATTTTGTCACATCCATTGTCCGGGGGAAGGGGCTCGTTTTGTCCCTCGAGAATGTCCATTGCTTGTTCCATCGCTTCGGTAGCCCTTTCCCATCCTGCCCTTACAGCGAGGAATTCTCGAATCTTCTCTAGGTTGTATAGGAGTTGGAAGGCCCTCTCCTTCATCCATGCGTCTAGGTCAACTACTTCTACGCAATCATTCTTTGAGAGAACCTTCTTGAACACCTTAGCGACATCCATCAAGTCCGCGTGGTTTATCCCCCATCTTTCTGCAATCTGCGGAGCCTCATTTGGTCGCCTCGAGTCGTTTAGTGCCTTCATGGCACCAGCAACGAACAGCCTTTGCTTGTATGCCCTCTTCTCTCCATCGCTCATTCCTGTTTGGCCATGGCGTTTCTTTCGAATGTCTCCGATAGCAGTCTCGCCTTTTTCATTACCCAGATCTCTTAGAAGATGCTTCACATCGGTCTTGGTGCGCTCTCCTTCAACAGCGCTGTCTACTAGCGACTCGGTCTCTTGCAGAAATGTCGATCTCTCTCTGGCTGCTTGCTTTCGCGCCCTCTCAAGTCTTCGAGCCGTCTTCTCCCTGCCCTTGATAAAATCAGACCCCAAAGTCTTCGTCGGAGAGTTTTGAGACCCCTCCCCTCTAGATATCTCTGCCCCATCATCAGCAATGACGCCGTCTCTATCAACCTGTCCGCATTCACGGCAGACTATCTCGCCCCGCCTCAAGTCTTCCATTAGATTTTCACAGCCACAATTTCTGCATTTGCCGTCATTATCTTCTCTTCTTCTTCTGAAATTTGCTGGTTCCATTTCTCCCATCACTTCCTTTTCCTTTGCTACAATAAACAACCGAATTTCTTCGGGTGTTATGCGGATTATCCCGGGTGCATAGTCGCCTATTGAACATTACCGAAATAGGTGATTCCAGCACGTCAATTTGCCTACACAAGACCCCTTCGCTAGGCTTACGGGGCAACCGGGTCCCGGCCAAGTTTTGTTTGACATGGGCGATACTTAATCTTCTGGTTTCCAAATCGCAAGCGTCGGTGGAGGAGCTCTCAGGAATGACTGAAACGCCAGTCCTCCAATGACAGGATTCCATTGGCGATTTGGTCTAGGCTCATCCCCCTATGGTTGGTTGAGAGTGCCATGGTGATCAAATCCTCCAGTTCTTCATCATATCCAGGGCCAACCACCGCCTCGATCATAGCCGGAATGGATAGCTCCTTGGCTCCATCTTCAGAATCCTCTGCAAGCCTCCTAAGTCGTGCAGTCGCTTGTTCGATCCTATCTGTCACTAGAACTCCCCCTGATGTCTGAGTAGAGCACCACCTCTTCGTCGGATGTCCATGTCGATAGGGGTCCTTCTGGTTCTAGAGATGGACCCTCTCCAGTTCTCATCCTCCGGAGTCTAACCATGTGATCGTGACCGAGGACTATTGCCTCTTGCAGGATCATTGAACAGCTGGCAAGCGTTGCCCGATCAGTTTGACTGGCATACGCATCATGAGGATGGGTGTGAAGCCAGAGCCTAAATGGAATCACAGAACCACTGGCGGGTGCTAGCCTGACTTCGCTCCTTGTTCCGATATCCACCCAAACCTTTCGTTCAGCATCGACTAGAACGCTGACCTCCTTTGCCATGCTATCCGCTATCTCCCACAGAACCTCGTACTCCTCATCCATGGCCAGTGCTGCTATGGTCTCGCGCACCTCCGCCGAGGCAAGCCTTCCTTCCTCAATCGCATTCCTAACTGAAACTGGGTGATGGACCCTCCTCTCTACTGGCAAATGGGGAGTAAGGGACCTATCTGACATCAATCGCCACCTCCGAGAGGGGAAGGCTTCCTAGGCTTCCGAATGTGACGCTGGTAGACCTGGGTACGGGGAGAACTGACATTTCATTGCCGTTCATCTTCCTCAGCATGGCAATCAGCCACTGGTATCCATGGGCGGCTGCAGCAAGGAAACCTGCCTGTAGGAAGCCAGACTCCCAACCATCTAGTTGGCAAGATTGGGATAAATCGGAGTCTTTAGTCAGTGAAGAAACCACGAAGCCATCCACTCTATGGTCAATCGCGATATACCCATCTCCTGCACATCGAAGGTCCAGCCATGGAATCTCTAACGAGTGAACTACCCTCCTAGCCGACATATTGTCCACGCAAACAACTACGATGTCTGAATCGGGCAGATCGCTGGCTTTCCTAATGTCATCTCCAAACGCTTCAATCTTCATCAGTTCCCCTTCGTAGCCACTAAGTGACTCCCTAATCGCTTCGACTTTCTCTAATCCCCTGTCTCCATGGCAGAACCTCTGACCCAGACGAAGATTCTTGCCTTCCACCTTGTCCGAGTCGTAAAGGCCCAGTTGTATTCCCCCGAGGGACTTTACTAGGGGTCCAGTGGAGATTGCAGGTGCTATGCTGCAGACTAAGTTGGAACCAATTCCCCCGGCTCCTATAACTGATATTCGTATTCCTTTCTGCTCCTTCATTTCATCACCTCTTATTGGCCCCCACTGGAGATTCCCCAGTGGGGGTTTACGTATTTCCGATCGTTGTATATGCCTGTGTCACAGACCGCCAACCAGACCCGGCACGATGCGCACAGTCCCAATGGTGCCGAAGTCAGCTTCAGCCAGCTCTGCTGGTTGAACCATCTGTCCTTCACCATTGAAAACCCAGGCGCCACTGTTCTCCGCGACAGCTTCCAGGGTTTCCTCCCTGGTCATCATCGCGGAGGTGTGACCGTTCTGATCAGCAATCTGGACTAATGTCTTGATTTCTGTCATTGCCTAAACCTCCTTTCCCCTGTAGTCAACTTGGACCTATATGAAGGGTCGAAGCAAGCAGGGCAAGTAGTCTTTGAATCGTAGCAGCACAGAAATCCATTAGGAAAGGGTCTAATATTTTACGAGCATCGTAAATCCATGCCAGAGGGGCAGACTCGAGCAACCGCTCCTCTTTCGAAGAGCAGCCAATATTTCATTGTGAAAACCAAGAAAGTGACCTGTGGCAGACTCATTCCATTTCCCGATAATCACGATACCAGAGCGACTGAGTTCGGTGAGATAACATGTGGATTGGAGTACAAAGGAAACCCGGACGATGATTGGTTTTTCCAGTGCTTCGAATGCCACAAGAAGTACAACTAGGACGAAAAATTGCTAGCAATCCCCATAATTCGCATTGGCGCATCAAGCTGGGAAATCATTACTCTTGCCTCCCCCCCTGCTCGCAGCCACAAATCGGATTCCCATTCAACCGAGACAATTGAGCCAGAGACCTCGCTTACCCTCCCTACGACGAATTGCAAGTCAGAGGAAGCATGGACAACATCCCCTTCTACTAGGGGCCTCTTCTGGAACGGAGCTTTCTTGAACTCGAAAGTCGATGATTCCGTCTTCTCCAATGCATGGCTTCCAGCATCGCAAATCATGCATCCCCGATGTAATGCCTGCTCCCTCAGGTTCCTAAGAGCTACGCCAACTCTGTCGCCAGCCCCCGCCCTCTCGACGTCGTCATCCATCACTTGCAGAGACCTGACCACCCCAAGCTCCCCAGCAGGAAATACCACAATCTCGTCATGCTTTGAAACAGCGCCCGACTGGACGTAACCAATCGCAACCAGCCCAACCCCCTTTACATTGAAGTGCTGGTCCACTGGGAGCACAAGGCCCCCTCCCTCTAGCAATCCGATTTCATCCTCGATATGCTCCTGTAGCTCGAAAAGGGAACTCCTGATTGCATGCTCATCAACGTCCCCCTCGTGGATTTCCCAGTCTCCAATTCCAGCCTGTTCAAGCAGCATCCTGACTTGTTCCGAATCAACCCACTCGCCCTGTTCAGGTGCAATTACGGCGTGACCATGAGATATTCCCGCGCACCCAAGCGCAACCAGCACCTCACCTAGGACCGCATCGACCTTCTTGATCTCGACCAGTCCTGCTCTAGCCACATCAAGGACGCCTAGGAAGGGTCGAATTTTCTCGGGGTGCCTCAATGGCCTCAGGAAAGACAGAATCTTTGTTTCGCCAGACCTCTCTTCCTTGTGGACATAGGACTCAATGTCTCTGACATCTCCACGCTTCCCCAGTTTCCTAGCCACCTCTTCCGAACCAATCAGTGCTACGTTCAGGACGGACATGATGTTACCCTCAGGATGCGAGCCCGAATCGCTCCATCAGTTCGATCATCACAAAGTATCCAGTTACGGTGGAAGCCAGGCCCGCTGCCAAGGCTGGATAGAACTCCCAATTCCTACTCTCGATCAACCACGGCATCACAATGAAAATGAGCAGTGAGGGAATCAGAAGCCATACTATGTCCCGTGCGAAGGCGGAGATCTCCATTGCTGTCTGACCCTCGTGGAACATCATCATCATGGAAAGCACGCTAACAATGGGAATGGAGGCTATTACCGCAGCGAGCAGAGTGCTTCTCTCCGAGACTTGAGCCACTGAGAAGATGATTAGTGCCGTCAGGATGATCTTCCCGGCGTCGAACGCCCATGCCATGCCTTCGCGTATGGCAGTCTGCTCTCAATCATTCCCTTCCCAATCACTTGGTTTCTGTAGGGTTGTGATGCTCGCCGTGAAAATCACCATTGCTGACACGCCAGCCAAAACATTCCATTCCGTCAGCCTATCCAATAACACAACCAAAGCGAAGAAAATTGTTTGAATCATCAGAAGTGCTAGGTATATCACTGGAGCCCCATTCCTTCTGTAGTCCATGAAGTCGTAGATGAACACCCCGGCGATGAAGTTGGCATATATCGCAGCCCAGGCCACATATGCAACACCGAACAATATTGGGAATGCGAAGAATCTCCAATCAACTTCCATCCCATTCAGGATTAGGGCGATTCCTAGAAGAGCAACGTTTCCGTTGTGCATCACCAGTTCGTACCACGAGAACAGGTGTTCCACATCGAGTTCCTTCTCGATCGCATCTTGGATAATGTGGAACGAGACTACACAAGTAACCAGGATGGCACAAGTGTAACTAGATGAGAATAGAATAGGACAAGCGATCAGCATCCATCGAGGGACGACATCCCCCGAGAGGCTGATCCAAGAAGCCGCCGAAGAGACAGCAAAGAAGGCCCCGAATAGGGCGAAGTGCCACATCGTGTAGGCAGCAAGCCTGGTCGGGCCGACAACGTGCCTAGGACCAATTTCCCTGTCTTCGAAATAAAAGGGGAAGTCGTTGGCCCCCTTCGGGTCGAGCGAAATCCAACAAAGGGTGAATAGGCTGAGAGAAGCGCAAGCGAACCTGAACAGTCCCAGAGTCTCATCGGAAACCAGAACAGATCCGGTAACCTGCTCTTGGGTTTGGGCTTCCGAGAGGGCACCTGATTGGGAGATGAAAGCCAATGTTGCGAGCAGGAACAGCATGGTGATCAGTGCCGTGTCAGGACCCTTGTCCCTGTCACCGTACTTCATCAGCCTGTCAAGCATGCCACACTGATGTAGACTGGACTTGAATATCCTTCTAGTACGCACTCTGATTAGCCATTTCGATCTTCATTAGGGCTGAGCGAGCCAGTAGAATCACTAGGATTGCAGAGATTAGCAGGGCCGCCCCCAGAAGAATTGAGGTTCTCACTAGCATCAGGCAGAATCCGGTAATACCGCAAGCGTAGCTAACAAACTCGCACAGAGAAGCGAGCTTGAGGATCGGCACGGGTACCATCACCGCCTCTGGGTATTCCCTGACCATTCTAGCGAGGAGAATGTACAGTCCTTGGAAGGGAAGTGCCAAGCAGAACAGGCCAAGGGCAACCAGCAAGGTCTTCTCTGGGTCGTCCGGATTCAGCTCAGTGCCCTTCCAGAATAGGTTACTTAGTCCCACACTCAGAAGGCCTGTGTGGATTAGTGCCGATGTTGTGTTCGCGACATTCGCTTCCCCCGGGTCCGGCACCACGTCCGAGTTCCACCTCGGGGTACTATTGAGAATTGCGCTGAAAGGACTGTGCTCAGGACTCGTTATTCGGTATTCTACCAATCATCACACGCTTCCAGATGGGGGGGATCAGGCATGGCCACCATGATGCGTAATACCCCCACCTTAGTTCCGGGGTTCCCTCGTGCGGCCTTAGTTTCCAGAATGGCACGCTAGCGCGCAAGTGATGATCGGAATGGCGAGTCAGCTCAAGCAGACTCCATCTCGACCAACGAGCTTCGGTGTTCCAAGCATCATCCTTGTCAAACTTCTTGTTTTCCCCTCCTCTCCTAAGCCCCCAGTGCCTGATGTAGTTCACATACTCCAGAGTCAAAATCGCGATTGTAGAGATTATCATCCACCCAACTACAATCGGAGTCCCGTCGAACCATTCAAAGTGGCTCGGGATAATTGCGAGGGATGCAATAGCCAGAACCTGCAGCAGCAGTGCTCGGTATGATGGGTTTCTGAAACCGGTCCTACCCTTCCGATTGTGGATTCTAACTGAGGATGCAAACTGTCCGGGAATGGTACTGAACCAGAAGGACCACAGGCCCTGATCCACCCTTGGACTGGCAGGATCACTGTCCAATCCGACGTTTTTGTGGTGATTGACGTTGTGCTCGGTGGTGAAATGGCTGTAGTGGATTGAGAACAGTAGGACTCTGGCTAGCCTCCAACCGGGACTCTTGGGCCTCTTGTGTCCAAGCTCGTGTGCCGTAACTATGGCAGATGCAGCCGCGCTGAGCCCACTCGATAGCGCTGCCACTACCAGCCACCATGTCATGCCCTCATGCCTAGCGAACACGAAGAATGTCCCCAGCACGAAGAGATGAAGGATTCCATGAATCCACAGTAGTACCTCAAACGGGAATCCGGACTCCCTTGGAGGACGAGGCACCTCCGTCTCACCCATGACGATGTCAAGTACCGGACCGACGCCCCAGACGAAGACCACTCCCATCGAAACGAAGATGGGATCACCAACACCTAGCAAGTTACCCGAGATGACCAGCAGCGGGCTTATCAGACCAAGCAGATGAACCGTCCATGGTTCCGGGGAAAGGGCTGCTGGCTCACTCATACAACTCTGCGTGCCTGACTCTCACCTTAGCGATTTTCGGTGCTACAACTGAGATGCAGTATGGATTTGTGGATCCGTTCCTCGCGAAGTAGTCATGATGGTAGTCCTCGGCCTGCCAGAAAATCTCGAGAGGCACGACCTCTGTCACCACAGGCTTTTCGTAGAACTCGGAGATGTCGTCTATTGCAGCCAGAGCATCCTTCCTCTGATTCTCATTGGAGTAGAGTACAATGCTCCTGTATTGTGGACCGACATCATTCCCCTGCCTGTTCAACTGGGTCGGGTCGAAGAGCGTATGGAAAACCCCGAGGAGTGTCCTCCTCGAAATAATGCTGGAATCGAAGGTGACTCTAACCACTTCTGCGTGACCGGTTTTCTTTCCGCATACTTGCTCGTATGTCGGGTCATCAACATGTCCACCTGCATATCCGGGGACCACCTCTGTCACTCCTCTTAGGCCCACAAGCCCACCTTCGATACACCAGAAGCACCCACCACCCAAGTGGATCTGCTCCATCGAAATCACCTCCTGTAATTGGGGGCCTCTCGCGTGATCTCAACGTCGTGAACGTGACTCTCAGAGAGACCTGCGTTTGTTATCCTGACGAATTTGCACTTCTCCTTCATTTCTTCAATAGAGCCGTTTCCGGTGTAACCCATCGAGCTCCTCAGTCCCCCCATCAGCTGGTAGAGGACGTTGTCTACCGGGCCTCTTGCAGGCACTCTTCCCTCTATCCCCTCCGGGACGTACTTCCTGGTATCTCCCTGCTGGGACTGGAAGTATCGGTCTGAGGAGCCCTTGCTCATCGCACCTAGTGACCCCATGCCTCTGTATTGCTTGTAGGACCTGCCCTGGTACAGGATTGTCTCTCCCGGAGACTCGTCAGTACCCGCTAGTAGAGAACCCACCATGACACAATCGGCTCCAGATGCTATTGCCTTGGCAATGTCTCCGCTGTACTTTATCCCCCCATCAGCAATCACCGGTACTCCGTGCTTCGAGCATGCCTCAACCGTACTCATTACTGCCGTGAATTGCGGCACTCCGACACCTGTCACTATCCTAGTAGTGCATATCGAACCCGGGCCAATCCCGACTTTGATCGCATTCGCCCCGCATTCAATCAGAGCTTCTGCCGCTTCACCAGTTCCGACATTTCCGGCTATAATCTGGGCCTCTGCACCTGCCTGTTCCCTAATTGCCCGCACCGTCTCAAGCACTCCGTGGGAGTGACCGTGTGCGGTGTCAACTGCGACAGCGTCAGCCCCCGCCTCGAACATTGCCAGCGCGCGAAGAATACCATTCTCTCCTGTTCCCGTTCCTGCTACCACACGCAACCTCCCTCGATCGTCCTTGCACGAAAGGGGATTGTCCTTGGAGCGATTGATGTCCCGAACAGTGATTAGCCCGGAGAATCCCCCATCAGAGTCGACTACCACCAACTTCTCGATTCTATGTTGGTGCAGCAGACGCTTGGCATCCTCCAAATCAACGTGCTCTGGTACTGTGACCAAGTCCGTGGTCATGACCTCAGAAACCGGGGTACTCTCATCCTCGACGAATCGAATGTCACGATTTGTCACCATCCCAACTATGCCCCCATCCCCGTTAATCACGGGGAAGCCAGAGAATCCATACTGGTCCTTTAGCTCACGTAGAGCCTCCACAGTCATGTCGGGTTCCACGGTAATCGGCTCTAGCACGAGCCCCGATTCGAACCTCTTCACCTTGTCCACTTCCTCGGCCTGGTCCTCTATCCCCATGTTGCGGTGAATTACCCCAATCCCCCCGCTCTGGGCCATTGCTATGGCCATCGCAGCTTCAGTAACCGTGTCCATCGCCGCAGAGGCGATAGGAGCATTGAGCGATATTCCAGTGGTCAGCCTAGTTTTCAGGTCTACTTCGGCAGGGAGGACGGCTGACTCTGCCGGGAGGAGGAGCACGTCATCGTAACTCAGAGCAGTCTCAATCTGCGCCATTAGGGATACGCGTGGAGACTTGTACTTCAACGATTCCATGACATCGATTCCTTTCCGGTGCGCCCCCCAATTTCAGCCCCTGTATGCGTTGGATTCAAGAATGCCTGTTGACCCGTAATGCCGGTGCTCGAATGATTAGACCGGCTATAATCGGATGGAGGGAGTGGATAGGCCTCCCCGAACTACAGCGAGCGCCACTCCTCGCGAAGGTGGACACAGGAGCATGGTCGAACACCCTGCATGCGTCTGAAATTGAAATAATCGAGGGACTGCCAGAGACCAAGATAAGATTCAGGTTAGATGGGGATGGCACTTGGGTCGAGAGGCCCCTGTACAAGTGGCGTCGTATTCGGGACACAGGAGGGCACGAATCGCTCAGACCAGTGATTAGGACATCCCTGGAGATCGCTTCCCGGGACTTCGACGTCGAGATATGCCTAGCCGATCGAGCGAAGCTCAAGCACAAGATGATCCTTGGAAGGAACTTCCTGAGGAACGGTTTCATCGTCAATCCATCTAGGCAGTGCATCCACACAATGATACGATCTGAGGAAAGGGTCGAGATGGGTTCCATGGACTGACCTTTTGGGTGTCGACCTTTTCCGTGATGTGTGATTGACAGTTTACGAGTGGCCCAGACCGTGCCTGATCCTCCTTCTCCATGGTGGTTGAAGGGCGGGGCCATCTTCATCGGCGTCCTTGGCCTTTCGTCGCTCCTGGGGGCTGCCTCGCTGGCGTTATCCGGCATACTCATCGAGACGATGATGGACGACATCGATTCCGAGGAGGTGTGCGCAGAGGACCCAGATATTGAGGCATGCGAGGCTTTGATCGACTCTATGAAATCGATGTCAGATATGAGGCTCTGGGACGTAGGGGCGGCATTCTCCGCCTTCCTGTTCCTCCTTTCAATTCCAACGGCCTTCCTGATGTGGAATGCTGAAGACAGGCGCACCGCACTCACGCTCGCATGGGTTTGGGTGGGTATCCACGCGACCTCCCAGTTGTACATCATTCATTCCTACATGAAATGGCAGGACCAGTTCTACGAATCCATCCCAACCGAATCTATAGAATGGGTAGGCCTGTTCTCCAAGGTTGCCTCGTATGGGAGCACCCTGATGTGCGAGTTGACATTGGCCGCGGGGCTCGCACTGATATCATACAAGACTCGTCCTCCCACTGCATTGGAGGTCCCCTCCGCTTTCCACTTGGAGGAGGAGTGAGCTTCAAACTGTCCGGGGAGAACTTCAATAGTTTATACTCCTACCATACTGCATGCAGCACATAAGAGACGGAATAATGGTCGTCAACACCGAGACCATAGCAGGCAAGGTCATAACCCAGAACCTCGGAGTTGTCGGGGGTTCCACAGTTAGGGCCAAGCACGTAGGAAAGGACATTGGCGCCTTCTTCAAGAACATCGGAGGTGGTGAGCTCAGGGCTTACACCGAACTCCTCGAGGAATCCAGGAGCGAGGCCATTGCCAGAATGGTCGCCGATGCCTCAGCCAGGGGAGCCAACGCTATTGTGAACGTGAGATTCGCCACAAGCGCGGTCACCTCCGGTGCAGCCGAGTTGTTTGCATACGGAACTGCAGTGTTAGTCGAGTAGCCGGGGGTCAGTCCATGGTCGATCCAAGTGCAATTTGCTGGGGTCCCCTACTGCTGATTGCGGTTTTGTTCTCAATTCTCGGGATTCTCTGGGCTATTGCTTACCCGTTATTATTCTTATACGGGGCTGTATTCAGTGGAAGAAACTTGGAAAAGAGAATGAACAATATTGTGAGCAGGGAGAGGGCCTCGATAGAGCACTTCGGAAAGGACCCCCTCTCGACCCTCAAGGGAGCCCAGATAGTTGGAGGTATCCACGAGTCAGGGATTGTCTACTCCAGTGTCGTCTACTCACCAAGCCACTGGCAACTGCTGATTGCAGGGATTAACCAACTCTTTGGGGGGAGTGTCAGCATCATCCATAGGGTCATTGCAGTCGGGAGAGCAGAGGCCACGCAGAGGCTGAGGGAACAGGCACAGACAGCTGGTTGGGAAGACGTCCTTAACGTTCGTATCGATACTGCGGAGATGACTCCTTCCTCAGTGAAGAAGGGCCCTAGGGCAGTAGAGATTTTCGCATACGGGACAGGAGTTAGGTACGGCTAGTCATCGTATATCGGAGTCTCGTCCAGCACCATCGCAGCCGAGAAAATCCACCAGGAAATCAGGTCGAAAGACTCCACGAGGTTCTGCTGCCCCGTTGCGTTATCAGTAACCATCATGTCTACCATAGTGTCGAGGGTGTCGCAGGGAGCGTGGTAGCAGTCAGAGCCACCGGTCAGGCTGCCCCAGTCCACGCTGACGACTCCCAACTGGTCCGCGAACCTCTCGTAGTCGGAGCGCCCACGGTCACTGTCATGGACCGAAATGGACTCCCTCTTCTGTTCAGACGAATCGACGTCCTTCATCGACGCATAGCCCTCCGAGTGGAAAATCTCCCTACCCAGCTGTAGCGCCTCGGTGATGTCGTTGTTTTGTGACCCAACCCACTCTAGCATCCTAATCATCTCCCACTGGTCCCCAATCGCCTCATTGTCGTAGTTGGGAATGCAGTCCACCACCAACGTGTAGTATCCCGGCCAATTGGTACCTACGGCATCGGCGTTTAGGTAATTGGTCACGGTTACTCCTTGGGGGATGTTGTCAATCCATTTGTCAGCCCCGTCGTACCCGTTTTCCTCGTTGCTCCAGAAGCAAACAGCGAGCGTCCGTCTGTGGTCGAAATTCACCAGCCCCCTGCTCGCCTCGAGAACCACAGAGACACCAGCACCGTTGTCGTGGGCTCCAATGTGAGCACCGCCCCCCGGCGGGCTGCCCGGCTCAGCGATGTCCAGATGGGCCCCCAGAACCAGCCACTCGTCCGGGTAGACCGTTCCTGTCTTGTATCCGCATACGTTGACCGCATAGGAGAAGTCCGAGATCCAGTACCTATGGATCTGGGCGTCGAAGCCAATCCCCTGCAGATATCCCTGCAAGTACTCGGCCGCCCTCATGTAAGTGGGATCGTTCAGGGTGAAGGGCCCCCACCTCTCGTTGTACCCGGAGTCGGGGTCTGCAAAAGCCTCCAACCACTCGAAGGCAGTCAGGCCGTCAATAATCCCCGTCCCGTGCAACGACCCCTCTTCCGGAGTGAATCCCGACCTGTTCTCCCGAGAAACAGGATGCTCGACCCATGAGTATGGATTCTGCAGGTACCCGTCGGACGCGAACCAGTCAGTCCAAGACTGGTTGGAGGGCCTCATCGGCCAATCATCAGAACCAATGACTGAGCCTTGCTCTCCTAGGAGGAAGAAGGCGCTGTGGATGTTCGGAGGGGCGATCATCTCGATTGTCTGAGTGCCCGGATTGGTGAATCGGAGAGTGGTACCGTTCGAGAATAGGCCATTGCCCTCGTCCAGAACCAAGTAAGGCACGTGCACGCTCATGGGGCTAGATGCAGAGAACTCCACCGACTGCAATTGGGCACCCACTAGAAGGGCCGGAGAGATAGTCAGGTCTCCTGCAGGAACCACACCATTCTCCTCAGAATCCGAGAAGCATCCCGTAGACGGCGCAGATAGAATCACCAGAGCCACGCACACTGCCGCCACCCGTTGCATCGACATGGAAGGCCGTTGACAGTTTAAGGAATCATTCAAGGCCACCAGTCCGCCCACGGGGTTCGAGGAAAATGGTCCAGAGCCCAGTCACAAAGATCGAGCCTCGCATAGCCAGCAGGCTCTCCAAGCAGAGATATCAACTGGTTGGGGAACATGGGGGAGTCAAGGTCTGCCATTGGACCAAGCAGTCATTGATAGCCGACAGGTCTTGTTACAAGGGGACCTTCTACGGAATAGAGAGCCACGGCTGCATGCAAATGGCCCCTAACGTGGATACGTGCAACCTTGGATGCACCTATTGTTGGAGGGAGCCTCACTCGGACACCCTTCACAAGATCGACGACGACCCCTACGAGCTCTATCTCGAGTCAGTTAAGGGTCACAGGAGGCTATTGACCGGGTACGGAGGGAACCCTAAGGCCGATCGGGAGAAGTGGCTGGAGGCCCAGAACCCGAAGCACGTGGCCATCTCTCTGAACGGGGAGCCGACGCTCTACTCCCGGTTAGGCGAGTTTCTGGACGTATGCCACCAACACGGGACCAGCACGTTCCTTGTCACCAACGGGAGCCTGCCGAAGGTCATCGAGAATCTGGACCCACTCCCCACGCAGCTGTACGTCAGCGTGGATGCTCCCAACAAGGAGATATTCGATAGGCTTTGCAAGCCGAAGTTCGATCAAAACGCATTCCACAAGCTGGAGCAGACACTGGAGATCCTACCAAGCCTCGACACCCGCACCGTATGCCGACACACCCTGATCAAGCACGAGTCTCTAGGATACCACGATGACTACGCACGCTTGGACAACATAGCGGACCCGGACTTCATCGAGGCGAAGGGATACGTCTTCGTGGGTCACAGCAGGAACAATCTATCGATTGAGAACATGCCAAGCCATGCCGATGTAATGGGATTCTCTGAGACGCTGGCCACGATGGTGGGTAGGGAAGTCCTCTCTGAGAGGAGGGAGAGCAGGGTCGCGCTGATCGGGCGCGAGATGGCACCCATAACGCTGCCCAATAGGACTAGGGAGCTACCAGTCGACCTCGGGATAGCAAAGCCGCAGAACTTCTCTCTGCCTCAGGCCTGAACCATCGGCCTGCTCGATCCGCACTCCGGGCAGAGCTGCTCGTCGCTCTCCCTGTATTGGTGGAAGCATGCCGGGCATGTGGCGGATAGCTCCATCTTGCCGGCGCCGCCAATCGATATCTTGTCCTCCTCCACCCTCTCTAGGTGAATGACGTCGCGCTTCAACTCCGGGACTTCGAAGCGACCGGGTCCACCCAACTTGAGCAGGACGTCAGGGGGGAGGGTAACAGTACCGGAGTCGTCAACGATAAGCTCCCTGGAGTCGGATAGATCCCCGATGTCAACATCCTCCCCGTGCTGCGCGATGAACCTGCCCTCCCTGAGCTCCAGGGACCTCTCGCAGAATGAAGCGACCTCTCTGTTGTGGGTTACCAGGAGGAAAGCCACGTCGCTCTCCTTGTGCAACTTGTCGAACAGCTCGAGGACCTCTCTGCTCGTTATCGGATCCAGGGCACCGGTCGGCTCGTCTGCGAGGATAAGCTTGGGATCGGTGATCAGGGCGCGTGATATGGCAACCCTCTGCTGCTCGCCCCCAGACAGCTCCTCTGGCATCCCGTATGCCCTGTCCCCCATGCCCAGCCTGTCTAGCAGGTCCTGTGCCCTCCTCCTAGCGGGACCGGCGAGCACGCCCTGGTGGATGAGGGGCTGGGCGACGTTGTTGAGTGCGTTGAGGTGAGGAAGTAGGTTCGAATCCTGGAAGATGAACGACACAGTCTTCTGCCTCAGCCGGACCAACTCAGGGCCAGTCATCCTGGTCATCCTGGTTCCCCCTAGCTCGACCGAGCCGGCAGAGGGCTTCATCAGGCCGCCCAGGATCTTTAGGAGGGTGGACTTCCCTGATCCGGAGGGACCCACCACGGCAACGGCCTCGCCCTCTAGGATGCCTACGCTGAGACCCCTCAGGGCCACGACGTTGCCTTCCTCGGCGTTCGACTCGTAGATGTGGTACAGGGAGTTCGCCCGTAGAATCTCCGACTTTCCTCCTTCCATCTCACTCCCCCTTCAGTACAGTTGCCAGGTCGGACTCAAGCGCCCTCCTGGTGGTGAATAGCAGGGATGCCACTACTGCTGCGAGCACCAGCCCGTTGACAATCACGAGTTCCAGCCACGGCCAGACAAGGTCCCTGTCGATGGGTGCGCTCTGTCCGAGGAAAAGCTGGAAGATGAATCCGAAGACCGAGAAGAAGCCGTTGAAAGACTCAGAGACAGCGAGTCCAAGGGTCACTCCCAGAACCATGCTGACGAGCAGGATGGACATTATCTCGAACAGAACCAGCCTGACCACCTGGTTAGGGCTGGCGCCAATTGCCTGCAGGATCGCCAGCTCCCTCTTCCTCTGGCTGAGGACCAGTGAAAGGAAGACGAACGCTGATGAGACCGATGCCAGCGAGGCGACCACGAACATCATGCTGAGGAGGCCGGGGGTACCGAAGACAAGTCCACCGTTCCTCTCGTTGCTCTCGTGCGCGGTGGACCAGTCCTCCGCAGACACCACTCCCTCTATGCTCCGGAGGTTCGCTCCAAGGATCTCCATAGCGTCCGAGCAGCCTCCCTCGCTCTGGTCGCAAAGCTCGAACATCCAAGTCGAGGATCTGTAAGGCTCCGAGCTGAGGTTCCCCACCAACTCGTTGTAGGTGCTCTCCCCGATGATAATGGCATTGTCCACCTCGGTGGCGGAGAGCCCTGGTATCCATTCATGCTCTCCAGCGAAGTTCACCGTAGCCTCGGAGGGCCCGACTAGTTCCGGGATTCCGAGGTCGTTTAGTGCGTAGTAGCTGTACTGTATCGTGAGCGGACTTCCGGTGGAGGGCGACTCCAATGCGTCCCTTGCCCCCCCTCCTGCGGTGAAGGCCCCCTGTCCCCACTCTTCTGAGATGTCGCCGATGTCGTCCCCCGGAACGGCCTGGCCGTCCCAGAGGAGGGTTTCCTCGTGTCCGTCGAAGACGACCCAAGTCGGGTAAAATGAGCCCGTATCCTTGTCGGTCACAAGGATGCTGCCAACCGAAGTCATCGAGCTAATGTCCGTGATGTCCCCGTCGCTCACCGACTCTATTGACTGCATTACCAGAATCCGCGCCTCCTGCTTCGTGAATGAAGAGTCGAACTGGACCTTCAGATCGGCACCGTTCTGGGCATCGGTGGTCCTCTCGTCGACCTGAGTTCCGGTGTGGCCCTGGACCGCAGCTAGGGTCACGATCGAGAGGGTGAGTAGCATGATTAGGGAAAGGCGGCTTACCGACTGGCTGGACCCCGAGCCGCTGAGCCCCCTACGGATATCTGCGATCGCAGGAGACCAGCCCATCAGCCGATTCAGTATCTGGGGGCCTGCTGCCCCGATCCTGGAAAGAACCAGTGCCCCGCCTATCCAGAGGAAGAAGGGCCCGAGCAGTAGAAGGATTGCATTGAGGATGAAGTTCCCTACGATCCCGCTGCTGTCCCACCTCCAGAATCCTCCGTTAGACTGGATCCAGCTCTCGATGTACGACAGAAGCCCCAGGCCGAAGACGACCCAGTGCAGCAGGTAGTTTGGCTTCTTCTCCTTCCTGACCTTCCTGACTCCCTCGTCTATCTCGATGCTGAGGAAGTCGTTCGTGCGGTTCTTTCCATAGTAGTAGGCTACTCCGATAGTGAGGGCAGTGACGGTGAAGGTTGACCCGAAGCTCAAGACTGGGTCGACGTTGATGTCCCCTTCGTCAGTGAACCTGAGGAATCCTACCGCTCTGAGGACTATCTCTACGGCACTGGATGCAAGGGCGAAGCCAAGGAGCCAGGCGATGCTCCCGATTGCGTAGATCTCGAGCACCAGCATCCTCGACAGAGTGGACTCTGTCCCCCCGATGACCCTGTGGATGGCAACCTCCCTCCTCCTCTGCTCCAAGGATAGGACGAGGCCGTAGATCAGGACGACGAAGGAAAGTGCCACTATTGGGATTACCAGGATGTAGTCGAAGACTTGGATTATTCCAAGGAAGATGTTCAGGAATGTGATGGTGCCCGAGATGATATCGTTGTACTCTATGGAGATGACGACTGCATTAGCGCCCTGACCTACAGTGAACTCCCTGGGAATGGGGACTTCCTCGATAGCTCCCGTGGTCTTCCCGGTGGCCGGGTCTATCACGTCAACATCCGTGCGCACGCTCTCCAGTCCTTGCTCCAGTTCTCTCAGCCAACTGGTAGCAGCTGACGTGGACGAGGTGGGTATCGCAGTCCGGTCAACGGCGATACCAAGGTATCCGTGATCATTCTGCATCAGAATGGTCTTCTGCTCTTCGCTCAGAACTGAATCAGAGACCATTACCGGGTGGTAAAGGAGGGTTGGGTTCCCATAATCGCCCTCCTCGTAAATGGCCGAAACCGTTAGGTTGGTCACGGTCATGTTGTCTTTGCAGAAGAGAACAGGAGAACTGTCCTCACCGGTTACGAAGTCTATCTGGGTCCCGCAGTCGATGTAGCCCTGGGGGATGTCCTCCCCCTCGTAGGTCCCCAGTACGTATGTGAACGTGAGGGAGTCAATCGTCTCGTTTACCTCTGCTCCCGCCGCGCTGGCTATCTTGGACGGGAGTATCACCGATCTGTTTGCTTCTGCATCTGCAGCCGAGCTCGGCCACGTCCCGAAGAGTACCGACTTGGCATGCCTCTCGCCTAGCTCGCCGTCCCAGACACCGTCGCCATAGAACCGGATTATCCTGTCTCCGTTGATTGGGGGGCCTTGCTCAAGGGCCTCGTTGAATTCCCAGCTAACGTTCTCCCAGTCGGCCGAATCTCCGCTGGCGCTCTCCACGTTGAGGGGCTGTGGTGTTATGAATCCCGAGTCGAAGAAGCCGGAGACCCTGATCCCCTGCCTCCCGAATACCAGCCCGCAGTCGGAGAACTCCTCCATATCCACAATTTCGTCGCATAAGGACTCCCACAACGCGGAGTCGTTCGTCCTTCCATTCCAATCCCCCTCGGGGTCTGACTGGAAGTCCACCTTCGCGTCGAACTCGTCGCCTTCAAGGCTGAACGCGAAGAACGCCTGGTTGAGGCCGACCGCGTAAGCCAGCACTGTCGTGATGACCAACGAGGAGAGGAAAACCCCTGCGAAGATTGCCAGGCCTCTTTCTCGCCCCCTCCAAGCGCTGCTCACTGCCATCGCGATGTTATTGGGGGCAGCTAGCCAGCGAGACCGGAATGACTGGCCCCAACCTCTCAACATTTCCTCCACGGAGAACTCGGGCTTGTCCCTCCTCTGCCTCTTCCCAGGTTCTATGATCGGCCTGACAA
>DASCSS010000022.1:0-58608 GCA_034399535.1 Candidatus Thalassarchaeaceae archaeon
GGTGGCGGACCCACCGCGATTCGAACACGGGTTACGAGCTCCGCAAGCTCATGTGATATCCAGGCTACACTATGGGTCCAGTGGCTTTTCGACGGAAAGGTCCCGCTTAATCCCGACGGTGCCGCCTATCACATGGACAGCGGCAGGACCGTCTTCCACCTGGGTTCGGCCAGCTTCTTCGAGTTGGGGCCGGTCATCGGCTTCGGTGTCTTGTGGGTGAGCACCCCGTGCATTCCCTGAACAGAGAACTTGACGCGGAGCTCCAGCATCCGGTCCCTCTCCGCGGCACTGACCTGCTCTGAGTCAAGATCGAACGTCGAAGCGGGGCCATCCCCCTCGTTCACGAGGCTCAGTGTGCTTCCCTCGAGGCTGGCCCTCGGGGAGAAGTCGAAGTCCTGGGGGTCCATCATGCGCACCTCCACGTCAACCACCAAGCGGTCGCGGACTGACGCCTTGGTAATCTCGATCGACTTGACCACGCCAGTGCCACTGAGAGTTGGTTGAAAGCCCTTCGCTCCGGGCACTCAGGAATCATACCCCAACTTCGCTGATTCTGAGGATCAGGACCCGGAACTGGACCTCGAGTCCCCAATCGTTGCCCTGATCGGGATCCACGTCATCGACAGGCGTGTCCGGGTCGCACTCCAACGCTGTGACCGTCCAAATCCAGCCTCCCTGCCCGAACCTGCCGTTGGGGTCGTTGAGTAGCGACTGCTCGACATCGGCCTTGGAATCGGCATAGACGGTGTAACCGGAGTCTGGCATCGGGTTCATTTCAGACCTCATTATTGTGACCGAGGCGTTCTCGGTGATGTTGTCGTGGGTGGTGATGGCCGTTGTCCCCCAACCGGACATGGGGACGTCCAAGGCCAAGGAGAAGTTGTCCTCGGGCCACTGAATCGGAAGGAGGTCCCGTGAAAGGATGAGGGTTGCGGAGAACTCAATCACCCTGACGCCCTCACCTGGGAGATGCTGGATATCATGCGATGCGCCCTGTTCCAAGTACCCAGACCAGTCGTAATCCACGGTCGCCTCCTCCCAGACCACCCTGAACGACCTGGAAAGAACCCGAAGGGTCCAGAGCTTGATTGACTTGCCCCCGCTATCGTCCGTTACGGTGACAGCGCCTGTCCTGTTTTCTGACGCGGTCAGCGTCAGCTCTGCCACGGCACCCTGGAAGTCGTCGTCATTCAGTGGATCGCTGTCGCCGTTCGAATCCGTGCTGGAGTCGAAGTCCCAAGAGTACTGGAGCTGCCCTCCCTCGGGGTCCGTGGAGTCGCTTGCATCGAGGGTGGCCGTTTCACCGGACTTGACGAAGTCGGGAATCTGGAGGACGATATTTGGAAGGGCGTTCACGAAAATCCCGATGCTCGCAGAGTCTGAGGTCCCCTCGTCGCTAATCACCACCACCCTTGCATCGAAGTTCCCGGCCTGCGCATAGGAGTGACTCACTATTCCCTGCTTGGTAGTCTTCGAGTTACCGTCGCCAAATTCCCATCTGTACTCGTCTATGATGGTGGGGTCGGGGCTTGTCGAGGCACGTGCATCGAAGTTTACGGTCTCACCCGCGTTGATGGATGCGTTATCTGCGCTAATGCTGGCATTGGGACTTCCGGGCCCAATCCCCCCACAGCCAGCCAAGGAGTGCGCCAACAGCAGAATAGCCATGGCCTTCGCTGCATTGCTCGGCGTCCTGTCCATGCGACTAGTAAGTAGAAGTCACTCATAGCCATGTTGGATTGGGAGATGGGTTTCGGGTGGATTGGGAGAGTTGATGGGCGGCGGCGGCAGGAGCGTGTCGTGGCAGCGGGAATTCTTGATGGGCACCGAGTCCTGGGGTTTGACTTGGAGACGACTGGATTTGACCCGAGGACGGACCGAATAGTGCAATTCGCCCTAGTGGGAAGCGAAAAAGACGGCTCGCACGTGAATCTGCATTCCTTGGTGGACCCAAGAAGGGATATCCCCCCGGAATCCACCAGGGTCCATGGCATAAAGGACGAGGATGTCAGGGGGTTTGGTTCGTTCGATGAGCATCTGGATTCGATGTGTGATCTGATCGAAGGCTCGGTGATAGTGGGTCACAACGTTATTGCATTCGACTGGAGGTTCATGGAGATGGAATGCATGAGGATTGGACGGGAACCCCCCCAACCATTAGCAATAGTCGATACCCTGGTTATCGCGAGGCGCTTTCGCGTCCCTGGAAGGCACAAACTGGGAGTTCTGTGCGAAAGATTCGGGATCGGTTTAGAGAGGTCGCACAGGGCTGATGCAGATGCCGGAGCAACGCTCCTCCTGCTATGGAAGCTGATGGGGGCTTACCCGAAGAAGTTCGAGGGGACGGTTGAGGAGTTTGTAGCATCGCTATCACGCTGAACTCATCACGCGGCAACGTTAACTGCATTGAGTTGCAGAGAACACCATGGCGGACGCCCCCTTGATAGATGTCGAGGATGGGGTCAATGCCTCGGGTGCGCTTCTAGTCAGCTGCTTCCCTTCGGTGGGGTTCGTCAGCAGCATTGTTGCGCACTACCTGGTGGACAAGTTGGAGTTGGAGTTGGTCGGAGGCGTTAGGCACCCCGATCTCCCCCCAGTCTGCCTAATCCAGGACGGGAAGCCACTACCTCCACTGAGGTTCTACGCAGGGGAGCCGATTTGCAACATGGAGAAGTGCGACAGGGTCGTTCTACTGGCATCGGAGATACAGGTCCCTGAAAGGCTGAGTCTGCCTCTTTCTACCGGGCTGATCGATTGGATAGTAGAGTCAGGGGTGAGTTCCACCATAGTAGTGGACTCATTCGCTCATGGCATCGACAGCAGTCACAGCATTTTCGATGACGACGAGGGGATGGAGTCTATGCTGGGCATAGGCTCGACCGATTCGAGTCACGAGCTTCTCAAAGGAATCGGGGTTCCACTTCTCAAGCAGGGAGTGCTGGGGGGGATGACGGGCGTGATGATGGGGGAGTGCAGGAGACGCAGGATCGATGCGTTGGCGATTCTCGCTGAGGCATCCGGTGAAATGGGCCAAGGCGTCATCCCGGATGCTAGGGCGGCCGCCAGGATCATTGCCTGCATGGATGGCTTACTACCGGCCGTCCAACTGGATCCTGAGCCCCTGATGGAAGAGGCACAGAGGATAGAGGGCCAGATCAGGGATATGATGGCAGTTCACCTTAACCCTCCTCAGGACAGCAGCGGTGCGCCCACGGGAATGTTTGGGTAGTCAGAACTCCCCTAGGGTGGATTGTCGCTCATGGGGTAGATCCTCGAGGATCCCCCCGCCGAGCATCTCATCGAGCTCTTCCTCCGAGATGACTCGTACGCCAAGCCGATTCGCCTTCTCTAGTTTTGAGCCGGCAGATCCCCCAGCCACTAGGTAGTCCAGCTTCCCGGACACCGATGTGACGATCTTCCCGCCCTCTGACTTGATAGAAAGGGCGATCTCCTTCCGTGGTCTGCTAAGGGAGCCAGTGATGCAGAAGGAGCTCCCTGTGAGGGGGCCGTCTACGGGGGCTTCCCCGCCCTCGGTGATCTCGATCTGCTCGTAGAGGTCCAGGATGGCCTCCCTCCTTGTCGAGATGCCATCCAGGAGAAGTCTGGCCACGGTTTCCCCTACCCTGTCTATGGAAACGAGGCGCTCCACCGCGCTTTCTTTGTCCTCGCTCATCTCGATGAGCTCCTCCAGAGTCGTGACCTCGGTGCAAACGAGAGAGGCAATCTCGGGGCCGATCCTCGGAAGCCCCAATGCCGAGACGAATGTGCCAAGGGTCATAGTTCGGCTGGAGTTCAGCTCTTCGAGGATGTTGCTGGCGGACTTCGCTGCCATCCGGTCCAATGCTAGGAGCTCGTCCTCCCTTTCCTCTAGGCGATAGAGGTCCGCTAGGTTCTCAACGAGCCCGGATGAGCAGAGCTGCTCAGCGAGCTTCTCCCCAATCCCATCCATTCCAAGCTTCCTGCACCAGTACAGAATTGCCCGCTCCATCCTAGATGGGCAGTCCAGGTTTGTGCAGCGGATGAAAGCCCCGTCCTCGATCAGCTCGGTGGAGCAGCGGGGGCAGTGGGTCGGATATTCGACCTCGGCTCTCTCGGGGACTCCCTCTGTGAAGGGAGTCCCGTCCGAGTGAAACCTGTCTGCCAAGTCGGACTCCTGGGCGGGGCCCATGACCTCAATGATCTTCGGTATCACGTCACCCCTCCTGACCACCCTGACCTTGTCGCCGACCATCAGCCCCAGTCTCTGGACCTCACCGCGGTTGTGCAGAGTCGTGTTCTCGACTGTGACCCCAGACACGACGACCGGGGCGATCCTGGATACGGGAGTTACGTTGCCGGTCCTCCCGGTCTGCCAGAATACCTCCATCAACACCGTTAGCGCCTCCTCAGGAGGGAACTTCCAGGCTAAGGCCCATCTCGGGTGATGGGCAGTGACACCAAGCAAGTCCCTCTTGTCGAGTCGGTCCAGCTTCACCACGACACCATCAATCTCCCAGACGGCGGAGTCCCTGGACTCGGACCACTGCCTGGTGATGGAGAGGATGGAGTCGGTGGCAGAGGTGTCGTCTTCGCCCGTGACCACGGTGTTTCCTGCGACTTCCATTCCCATCTCCTCGATCCAGGATATGGCTTCAGAGTCGAGGGAGAAGTCGGGGGGCTCGGGGCTGTCCGGGTGACGGTCGGCACCAGAAGGGAACTCGACGCCATAAGCGAGGAATATCAGGTCATCGGGGCTGCCCTTGCCAGCATCGACGTACTTCTGACGAAGGGCTCCCGCTGCTAGGTTCCGGGGGTTCGGGGCTATCTCCGAGTACTTCTCCCTGAAGACTTCCAGAGGCATGACGACCTCCCCCCTGACATGGCAGTCCCCAGCCCATCCGATAGCTTGGGGGACGTTTCCCATGCGCCTAGCGTTAGCTGTCACGTCCTCCCCCCTGGATCCGTTGCCCCTGGTGGCTGCTCTGACCAACCTACCCCTTCGGTACTCTAGCGAGAGCGCAGAGCCGTCCAGCTTGGGCTGGCAGACGAACTGCCTTCCCTGGGCCGTAGTCTCGGCCACGAAGTGTGCTACCTCTTCCTCTGTGGTGGCCTTGTCGAGGCTCATCATGCGGAACAGGTGATCGACCTTGGTCGAGCCCGGGGCAGGGTCGGAGCCGATCATGCTCAGCTGTGGGTGATTGGGGGACAGGTCGTTAAGCTCGTCCCAGAGGGCGTCATACTCGGCATCCGAAATCTCCGGATCTGCCTTGTTGTAGTAGAGGTCGGAATGCCTTTCTATCTGCTGTGCGAGCCAGTTGATTCTGTCGTCAATTCCGGCCCCGGTCGGAGGCTCCGCTGCCATGTTGATGCAAAGGGGGCGATGCCCTTCAAACTGACCTATGGAGCGCAGCGGTGCATATTGGTGGGCCTGCCAGGATTTGAACCTGGGTCGCGCGACCCCCAGCCGCGAAGTATAGGCCAAACTAACCTACAGGCCCCTTGGGCTCCCCTCCGAGCGTGTTACTGGTCAAAGCCCTGACGGAAGTCACTGCTGTCGGGCGATGCTGAATGGAGCTACCTCATCGATCAGGTCGATGTGCCCGACGAACATCCTTCTGCAGCAGTACCTCTCGAACCCCATATCATTGAGAGTCTTGGTTGGATCGGCGCCCTCATCGACGGCGTCCCTGAATTCCTGATACTTGTGTGCAATGACCTTGCCGCAACTCCAACACCTTACTGGGATTAGCATCAATACACCTACCTATACGACTTCTGCCATTTCTTGCGGGCGCCTCTGCCCATTTGATGCTTCGGTTCCTTCCTTCGTGGGTCGTTTACCAGCATCTTGCGCTCGAACCTGATGAATTCGTCCCTGAGTTCCTCGTCCTCACCCTCGGCGCCGTCGTTGTACTTCACTAGGCCCCTTGCTATGGCCGTCCTGATTGCGTCGACTTGTCCCATCTGACCCCCTCCACTCACGTCGACGGAGATGTCGACGCGGTCCAGGCGGTTCATTGCCTCGGCAATCTTGACTGGTTCGAGTGCCTTCTTCCTGGCTAGAGCTGGTTCCATGATGTGGATGGGGGTGCCGTTGACCCTGACCCTTCCCTTGCCTGGCTTCAGGGTTGCACGCGCAACGGCGGTCTTTCGCTTGCCGCTGGTGTTGACTACTTTGGGTCCCTTCTTCTTTGCCATGATCACTCGCCTCCCCATCTTTCTGCGGCCACTCCAAGGTGGGAGCTTATTTCACCGAGACGGACGAACTTGTTCGGGAATGCCCTCTCTATGTTGCCGGTCTCCCCCCACTGGTGACCGTCCGGGAGGTCGTCTCCTGATAGGTTGGAAGGGGTCCCTATCATCACCCTGAGGTCCCTGAGGGACTGTCGTCCGCTGCTGTTCTTCTGGTAGGGGAGCATGCCCCTGACGGTCCTCTTGATTATCTTGTCAGGCATCCTAGGGAAGAATGGCCCCTTGCGTGGATGGTTGAGCTTGTACTTGGCCCTGTAGTCGCTGAGTACCTTTGCCCTTGGGCCGGAAACTATTGCGCCCTCTGCGTTGATGATTATTACCCTCTGCTGCTTTCCGGACTTGCGAGCCGAAATCATCTCCTTCGCGACCTGGCTGGCAAGCCTTCCGAGGATCTTGTCCTTGGCATCGTATACTGTGGTGGCTTCAGACAAGAATCCTGACCCCCTTCCCATTCGGGTTCTCCTCCATCAGCTCTCTGATGCTTAGTGTCCTGCCTCCGGAGGCCTCGATCTTTGTCTTGGCCCCCTCGCTGAAGCTGAATGCTGCTACTGTCTGTCCGCCGCTGATGGCACCGCTTCCCAGAACCTTGCCGGGGACCAGAATCGTCTCCTTCTTCTCGGAGTGACGGGAGATGTGACTGAGGTTTGGCTCGGCCCAGTTCTTTCGACTGGCCTCCAGCCTTCCGGCTATGTCTCGCCACAGTGCTGAGCCGGTTGATCTGCTGTGGTCCTTGAGGTCTCCGATGAGGGAAACAAGAGAGTGATTGGTCTTCCTCTGGTCCTTGCTCATGGCAACCGCTCCCATATCCGGGTAGCGCGGCCACCCAAGTCGGTGTTATGAATCCTGCGGGGCGCCCCGAAGGGGCGTGCGGCATGGCTTTCTGCCCCGTCAGATTCTGAAACCGTCGTCTTCAGCAGAGTCGTCGACCCCTGCGTACCTGACCTGTCCCTCTGCGTCAACGAACTGCCCTGCCCTGATTGAGGGCCCATAGAGGGCAGACTCGTTAGACGAGGTCCTGTTCAGCATCGTGTCGCCTAGGGAGGAATTCATCCGTCCAATCATGGACTGGAAGACCTGCATGGCACGGTCCCTTTGTTCCGAGCCGATGTCGTGGTCTGAGTACCGGGCTTCCTCGAATATCGAGAAGAACATGTCCATCTCCATAGGCGAGATAATGCCACCGAGCATCTTGTTGATCACGTCCTCGAACTCGCGGGTTGTCTCGAAGACCTTCTTCATCGCACCTCTCAATCTGAAGTACCTGATCAGGTCCTTGTAGCACTTGAAGATGGTCTCGATGTAGTTGTTGGATGCCTTGAGGGACATCAGGGAGTCCGTCAGTATTCCTCGGAGAATCTCGATCTTCCTCCTCTCCCGGTAGTTGTTGTACATCATCATCCCAACGAGGAGCAAGGAAGACGCAGCGATTCCCGAGAATACCAAAACTTGCGTGGATAGGAAGCTTTCGCCCTTGGTGTCGACTGAGGTCGAGAGGCGAATCTCCGGAGTGGTGTTTAGCCATCTTTCGACGAAGAATGGCCTGTTCTCGTCGGCTGATTGGAAGTGGACTAGGACTCGCCACCTACCGTCGACTGCGATCACGTCAGAGCCCTCTCCGAACACCTCCTCACCTGGGTATACGAAGGAGAAGTTCGCAGAACCGCGCTCGTTGGTCGTAAGTATCTGCACGCCTCCCGGTGCGGTCGTCCAGCCAGTACCATTCCAGTATTGCCGGATGAACTCGACCCTCTGTCCTTCGACTGTGAGATCCAGCCTGTCCCTGAGTATCGCGACCTCTCCGGCAATCACATCACCGACATGGAAGCCATTGGGGTTTGACCAGTGCTCCTTTAGAAGGACATCGACCTTGCTGCGGACGAGGACCTCAATGTCCGTGTACGAGCTGTTCAGAACAGGATTGTCCTCCGCTCTGCATCCACCGGGGATCTCCTTGTCGGGTTCGTAAGCCACTCGGATTGTCCTGAACCCCTCGAGCTTGTTACCGCTCGGCTCGACTCCCCTCCTGCTAGGGTTGTCATCCGGGTCGGCGGAGTACCAATCGAATTCCCCCGTTCCATCAATGGTGAAGGCCGTGGCCACGGGGCGGGTGTTCACCTCGGGATCAAGGTAGATGTTGAGGCACTTGCCGCCAATTGGCTTGCCATTTGTCTGGGTGAGTTTCGCATCGATATGGAAGGCCTCCTTCAGATAAAGTACCTCAAAAGTGGATCCGTTAGGGAAGGTGTACGTCAGGTAGTCCGAGCGGAACGGCCCTACCTCGGTGATATCCACCGACGAGTTCGAGAATACCGGGAAGAACTTGGTCACGCTATCATTGTGATAACGGAACCTGTCGTTGTTCTCGAAGGAGTTGTACTCTATCCTAACCTTAGCCTGTCCCGCGTCCACTCCCGAGAGGGGGCAAACGATGTCGAAGAACCCGTTTTCGTCGGAGACCCCGGGGATGCATGCTGTGACTCCCTTGTTCCCCGAGTCCATCTCATATGTCACTCTGATTGCCCTGTTGGTCAGGTTTCCGCCCAGTTCGTCGACCAGTTGACCGGTCACTATCATCGGCTTCTCTATCGCCTGCCCGGTGTTTGGGTCAATCTCGGAGGTGTAGACAATCTGGTCATCAACTTTCAGTGTGGTCCTTCCGATTAGGCTGAAGCCGTCAACTTGGAACTGCAGGACCTTCCTGAAGTGATCGCTGTTCAGTATGGTGACACAAGGGTCCCATGCCCCAGAGGTAGACAGCATTCCGGCATCCAGGGGCTCGCATCCCTCGTGCGGGAGGTTCTCCTCGAATCTCAATATGACGTTGACTGGGCCGAATCCGTCGGGCAGGAACGAGTAGGGGTCGTCTTTGAGAAGTTGGGGGTCAAGTATTCGCCCGTAGCTGAACATTCCAGTGTTGGGGCACTCGACCGAGACAATCTGTCGATGTGTCCTGTCTTCGAAGTCTATCCCTTCGTAAATCACCGTAATGTTGCCGCCCAAATCATACCCATTGTTCGAGTCCTCCCCGGCGCATGTGTTCAGAACCTCCCCCCCGTCCTTCTCGAAGGGAGTCATGTTGTCATCGGTGATCATTGCGTTGAATTCCCAGAGATCCCCGCTGGACCTGATGTTGGGACTGGTGCTCTGGACGTTGATGAAGGTCCTAGATACCACCCAGAGGTTGTGCTCGACCGTGTTGCCTTGCCTGAGCTCATCGCCCAAGTAGGTGAAGCCGAGCGAGAAGTTACCGAGGGTGTCGATGTCCGTAAGATTGACCCTGAAGAGGCCGTTATTGTCGGTGATCGAGACTCCGTTGGAGTTGTCCTCGGACCATGTCCAATTGACGGGCACCTCTCTGATGGGTTGATTCGAGTTGTCAACTAGCCTAGCCTCCACGGAGGTGTTTTGACCGCGATAAAGCCTGGGAAGGGTAATCGCCTCGAAGTCCGTTGTACCGATCATGGTTACGTTACCGTATGCTCCTGTGGCGGCCAGAACCTCTGCTTGATCTCCAGTGAAGTAATAGTCGGATTGGGTGAAGTCGGCCTTTATCTCGAAGGTCCCGGGTGGGTACTTGGAGTACCAAGTCCAGTTGTAATCGAAGGTTGCCAGCCCCCCTACATTTTCGATGACTGACCTCTCTGCAGTTTCGTACTGCCCTTCGAAGGCACCGTTTTTGTCGGCATCGACTTGGAGCGTAACGGGGTCTTGGTACCATGGATCGAGGGTTCGGTTCCAAATATTGCCGATAACCCTGAATTTCTCTCCGGTGAACATCTCCGGTACTATTTCGCACCTGGCTGGACTGCTTGGATCCAAGGGATCTACGGGTCCGCATGGAGGTGAGTCGAAGTCCGCTCCGTTCTGCATGACGATGGCCCAGTTGATTCCATCCGAGGATAGGAACGGGACCAGAGAACCGTCTGCAATGCCCGCTAGTTCCGATGGGGTGCCGTCCCAAAGAACCGGGTAGGGCTTGCCTAGGCTGGTCTCGTCGTAGTCTAGTCCAGCGTTCGCCAACGAAGGGGCATGGAACAGAGCACGCCATGCTCCGAACGAGGACCCGGTGAACTGCGTTGCGTCCCAGTAGTAGACTGGTCTCGTCGAAGAAGCAAACATGGTAGCGTCGATGTACATCCTGTGCATCGAACGAATGCTGAAGCTGTCCGTCTTAGCGCCCTCCAAGTGCGGCCATGGCCACTCGTAGGAGCCATCGGTGCACTGGCCAAGATCGGGCCTGGAGAACCCGACGAAGCTGTAGTCGCCTACTGGGAGAGTGGTGTTCTTGTAATCATAGGTGCCGAGGACTGAGTGTGTTCCAGTTGGATTGAGTGGGCCGCATGGGTTCCATACGATTTCCTCGTAGCCGCCAGTTGGAATTCCGGGGCCGTTGTCAATAAGGGAGTTCCACCGGACCTGCTCCCATCGGTTCACAGATTGGTTGAATGATAGTGACACCCATCCTCCCGAATCGGACCTGTACCCATTCCCATAACCGTCGTACACGGTGGGGTGGGTGATGTTCCCGAATTCCTCTCCAGCGTCGCTAATCGTGAATGAGACTGGTGCGAATGGAATCCTGTTGTCGAAGATTCCGCGCTCGTAGTCTGCTGTGTAGTGGACCTTGAAGTCCAACTTTAGGGGTTGCTCGTCGGCCCTGAATCGCTGTCCGGCGACATAGCCGATGGTGGTGTTCGCCCTGACCTCGACGGGGATTCCCGCATCGACAATTCCATCCCCGTCACTGTCTGTGAGCGTTGTGCTGTGGTCGTGGATGAACATCTCGGTCACCTCTGCGTAGACCTCGTAGGTCGAGTTCGGTCCGACTCGGATGTCCTCTGGGAAAAGGAACTGCCCGACGATGTAATTGCCTGAAGAGTCGGTTAGAACGTCTATGGTCTCTATCACGGAGGTGCCGTTTGAAATGTATCGGATGTGGATCTGTACAGGGAGGTCGGGGGCAGGGACGAATCCCGTGTCCCCGAGCCAATAGACCGACCCGTTGAAAATTGCAGGTCGATTCTGATCCAGCCAAAGTACGGTTTGTGTGTCTAGGGTAATACGCGTCGGGATCTTATCGTCGTCATCCAGGATTCCGTCGTTGTCGGAATCCCAGTCGGAGGAGTTGCCGTCGAATTCCTCGCCCTTGTTGGAGGGCGTTGGCCAAGTAGTGTTCAGTGATGGGTTGTTCCAGTCCAGATCGAGCCTTCCGTCGTTGTCGTCATCGACGTCGATGTAGTCCGGGCCAGTGGAGTTGTTGGAGGGGTCGGCCATGCCCACCCCGCCGCCGAAGTCGTCGTGGTCCCAGGGGTTAGTAGACTCAAGGCCGTATCTGGATGGCCAGAGCATCACCTCGTCCTCGTCCTTCATTCCATCGTAGTCGTCATCTTCGTCGAAGTCGTCTCGGATGCCGTCGTTGTCGTGGTCCCATGGGGCGATCGGGAAGTTTAGACAACAGGTGTCGTCCGAGGGATCCTCAGTTCCGTTCCCGTCCATCAGGTTCAGCAACTCTAGGGCGTTCGGGATGCCGTCGCCGTCCCAATCGTCATCGGCCCAGTTTACTAGGCCGTCGTTGTCGTGGTCCCATGGACTCTGCTCCTCTCCCGTGAAGCAGAGCGTCTCTTGCATCGAGTCCAAAATGCCGTTGTTGTCGTCGTCCGGATCCTCGCCGTCCGGGACCCCGTCGTTGTCGTTGTCCACATCGTAGTAGAGGGGGAATAGGAGGCCCTGCCCGAGGACCCCTTTATCCCACACGGCCTGGTATATTCCGTCGCCGTCCGGGTCGGTGTCGAGTCCGTCGTCATCTGCGTCATCGCAATTGTCTCCTGTGAAGTAGTATGGCTCTACAATGGTCATGTCGTCGTCTAGATCATGGTTGGTGTCTACTTCGAAGTAGTCCCAGATTCCGTCGTTGTCGTCGTCCACATCGAAGTGGTCGTACACTATGTCCCAGTCGTCGTCTAGATCGTTGGTGTTGTTATACATGCAGTTTGGCACCCACGACACTTCGGGCATCGGTTGCCCGCAGTCTATGTCTGGGTCCACGTCATCATCGAGCAAGTCTGCCAACTCGTCGGGGAATAGGTTTGCATTGGGGTCGGAAGTCCATTGGAAAAGGGCCTGATTGTTGTTGACGGCGGCACCATTTAGGCCGACGTATGCGATCCAGAGGTCGCGATTGTTCTTGATGTCGTTGTAAGTGACAGCAACTGAGGGTGGGATGTTACTTCCGGGGTCGAAGGTGAAGTAGAAGCAGTTGTTTTCGCACGTGGCATGCGAGGGGTGGTTGCTTCCATCATAGGGACCGTCGTCGTGCTCGGAGTCGGGGCGGGAGCTGTATGGGACCGTGAAAATCTGGTTGTTGGATCGCGTAGCCGGCATCAGAGGGTACCCGAATAGGAAAGCGTAGTCCAACCCGCACCATCTCTCTTGGGTGGGCGATGCGAGTATTGTCCCGCAAGAGTTGCCATCCAGGGTCCCCCCCATCTTCACGTCATTGACGTCCAAGATCCCATCATTGCCCTCGTCTTGGTCCCACCAGTCGGGTAGCCCGTCGCCGTCTTGGTCGACGTCTATACCGTTGACTAGGGAGTCGCCGTCTGTGTCGATGTCGAAGAAGTTCCCCCCGTTGTAGGGACTCCACTTCATCATCAAGAACCAGTACATCTCTGGTATCTGCCCCCCTGTTGGGGGGAAGATGGTATCGTCATAACCATTGTAATCGAGCATGAACGTGTTGCCGTCATTGAACGGGTTGAATCCCCAGGTCATGTTCCAATAGTAGTGGTCAAATCCAACATAGGTATCTCCGTCGTCGGAACCGTCTATTGCGTCGCCGTCTCCTTGAGGCCAGCTGTTCCCGTAGAATTGGTCGGTATTGTCGGCATCCACAATCCCACAGTTTCCGTCGTCCGGATCATAGTAGTCGTTTATTCCATCGTTGTCATCGTCCCAGTCCTCGTCGTTCGGCAGCCCATCCCCGTCGATGTCGGTATCAATGTCATTGGGCCCGTCATCCCGGTACATCGAACCGTTAAGTTCGTGCAGGGCAGCATCGTTGTCAAGATCGCAATCAGGATCGATGTCCAGCCAGTCTAGTATGCCATCGTTGTCGTCGTCGACGTCGACCCAGTTGTTCACCCCGTCGCCGTCCCAATCGTTGAACCCCGTGTAGGAGGTCCTCCAGAGTACGCAGTTGTCACTGGGGTCCTGGGGGTTGGGGTTCTCGACGCTCGCACAATCCCATGTGACAACCTCTGCCGTGTCATTGAGAGGGTAGGGGTCCTCCTCGTTGAGCAGACCATCATCATCTAGATCCCAGGGAGTAGCCCCCCCACTTCCAAATATCGATGGGTTGTCGGGACTGGTTGTACCACCCATGTCCGTATCAAGCCAATCCCAAACCAAATCGTAGTCTTGGTCGATTGGTCTGAATCTGTCGTCATCCAAGTCACCGTCGTAGTCAATCTCGCAGTCAATCCCAGGGGTGTCGAATTCCACTACTGCAATTGGGTAATCGCCCTGGCCATCGCCGTTTGTGTCCAACTGCCTACAGGCATCTGGGATTCCATCGTTGTCGTCGTCGACGTCATACATGTCGGCAAGGCCGTCGTTATCATCGTCATTGTCCGAGGAGTCTGGAGAACCATCGTTGTCGTTGTCCGGATCTAGGAAATTTGGGATCCCATCGCCGTCCAGATCACCGTCAACGATGCTAGTGAAGCTCTGTTCTCGTGGGTGCAGGAGGGCCTCCAAGGCTACATAGTCTAGTCCATCCACATAGATGCTGTAATCGGAAGAGTCCCACAGAGTCCAATCGTCCCATAGGATCCCGGGTTCAGAATATATCATCGAGGAGCGGGATGAGTTCCAGGGGTGTATGTCATCAATGTCTGGGACTCCATCGTTGTCATCGTCATCGTCGAAGTAATCCTGAATCCCGTCTGAGTCGAAGTCGCAGGGCCAGTAGAACTGATCTATCCGGCCGTCGTTGTCGTCGTCCTCATCGTAAGAACCCCTGCCGGAGCCATCGACATCCTCGTCTGGGATCCCATCATTGTCGTGATCCATGGGATTCTGGTCTACTAGGTAGTTGAATCCGACTGGTTGACCGGTCCAGGGGTGTATAGTGCTCGGGTCGACATGCCTATCGGCTGACACATTCCAAGGGTCTGTTCCCTGGGAGTAGTCGATGGGCCCCTCCAGTATGCCATCGTTGTCGTCGTCCCAGTCCTCTCTATCTAAGACTCCATCGTTGTCGTGGTCAAGTGGATCTGTCCCATAGCACCCGTCGAACCTTTCGATCAGATCGTTGATACCATCGTTGTCGTCGTCCAAGTCGTTTAGGTCATCTATTCCGTCGTTATCATGGTCATCCGTGTTGGTCTCCTCGAGGAAGAAGCCATATCTGGGATCCAGCGTAAGAGCGGATGCGTCTGAGACCTTCCCGTAATATGATGCTGGATCATGGTAGAATGGGTCAAAGAAAGCAGCCTCTTGGAACGGGAACGCCGAAGCAGGTTGGTTCTGATTCTCCCCTTGCACAGGCCCAGAATACTGGTGTTCCTGTTGTATCGCCGTTCTCTTTGGGGTGATTTCAAGGTCTTGGGGTTCCTCCTCTGACTCCCAATTCACCAGAACTAGGAGCTGTGTACTAAGCAGCATTATGGCAACCATGGCGAATGCTGGGAAAAATACCTTATTCGCGTATGTTTGTTCTCTTTCTGTCATTTCAATCCCTGCTGACCCTGAGGCAGGGTCCCCGAGCATTTCGATTTCCTTATCAATGGATTCCTCAGTTATGGTCAATTCGTATCATAGAGCGATTGCAGTATCATCTCGTGGATGGAAATCAGTTCCTATGATAAGGAGAGCCACGATTGATTTCGGTCGCCCTATACAACTGTTCGAGTAGTACTGCAGCGGCCATCTCGTGAGTTAGGGTTAGGTTCGAAAGGGAAATGGAGTGTGATGCTCCTGCCTTAAATTCCTCAGAAAACCCCTCACTTGGACCGATTGCAATGTTGGTCTGAACGTTTTCCATATTCGCTGAACCCAACCATCTAGCTAATTCTTCGCTAGACATCTGCTCTCCCCTCTCATCCATAATCACCAATGAGCCGGTAAGCTTGGAAAGGCCTTCCTGATAAGCGTCAATTCCCTTCCTCTCTGAGTGGGCTTGAACGCTAATTCCCCTTCCCCTGATCCTTTTCTCAAAGTCATTCACTATGGCCGATAAGGCCCTGTCCTTCGGTCTGCCAAACAAGTGAACAAGTACCCGTCCCACAAAGTGGCGTGCACGTTTCCGCACTTAGCGATTCACAAAGCATCAAGAAAACAAACTCGGACGCAGGGGCATGGGATGGTGGCCATTCGGAAGGAAGAGGTCTGATTTCGTAAACGAGCCGCATATTAGAGGATCAAGGGTGTGGATTCAGGACCTCAGGGAGGCATGCGAGGGGTGCTTCGATAATCGCCTCGAAGGCCAGCGGAGGGTAAGGAGGATTCGTACCGAGTGGCAGAGCGCTCATTCAGAAGGGGAGGTGGGGGATGCTCTGATTGATGGGTTGGAGAGGCGTGCTTCCCGGCTATTGGGTGCGGATGACCAAAAGTGGGCCAAGATATTGGACAATGAGGGTTTTTGGAAGCCTGGATGGGGGAGCAGCATGGAGGAAGAATGATGCTTTTCTGGATAGGGCTATTCTTCTTGGTTGGGTCGGCGGGATACTACCTGAGCAGACTTCAACCGTTTCCGGAGATTGGGGGGCGTTTCTCGTCTGTTGTTGTGATTTGTGCCTTTCTACTTTGGATTGTAAGTACTAGCCCCAGGCAGGGATCGGCATTTTTCCCTGCTGTACTCGCGGTGTTCGTAGGGGGGATCTCGGCAATAATGGGAGCTAGAAGCATGGGGGTCACCAAGAAGGACGTGATTGTCGCGCCGTTGGGTGGAATATTGTTCTGCTTTGGTGGGGTTTCTCTTCTTTCTGTGAATTGGGGGGATGCTTCCCAAACAGAGCAGATCGGTTCGTTCTTGCTGGCAAGTACAATGGTATCAATAGAGATTTATCTGGCGTTCAGGGGGCTTGTGATAGGGGTTCCTGGAATAGCGTGGTCTAAGTCCGGACTGCGGCAGATTCATCGAGGGCTGATTTTGGGGCCCAATGGCGCAATAGCCCATTTCGAACGTTCATGGGACATGGAAGACCCGTGGATCAATGCAATGAGCCATGCTGCATTAACTCTCATACACAGGAGCCTAGGAGATTCCGAGAAGGAGGGATTTCACTCAGTAGAGTTGGAGAAGGGAGGAGGGTGGGTTTCCATAGATTCTTCTTGGACCGATGCCATTGAATCAGCGCTGAAAGAGTCTGGAAGTCACTGAGTACGATTGAAAGCATGTGTCCCCTCGCGGTTCCATGGTCCGGATTAACAGGGTACACACCGGAGCTGGAGATGGGGGGGAGACCTCGCTACTTGATGGAAAGAGAGTTGGAAAACAGGATGTTAGGGTTGAGTTGTTCGGTACTATCGATGAATTGAACTCACAAATTGGAGTAGTCAGGATGGAGATTAGGAGGTTTCAATCCGAATCCATTCCGGAAGAAGAAGAGTCAGCATTGGATGCTGTTCTTGGTCTTGTACAACAGGAGCTATTCGACATTGGAGGTGAATGCGCCTGTCCTCCCGAATCCCTACCCGATAGCGTTGCACTCGTGGGCACCGGAGAGGGGGACAGGCTCGTCAAAGAGATGGGTAATTGGCTAGAACATATAGATCCGTTGGAGTCGTTTATCCTACCGACCGGTTCTGCCCCCGTTGCCTCGATGCATGTTGCTAGAACCGTGGCTAGGAGGACTGAAAGAGCGGCATGTTCCCTTAGAGAGTACGAAGGGGAAGGCGCAGTAAGGCCTGAGGTCTTGGCATACCTGAATAGGCTCTCGGACTGGCTGTTCGTCATGGCAAGATGGTTCGGGAAAATCTCAAACGAGGGGGAGACCCTTTGGAAGCCCCTTGGAAGAAGAGGGCGGTTGTCAGACTAGCTTTCCTGCAGCTCTGAGGTATTCTGCTGCGGAGCGGAGTAGCGCCTTTTCCTGACCAAATGTAATCTGCTCTTCGGCTTCTTCAATCTGTAGCCAAAGGTAATTCGTGTGCTCGTGGGAAAGTGTGACGGCAATCTGATCTGTCTCTGCAAGGTACCAGAATACCTGCTTCGGAGTTTGTTTCCCCCTCCTAGAGAATGTGTACTCGGTCCTTTGGCTCCAGCCTTGGTCAATTTCCACCCTGGTAATCCCTGTCTCCTCGGATAGTTCCCTAATGGCTGTAGAGTGATGGTCTGAATCCCCGTCCTCAATGTGGCCCTTGGGGAAGCTCCAATGACCTTGGGGGTACTGTAATAGGAGTATGCTGTCGAAATTGAGCAGAATGAAGCCACAGGATGTTTCGATGGCCCCGTTGACACTGGTGTGCATAACCACACCGTGCAGCGCCCCCGAATGAAAACCTTCCGTGGAGGAGAGGCTTGCGAAACCCACTTGACGTGTGCCCCGGACCGGGATTAGTGGATAGCTCTGCATTGGACCTTGATATTCGAAGGATTGTAACCGACAGCGACCTAGACGGCGTCGTTACTGCTGCAATTCTGCGAAGATGGTGGCCCGATGCGGAGGTTGAGTTCGGGCATCCCGGAGAAATGAGGGCGGGTCTGTTGGATGAAAAGATCGACCGTTGGACTGCGGTGTGCGACCTCCCAAGACATCCAAATTGCGGGCTTAGTATTGACCACCACCAGTCGAACAGGCCCTCGGATGCAGAGGGTTCGGGGAGCGTAATTATCTGGCGAGACACCCCCTCTGCAGCAAGAATTGCCTTCGAATTGGTGTCACAAAGAGCTGAGCTGTCTGACATGGTTGGCTTATTGGAATGGGTCGACAAGCTGGATGGGGGGGGCATCTCGCGGAAGGAGTACCTCTCTGACCAACCAGAGGTTTGGCTTGGGAGGGTCATTGATGTCGGAGAAGGGACGGCAATGGCGGTGCTGGAGTACCTTCAGGGAGGTCTGTCGGTCGAGGAAATCTTGTCTAGTTCAGAAATCTCTGCCAGGGTAGAGTCCCGACGGAGGCAGCGAGTCCTACTTTCGGAGGCAATAGAAGAAAGCATGCGCATTGAGGATAGACTGGCAATTGTCAGGCTGGAGGGATTAGGGATGCGATCAAACGGTTACCACGTCACAGCCTTGGCTGGAGAAAGGTGTGATGCTTGCATTGTAATCCATGGAGATGTGGGCGCTGCGTTTGGAGAGAAGGACCGTTATCCCGTATCTGCTTCATTCTACACAAACTCATTCCTACACAAAAACGGGGGTATCTTCGACCTAACAACTCTTGCCACCCGATTCGATCCTGACGGTGGGGGACATGCCAACGCATGCGGTTGCAGGATCAAGCCACTGAGGGGTTTGGAGGTCGAGGACAGGGTTGTTTCGTCGGAAGACATTGTTCTGAACATCTCTGCTTGGCTCGAGATGTGGTCAGAGAGACGTTCATAGAATTGTCAACAGATATAGGAAGCCCAAGAATGCATGAATGCCAACAAGTAGGGCAACTAGGTCGCTAACTTTCCCGTGGATTTCTTTGGTTCTAGCAAATTTGTCTCCGGCATCCCGTGCCTCCATGGTGTTTCTTCCGAGTTTCCAAAGTACGAACATCAGAGCCAGACCGATTGTGCCCACCCAACCGTGAAAATGCCCTGGTAAGAGGAGCTCTGTCGGGTCGTTGTGATCAACCCAACCCCTTGCTACGTTGGATACGTAGCCAAGGAAAACTATGCCGATGGTCGCCATTGCAATCCTATCCCCCATAGTCTCGTGCTCTGCTATGGATGCCTTTCTATCATTACCAGAGAGCGTGGATGACTTTTCTTTCCACTTTCTCTGAACGAAGAACGACCAAATCAAAAACAAGGCGGCGAAAGGATGTGCGAGTATGATTGCAAGTCTGACAGGTTCCACGAATTTCACCTATCGATTTGTCCAAGTCGCACGATATCTTGTTGATTCCTTACCAGGAATCATTGAGGCGTGAAACTCTACTAGTTCCAGGCCGATTCCTATGCTCTCGATGAATGGTCGCGATAGAGGCCATGGAGGGCCTGGTGTGGCTTCCATTCCGTCATCTAGCCTCCCTATACAGACTAGGTAGCCTCCCTTTGTGACCAGAGAGGATAGTCGGGTTGCGGCCCTCTGCCTAATTTCACTCGGAATGGCTTGCAATATGTGGACCTCCAATACCAGATCAAAGGCGCCTTCCCATTTTCCGGGGGGGTCTTGAAGGTCGGACACAAACCATTCGATCTCACAATTCGGGTGGATTTCCTTAGCCCAAGACACTGCTGACTCGGATATGTCAAAGGCTGTAACCTTCCAACCCTTTCCGCAAAGAAATGCGGCATCTTCACCCAAACCGCTACCTACAACCAGTGCCTTCCCCGAGAGGTCTGTCTGTTTCTCCCAATCTGTCAGGAAAGGATGGGGTTCCATCCAATCCCATGGAACCATCGCACGATCTTTTTTTGATGCGGAATAAACATCTTCGAACCACGAGAGGGGGCGTTCCGAATTCTCTGATTTGTTGAAGAAGTTCAGCATCCTCTCGTGGGCTTCGTCCATGTTCCAACCTACATGTGAGAAATCACAGCATTGCCAAATTCGGAGCAAGACAGTAGAGTTGCATCACCCATCAGGCGTTCGAAGTCATAGGTAACCGTCTTTGCAGATATGGCCCCCTCCATTCCACTAACTATGAGATCGGCTGCCTCGGACCAAGACATATGACGAAGCATCATCTCTGCGGATAGTATCAGGCTTCCGGGATTCACCTTGTCCTGGCCTGCGTACTTGGGTGCAGTACCGTGCGTTGCTTCGAAGATTGCAACACCGGTGTCGTAGTTTATGTTGGCTCCGGGGGCGATACCTATCCCACCCACCTGTGCAGCTAGCGCATCAGAAATATAGTCACCGTTGAGATTCATTGTAGTCAGAACCCCATATTCACTAGGACGCGTCAGAACCTGTTGAAGCATCGCGTCTGCTATGACGTCCTTTACCGTGATGGTAGTGCCAGTATTGGGGTTCTCAAAGGTACACCACGGACCACCGTCCAGTTCTAATGCACCGAATTCTTCCTTTGCTAACTGGTAACCCCAATCTCGAAATCCACCCTCAGTGAATTTCATGATATTGCCCTTGTGAACCAGAGTGACGCTGTCCCTGTCGTTGTCTATCGCGTACCTAATGGCCGCTCTTACAATTCGTGCCGTGCCCTCCTGGCTAACGGGCTTGATCCCTATCCCAGCAGTATCTGGGAATCTAATCTTGTCGACACCCATTTCATCCTGTAGAAAGTTGATTACTTTGCGGACTTCTTCACTTCCAGACTCCCATTCGATTCCGGCATATACATCCTCGCTATTCTCTCTGAAGATTATCATGTCGACCGCTCCAGGATCCTTCACAGGACTGGGAGTTCCCTCGTACCACCTAACCGGTCTGACGCAGGCGAATAGATCCAGTTGCTGACGTAGAGCCACATTCAGGCTTCGTATCCCCCCTCCCACTGGTGTAGTTAATGGGCCTTTAATGGATACAAGGCCCTCACGCATGGCATTCTTGGTTTCCTCTGGAAGCCATTCGCCTGTCGAGTTGAATGCCTTTTCTCCAGCTAGTACTTCCTTCCATTGTACTGTCCTTTCTCCATCGTATGCCTTCTCTACTGCAGAATCGACTACTGCCTTCATGACAGGAGTAATGTCCACTCCAATTCCATCTCCCTCGATATAGTGAATAATTGGGTCGTTCGGAACCTCCAGTTTTCCGTTCGACATGCTTATCGTACTTCCCTGAGGCATGTTCATCGCTCCTCCGATTGGTAAGGGATTGATGAAGCCAACCCTTCAAGGGTGATGGCTTTGGTGACTGTAATGTGAAAGGAGAGGTGCGGTGGACCGACCAAGGCGGTTACATTGGAGCCACTTCGAAAGGAAAGGTGTTCGGAATCTATGGCGATGACTCCCCTAGTCCCATGGAGATGGTTCTGCATGCTCATGCCTCTTGCTCTCTTATTGACGTAATCGACGGATTGAAGGAAAGGGTGGCCAATGTTGAGTATGCCACCGTAGAAATAGAGGCTGAGAGGGCCGAGGAGCGGCCGCGGGTCTTCACTTCTGTAAACATGAAATACATCGTCAAAGGAGACGTTCCAGAGACACTGGTTCATCGTCTGATTGAAAGTAGTCACGAGAACTATTGCAGTGTCGGAATAATGATTACAAGATCCGGGGTAACTCTGAAATGGTCTCTTGAAATGATATAATTTCTGATTGTAAGGCGTGATTGGTTTAGTTTGATTTTTCTAAAAATTCAATCTGAAATTGGTGGGTTCAAGGCTAATCATTAAACACCCTCCATTCAGAAGCGCAACTCCCTTGCACAAGGCGGGACGAATCCTGACCGATACACAACGGGAGTGAGAGAAAATGCAGACCAAGATTGGTATGTCCGGAGAAGCAGCGGAGGCTGAGAGCGGGCTCGTGATAGAGCGGCGCTTTACTTCTGTTGAGCAGGATCCTTTCGATTTGTTCAATTGGATCGAGATGGATGTCGAAATCAGGAATCCCGATGGTTCCATGGCTGACTCAATCGAGGGCGTAAAGCTGCCTTCCGGGTTCTCCGGAATACCCGGGAAGGTTTGCGCCCAAAAGTATCTGCGAAAGGCGGGTGTTCCGAGGTTTCTTCGGAACGTTCCCGAAGAGGGGGTGCCTGTCTGGCTACAGCGAAGTGAGCCGGACCAAGAGCGGTTACAGAAATTGGATACCGCCGATAGAATGGGTGGTGAGACCGACGGAAGGCAGCTCTTCCGTCGGCTTGCAGGGACCTGGACCTACTGGGGCTGGAAGTATGGATACTTTGCTAGCGAGGCTGATGCCCGCGCCTACTTCGACGAGATGTGCTACATGATCGCTAGTCAGCGTTCGGCACCCAACAGCCCCCAGTGGTTCAACACAGGACTCCATTGGGCCTACGGAATTGCGGGACCACCGCAAGGCCACACATACGTGGACCCAGACACGGGAAGAGTGGAGTTGTCGACCAGTGCTTACGAAAGGCCCCAACCTCATGCATGCTTCATCCAGTCTGTCTCCGATTCACTAGTTGGAGGGAGCGACTCAATTATGGGGTTGTGGAACAGGGAGGCCCTTCTGTTCAAGTATGGTTCCGGTACTGGTTCGAACTTTTCGAGAATCAGAGGTTCCGGAGAGCCGCTTTCAGGGGGTGGGACATCGAGCGGTCTCCTCTCCTTCCTGAAGATAGGCGATAGGGCTGCAGGAGCAATAAAATCCGGTGGGACTACTAGGAGAGCAGCGAAAATGGTAACCCTTGATTTGGATCATCCCGATATAGAGGAATACATCGATTGGAAGCCATCTGAAGAGGAGAAGGTTTCGGCCCTCGTCATAGGAAGCACGATTCTCCAGAAGCACGCTGACGCGATAATGGATTCGGTTTGGGAGTTCGACGATGACGAGGGTAGGTTCAGTCATAATACCAATCTAGGACTTCGGAAAGCAATGGTCGGGGCGATCAAGGACAGCGTCCCTCAGGCGCACATCCAGAGAATTCTGGATCTTGCTCAGCAAGGCTGGAAGGGGCTCGAATTCGAGGTGCTAGATACCGACTGGCAGGGAGAGGCCTACGCAACAGTATCGGGCCAGAACAGCAACAACTCGGTCAGGGTCCCAAACTCATTCATGGACGCAGTAAAGGAAGGGGGTGATTGGAACCTCTATTGGAGAACAGAGATGGAATCTGCAGAGTCAGAAGGGAGGTCCCCAGAACCCTGTAGGACCCTGGATGCGCGGACACTTTGGAACAAGGTCGCCTACACTGCTTGGGCGTGCGCTGATCCAGGTGTCCAGTTTGACACGACAATCAACGAATGGCATACCTGCCCGGAAGCTGGACGGATAAATGGGTCGAACCCTTGCTCCGAGTACATGTTCCTAGATGATACCGCTTGCAACCTTGCAAGCATAAATCTCCTTCATTACTACGACCTGGACACACATGCTTTCCAAATCGATGATTTCCGGCACAGTGTTCGACTATGGACATCGACACTGGAGATTAGCGTCCTAATGGCTCAGTTCCCCTCAAAATCGATTACGCAGAGATCCTACGATTACAGGACACTTGGGTTGGGATACTGCAACATCGGATCACTTCTGATGCATATGGGAATTCCCTACGACGACGAGCGTGCTTATGCAATATGTGGGGCAGTTACTGCGATAATGTGTGGGGAGTCGTATGCGACGAGCGCAGAGATGGCATCTATCCTAGGTCCTTTCCCGGACTATGATAGGAATTCTGGGGATATGCTCAGGGTAATGAGAAACCATAGGCGCGCCACATACGATGCCCCCTCCGAAGAGTACGAAGGGCTGACTGTATCTCCGGTTGGGATCAACAGCAAGAAGTGCCCCAAAGATCTACTTGATGCTGCTCGTGAATGCTGGGACAGGGCAGTAAGGGAAGGGGAGGAGCATGGATTCCGCAATGCCCAGACAACTGTGATTGCCCCCACTGGAACGATTGGTTTGGTAATGGGAGCGGACACCACGGGGGTCGAGCCCCAGTTCTCCCTCGTCCAATACAAGACGCTTGCTGGAGGAGGGTCGCTTAGGATCATCAATCGGGGCGTCCCAAACGCTCTGGGACGGTTGGGCTACTCAGAGAGCGAAGCCCTGCAGATAGAGGAATACATCATGGGGACTGGGAGAATTAATGGTTGTCCAAGCTTCTCAGGGGATCGACTCATGGAGGCTGGGTTCGACTCGAAGATACTGAAGTCCATCGAATCCAAACTTGGAGATGTTTTTGATATTAGATCGGCATTCGCACCCTCCATACTGGGTAAGAAGTTCTGTACTGGAGACCTAGGGATGACCGAAGGACAGTTCGAGGACCCCTTCTTCGATACCCTGGGTTTCATAGGTTTCACTCCAGATGAGGTGGATGCGTCGAACGACCGCATCTTCGGGCACAACACAATCGAGGGAGCGCCCGGACTGAAAGAGGAGCATTTGCCGGTATTCGACTGCGCTACCCCTTGCGGCAAGTACGGCAAGAGGTCGATTGCATGGGATGCTCACGTGAACATGATGTCTGCCGCGCAGCCATTCATTTCTGGTGCAATATCTAAGACTATCAACATGCCATCTGATTCGACTATCGATGAGGTCAGAGAAGCATACAACCTAAGCCATGCCACGATGAACAAGGCGTGTGCGGTCTACAGGGATGGAAGCAAGCTCTCCCAGCCTCTCATGAACCAACTGGTAGACTCTGTCGATCTCGAAGAGACAGAGGAGGAGATGGTAGAGAAGATGGTGGTGGAAGCTGTCAGTGCTATTCCGGCCCCCGAACCAATAGCCAGGCCAGTAGCAGAGGTCCTTGTTCAGAGCTACATCGCTGCGAGGAGGCCCCTACCCGACAGGAAGAGGGGTGCGAACTTCAAGGCCAGAGTGGGAGGTCATAGTGTACGCCTCATTACTGGAGAGTATGACGATGGGAAGCTCGGAGAGATATTCCTGTTGACTTCCAAGGAGGGGGCTGCATGGAGGGCTTTGCTATCACAATTCGCAATAGCGGTGTCAATCGGCCTCCAACACGGCGTTCCAATAGATGCATTCGTGAAATCATTCACCTTCACCAAGTTCGAGCCGAGCGGAATGATTGAGGGAGGAAGCGGGCGAGTCAAGATGTCCTCCAGCATAATCGACTGGGTTTTCCGAGAGTTGGCTATCGAGTACGCGGGCAGGGACGACCTCGCTCACGTGGACCCGACGGACTTGGACCCGTTCTCGATAAGTCGTCCTGAGATGACCGAACGGGGCCTAGTCCGAACCCAAGGTGAGAAGCGGGAGGTTCAGATGACTCTCGAGGCCGCTGTGGCTCCAATCATCGACGCTGAGACAAAAGTCAGGCAGGCAGCCAAGGAGCGTGGCTTCACTGGAGACATCTGCGACGATTGCGGTGGAAGCCAGATGGTCAGGAACGGGACGTGCCTCAAGTGCAACGAGTGCGGTTCGACTACTGGTTGCTCTTGATTCTCAAATCTCTAGTTCGATGTTTAGGTTCTGAATAAGTTCCTTGTATCGGTTTCTGATTGTAACCTCGGTCACTCCAGCGACCTCGGCGACCTCTCGTTGCGTCCTGCGCTTTCCACAAAGTACGCTGGCGATGTAGATTATCGACGCAGCGATTCCGGTGGGACCCCTACCACTGGTAAGCTCCTTCTCTTGTGCTGCAGCAATCAGCTCGTAGGCCTTTGACTGAACCTCGGCATCCAAGTCTAGACCCGAGCAGAACCTTGGAATGTAGTCCTCGGGCTTGGTTGGTGGGATCTTCATTCTGAGCTCGCGTACCATGAACCGGTATGTCCGGCCAATCTCCTTACGGCCTGTCCTACTAGCCTCCCCTATCTCATCCAGAGTACGTGGATTCTCGCAAATCCTGCAGGCTGCATAGAGGCTCGCTGCAGCCACTCCCTCAATAGAACGACCACGAATCAGGCGAGCGTCGACTGCCTTTCCGTAGGTGACTGCCGCTGTTTCCCTGATCGTCTTAGGCAATTCCAGGCGGCTTGCCATTCTGTCGAGCTCCGCGAGAGCCATGGCCTTGTTCCTCTCAGTGGCATTACTAACCCTGGATCTCTTCTGCCACTTCCTCATCCTGTAGAATTGGCTTCGGTATCTGCTGGAGATGGACTTCCCTGAATAGTCCTTGTTCTGCCAGTCTATGTCAGTGGAAAGACCCTTGTCGTGTAGCATGACGGTCATCGGAGCACCCGTTCTTGCTCGCTGGTCCCCTTGCTCGGGGCTGAAGACTCTCCACTCTGCTCCTTGATCAATCACCTTGTCTTCAAGAACGAGGCCGCAGTCATCACAGACAACCTCACCCCTCGATTCGTCTTTACTCAGATTTCGGCTTCCACATTCATCGCACTTCACGGTGTCCTCAACAAGATATGACATACATCCTCACCCCCCTTTCCACGAAAAGGTATTAAATTGCCAAAAGGCATCTTATATAAGTGTTATAATTAGAAATAATTCCTCAAGAAATCATATTAGTAAATTCTCCTATAATCGAGAATCGTGAAATACAAAGCGATACTGGGGGGTACTGGAGGATTAGCATGACGTCATCAGAATGGCCGCCTCGAGAAGTGCGTCTATCGACAAATAAGCGCGTACTATTCCTCACAAAGGACCTAGAGCTGATTCGCAAGCAACTTTACGACGGTCTGGAACTCAGGATGGAGGACCTGTCCGTTGATGATCTGCTCGATGACATCAATACGGATGTGATGACTCCAGCATGGGTCTGCTTCGATCACGATCCTGCAGTAATCGCCGAGAACGCATATGCGGGACTGGTGCATGAAGGAAGGAGGGTTTTCGAGCCAAGGGCACTGATTGATGGGGAATTCGAAGTAATAGTCTCAGGACATCGAAAAGGAACAGGTTCGAGCAGGGAGACGGCACCTCAATGTGAACGATGGTCTGGAGTCAGGATTGCGATTGCGGCCTCATTTGCACCGATTCACGAACGAAACAATCTGAATTTAGGACAGTTGATGGGGGACCATGACATGCTTAGGAGATTGCAAGAAGGAGATGTCATTCCCCTCTCCGAATTCACATCAAAATACGATCCGGTAAGTAGGCTAATCCTGGAGAGCGGTGGGATCCTTCCTTTCGCCAAGAGGCTGGATGAGGGCTCGATTGAGCTTCCACCCTTGTCGACCGGTGAAAGAAAGATGAATATGGTAGAGAAGCTGATTGCAAACAAGCTTCTCTGTAATAATGCTAAGAATGGTTATGTAAAGCCTGGAGACGCAGTTCTGGCACAAGTAGATGGGGGTTATTCCCATGAGTTCACTACCGCTCAGGTTCATACCTTTCTAGCAGAGGAGTACGGGGGGGATTACAGCCTGCCCAACCCTCCAAAATTTGCCGTTTTCGAGGATCATCTCCTCTATGCCACCGGGGTCCCAAGGTTTGGAAGGTTCGTAGACAAAATCCAGAATCTCAGAGATTTGCAGAACGCATTCCAAGAACATACTGGGGTCAGGGACTATTCAGCAGAGGGGGGGGTAAGTCCCGGAATTTGCCACCAAGTGGCTAGAGAGGAATTCATCGATGTGGGTGACTTCATCCAAGCTACCGATTCCCATACGTGCATGGGCGGAGCTTCCAACGCTCTGGCCTACGGGGTTGGTTCAACAGAGTATGCAAACCTAATCCACAACCAATTCGCTTTCGTCAATGTACCTGAGAGCATTCGCTTCGAACTGGTAGGGAGCCTGGATCCAGGATGTACGGCCAAGGACGTGATATTGCACATTCTCTGGAAGTTTGCAGCAAAATCAGAGACTTTGGACAGGAGTATGGAATTTGGTGGCCCGGGACTATCGAGCCTATCGATGGATGAACGGGCTACTCTATGCAACATGGCGACAGAGTGCAGCGCGAAGACAGGTATTTGCGAAGCGGATGAAAGAACGGTCGAGTGGTTGATGTCTAGGCGAGATGGCGTTTCGGAAGAAGAAATCAAGGATGGTTTCGTGATTCCCGATAAAGGAGCTGTCTACGATGGAGGGGTGCATGAGATTAACCTCGAGAAGATTCGTCCAATGGTAGCCCATCCAGGTAACCCGGACGAGGGAGTTCCCTCGGACCCCACCAACGGAGCATACATTGACGAAATAGGTGATGTCAAGATAGATATCGCATATGCTGGTTCTTGCACTGCAGGGAAGGATGACGACTTCTCATACTATGCAATGGTCTGCGAAGCTGCCCTTGAATCAGGCCTAACCATTGCTGAAGGAGTGGAATGCTACATCCAGTTCGGATCTAAAACGGTAAAGGAACTCTCGAATAACAGGGGATGGACGGAAACATTCGAGAAGGTGGGTGTGAAACTAATTGACCCCGGTTGCGGGGCTTGCATAGGTGCTGGTCCAGGAGTCAGTGAGAGTGTCGAGCAGGTTACTGTTTCTGCAATAAACAGAAACTTTCAGGGTCGTTCTGGACCGGGCATGCTCTACCTAGCTAGTCCATTGACTGTGATGACAAGTGCCTTCAAAGGAAAAATCACTGCTTGGAGCCCCGGAATTTTCTCATAATTGGGCATAATTGGGCCGAAATATCAGAGATTCTTAAGGGCCTGCCGAGGCCGAGGTGGTCTACTGCTCAAGCCCCAAGTCATTCGGACATGGGAGGACTTGACTGAGGGATGCGTATGGCCAGAACCGAAAAGACCGTTAGCAAGCAAAAACAAGTATCGATTAGTGAGTTCTTCGAGAAGAACAAGCATTTCCTAGGTTTTGACACTTTACAGCGATCAATTATTACGGCTGTAAAGGAGGCGGTAGACAATTCACTGGACGCCTGTGAAGAGAGGAGGATCCTTCCAGAAATACGGATAGAAATTAATCGAAAAAAGGGAGATAACCTGGAGTTGATAGCGCAGGACAATGGGCCCGGAATCCCTAGAACCGCAATTGAACATGTATTCGGTAAGTTTCTGCTGGGTTCTAGATTTCACTCAATTAGACAGACGCGAGGCCAACAGGGAATTGGAATCACCGGTGTTGTGATGTATAGCCAACTCACTACAGGATCAAAAACCAAGGTAACTTCGAAGATTAAGCGAGACACCGGCGCAGTATTCGTAGAGTTAGGAATTGATACTAGGAAGAATAAAGCGATTAAATCTGGAGAGGAGCGGAAGCCTTGGTTCGACGAAAAGACGCAAGAGGAAATCCAGCATGGTCTGAGAATTCAAACATTGATGAAGGCGAAATACCAGAGAGGAAAGAAATCCGTTTACCAATATCTCCGTATGACTTCAATCGTAAATCCGCATGCCACGATTAGTCTGGAGGTCCGAGACAGGGATGGAGAGATTATCGAAGAGGGTTATTGGCCAAGGAATACTAATGAGTTGCCTCGAGTAGTTAAGGAAATTGAACCACATCCCCATGGGATTCACCTAGGAACACTCCAAAGAATGCTGCGTGAGACCGAGAAAAAGAATATGGTTGATTTTCTACATGAATCGTTCTCCAGTGTAGCAGAAAGTAGAGCCAAGAAATTGCTAGATGAATCTGGACTGGAATATTCAAGGCAGCCACGTCGAATAAAGAGCCAGGATGCTGAGAGGCTTCTGGAATGCATGCAGAAGAATAAGTTACCCAATCCGGATTTGGATTGCCTATCACCAATCGAAGGGGTATTAATCAAAAAAGGCATGTCCAAGGCTATAGATTCGAGGTTCGCATCTACGAGAACGAGTGAGCCGAAAGTTAGCCAAGGAAACCCATACCAAGTAGAAGTTGGTTTGGTATTTGGAGGGGACCTAAAAGCCGATTCTCCGATTGAAATTCTAAGATTTGCAAACCGGGTCCCACTGATGTACCAACAAGGAGGTTGCGCATTAACCAAAGCAATTGAGTCTGTGAACTGGAGAACATATGGACTTGATCAACCAGGCGGTCGTGGAATTCCAAGGGGACCTGCTGCAGTCTTGGTCCATATTGCTTCGACGAACGTACAATTCACCAGCGAGGCCAAAGAGGCTGTAGCAGTAAACAATGATGTAATGAAAGAAATCAGGAAATCTCTGCAAAGGATTGGTCAGGGATTGCAAGGTCACCTAAGGAAGAGCGTTGAGAGAGAGAAGACGAGAGAGAAGTTCGATTTGGTAAATATTATACTGCCTGAAATAGCTAGAAAATCATCAAAGATTCTGGGGCGTGAGGTTCCCGAATTGTCTCCCGTGATTACAAAAATAATGAATGCAGTATTCTGTGAAGAAGAAGTAGGTTGGGACAGTGGCAGAAGACTTGCAACATGTACTATCAAAGTGTACAACTACACCGCGAGAGCTAGAGCCTTCACTATCCTCGCGAAGTGGCCAGAGAGGGAAGGAGCGCGAATTGAAGACAATGAGTTGGTAGGCCGGAAGGAAGCAGTGGGTTTGTGGAATTGGAGAATTGAAACCCTGAATCCAGGAACATCCAGTACAATACACTTCACAGTTTCGGGATTGGAAAGAGGGCAGTGGACGGAAACTGAAATATTCTTCAGAGGGAATGGAGAAATAATTGGGGCTACGAAAATTGACGAAGAGCTTCTCAAAGAAATAAGAAATTCAGAAGAAGAAATTGTCATTGAAGTAGAAGTGGAGAAGCTGCCGACACCAATTGATTGGATTAAGGATCGAGCATCTGAGGCTGACAATCCAGAAGAGGGTGATGATAACGAATACAGGCAGCACAGGTTGGACGAGGAATGGAGTGAGTAGTTAATGGAGTTGAGTGTATGAGTATGAATAAGCAGAAGACCAAGGAAGAGGTAGTAGAGGCCCTACATGATATTGCCTCTAAAATGCATGACGATATGACAAAGGGTGAGGCTCCCAAGATGACTCTTCCCGTCCGAACTAAGAAAAACATCAGCTTCGATAAGAAATTGGGAGTATACAAATATGGCAAGAAAAAGAGTAGTAGGGATGCTACTTCGTTAGGATCAGCAAGACAACTTCTGAGAGCCCTGCACATTTCTGAATTTGTGGAGGAAATGATTTCTGTGGATAAGACATCTACTCTAAGGGAGATGTACTACATCTCAGAGGGATGGGGCCATGGGAAATTCGCGAGTCAGAACGAGAGCAACAATCTAGCCGAAGACTTAGAGATAGTTACAAAGTGCCTGAGAGAGGACTTTGGGCTCAGACCAGAAGAAGACGGAGCGCGAATAATCGGAAACGTCACTTTTGAGGAGCGGAACAGAAAGGGGGATTGGATGCGAATAAACTGTCGGGATGATGTTGGTGATTCAGGATACGGAGTACCGTACAATGTGGAGTCCGAGAAGCTCAATTTGATAGAGGAGGATGTCGACTTCGTGATGGCAATCGAGACGGGTGGTATGTTTGATCGGCTCGTTGAGAATGGCTTCGATGAGGAGGCAAGGTGTGCTCTTGTCCACCTGAAAGGCCAACCTGCTCGCTCCACTAGGAGGATGATGAAAAGGATGAGCGAGGAGTGGAATAAGCCGATTATGGTCTTCGCTGACTGTGATCCATGGTCATTCAGGATATATGCCAGCATTGCCTATGGTGCTATCAAGACGGCTCACATTTCCGAATACTTGGCGACAAAGGAAGCGACTTACCTCGGAATTACTGCTGATGACATCCTAGCCTACGACCTACCCAGTGACGATCTGACGAAGCAGGACCTGAACGCATTGGAGGCCGAGCTGAGTGACCCGCGCTTCTCAACTGGGTGGTGGCAGGAACAAATCGGTTTGATGCAGGAAATTGGGAGGAAGGCTGAGCAGCAGTCCCTAGCAAAGTATGGCTTAGATTTCGTAACTGACACTTACCTCCCTGAGAAACTGTCCGCTCTCGGTCTGTCTTACTGAAAAAATCCTGATAGATGAAAAGCCCTCGGGTGGGGTATGGTCAGCGGCAAGAGGGCTTGGGCAATTCGCTCAACTGGCACTTCATTCATCCTCCTGATTTTGGCAATTATTGCCATAATGCAATTATATCCTAGCATAGCCTTCGACGAGGAGGAGTACGTTGTGAGGATAGGACATGGGGAACAGGCTGATTTCGAGGTAGATGAAGACACGATACTAACTGCCTTACGTGTGAATGAGGGTTCGCACCCTTCAAGCGAGCTTAGACTAGAGAACGGCAGTGGTAGTGAGTTTCCCGGTAGGGCAGTGAGCTGGATTGAGGGAGATCGCCCCGGGTTGGATGGGGAGAAGATTTACTCGCTGGTCCGAATTTTCGAAGGCCTGGAGCCGGGTTCCTACACACTGTTCAATGACGCAGAATCATCAGAGCTTTGGCTTGTTGATGATGGAAACATGATGGATGAGATGTACAGCAACCCATGGATGTGGTTGTTCTGGTTCGGATGCTGTCTTGGGATTCCTGTGGGCTTAGTGGGAATCGTCCTAGCCATCATGACTTGGGCGGACAGACGCAAGTCTCCGGATCAATTCGTAGTTTTCAACGATGGTAGCGTAATCCTTACCGATACGGAGGATTACAGTCCCATTGAGGGGGATGTGAATGGAGTCCGTGGACCATTCGTGGGGGTTCCCGAAATTGGAGACGACACGGTCCCCGTAGTAGAGGAAAGCCGATGGATGGAGTGGGACGACGGTTGACGCACAACAGGATATGGTGGAGATTAGTCCAATTGGGTTTTTAGGAGGGCCTGACTACCCAACCTTGGGTTGGTAAGTCATGGTAGGATTCGACGAGTCCCTCAGCATACTAGAGAACTCTACCCGAAGAGACATTCTCAAGTGCTTGGTGAAAGAGCCCCACTACCCACTCCAACTGTCGGAGATATTGGACGTGAGCCAGCAAGCAATAGTAAAACACCTGAAGGTCCTTGAAGGAGCAGGGTTCGTAGACTCGGAAAGTAAGAAGTCGGACAAGGGCGGACCTCCCAAGAAGGTTTACAGGGTTAACCAGTCTTTCTCCATTAGGCTCGACTTGGGTCCTGACCTATTCAGAGCAGAGCATAGAAAGATGCCCAAAGGTGGTGCCGTGAAGCTCTCGGGGAAGTTGCCGAATGATCTTGGGAATGTGATCGATCGGATTGGAACACGGAGGGCTTTGCCTATGGTCGATGCAATGGGCATTCTATCGGAGCTTGACTCGGCTTTGGAGAAGGTTGACGAGCAAAGGGATGCGATAATAGCGCTTCACCAGCAAGTAATGCACAAAGTCTCGCCGAGTGTTGAAGAGCACTTCGAATCCTATGAAGAGAGGCAATTGGCTCATGCGATGATGACTCACCCCCGTAGGCCACTGGATCTAGATGCTTTCTCACATGGACTGAGGATACAATCCGTTCAGGCCGAGAAGATGATGGACACATTGAGAGAGAGGCTGATGAGAGATTTCGCATCAACAAAGGGAAGTTTTGTTGCTGCTAGTGAAAGCACCCCCCTACCTTGGTGGATGGCCAAGTAGTTTAGAATATCAGATCGTCATCTTCTGTGCCTGGCAACAGACTGCTAAGCTCCTGGAATCTGGAGATGGCGGCAATTCTCCTGCCCCAGACAACGAAGCCGGCAACACCCATTAGCGAGACGGTTGCACCGACGATAATGGTGGGTACGGCGTAGTTAGCTACTACATCGACACCGACGTCAAGGGCGCCCCACTTGGAGCTCATCTTTCCTCCATCTATTGACATGATGTTGTTGGATTCGTCGGTCTCGACAATGTTGTTGTCAGGATCTACGACGACTACAATATCATGGTTTCCTGCCTCGACCATGTAAAGGAGTGTGATTGGGTTGGCCTCTTCTACGGTGGATTGGCCGATTGGCATGATTGCTTTCACTATCTGTCGGTAAACGATATTGCTCTCCTCGCAGCCATTACGTTTGATATCTGAAGGAGATTGGTCTTTGCAGAGGATGATGTTGACGTCGGCCGCGTGGGCGTTGCCTCGATTTAGGACGTAAACGCTGACTGAGAGCATCTCCCCTATCTCGCCCTCGGTATTTCCAGCAACCACCCTGTATAGGTCCAAATCGGGGGCCCGGAGTCTTAGCTCCAGAATCTGCTCGTTGTCATCACAATCAGGGGCGGGGTTGTCCAACAACCCGTCTTTGTTTTTGTCCAAGGTGCAAGAGTCGTCCCATAAGAGGGTCTCATCATGGTCACCTCCTTGTTCGGAGGACCCGTGCATCGAAAGTGCCTTGATTCCAATGTACCTGTCCTGCAGGGCCGCCTCGGGATCAATTGATACTATCACAACAAGTTGCAATGTTGTGTATGGTTGCATTGTCGGGAGTGTGACTACGTTGTTAGAAGTGACGAAGCAATCGTTGGTCTGCTCAGGTAGTAACTGTGTAGAGGTAAGCTCTGTGCATGGCATCTCCAATGGGTACTCGGTTCTGAATCCTTCAAGGAGAGCGAAGTCAATCTCCCATGCACTAAGTGTACTGTATTCGAGTAGTGCCCAGATATCGGATTCCTGTATGTAGCTGTAGTTGTGGATTGTTGGCCTATCCTCAACGTTACCAAAGTTTGTGACGTTGACTGTGAACCTCACAATCCTGCTGGGGGCCGTGGTCTTAATCTTGCTTTCAACTGATGGATCAAGGGTGACCCTCATGTCATGGAATTCGATAATAGTAGCTCGAATAACTATCTGATCCTGGAGTCTGGTTCCTTCATATGGTTCCTCGCTCAATACATTGAATGTGATAGTGTACTCACCAGCGAGGGTCTGCTCTGGAACATTTATGTCGATTGTAATAATCTGCGACTCGTCCCTATCCAGCTCCAAGAACAGGATTCTGGGGATGTTCAAGTCCCAAACATGAGAATCCCCGTTTCCGTCTACTATGGAATCGATGGAAACGTCGTATCTATCTGCTCCGTTCCCGATGTTGTTGATTGTTGCATCCATTTGGTAGGATTGCCCGGGGTATAGGTCGAGGATTGTATTCTCAACGTTGGCTTCCAGCTCATATCTCTGAACCACGTTTGTCAAAATTAGGACCGAGTCTCTAACCTTCGGTGAGCCGTCTAGATGTGCTCGCACCGTTACAGACTCGCCTATGCCTGCGGTTGAGTTGAATGGGGAGCACATCTCCGCGGTTACGAAGTAGGGAGTGTTGACTTGGGCCCAATACACGTCCCCATCCGGTGAGGAAGAGCTGCCGGGCCATTCAGAGAAGTCCAGTTCCACTGTCCAGTGATCGAATCGCCAAGTTAGCAGGTCGAATTCTGAGGGCTTCTCCTGTGGGGATCCTGGGGTAGTGAAAACAAGGTTCCCCGGTGTGAAGTGCTTTGTGACCTGAATTGGGAATTCGGCACATTCTCCTGGCAAGACGTAGAGCTTGGTGTCTCCGATGTCGAAAACAATGTTTCCAGTAGTTCTAATTGAGACGTTGATCCACAGCTCCAACACATCAAAGGTCCCTCTGTCAATAGATAATACCGGCTCTCCGAGGGACCATCCCTTGAGATAAATCACAAAAGTACCAGGATCTTGTGATTCAGGGACGCTTACCTTGAGGTTCCTAGTAACCGACTGCCCTGGATCTAAGGAAATCAACAGGGGGAAATCGATACCCCACCCAAACGGCAATGCCCATTCGTTTTGGCCGTCAAGTGTGGAAGGATCGTAGAATGCGAAGGAGTCGAAGACGTTGCCCGTATTCCTAATTGAGATTGAGAAGACTGCTGACTTTCCTTGCTCAACATCAACTTGGAAATGACTCGTATCTAGTTCGATTCCATGGACCACGTCCATCAAAGTAAGAATGGTGAGTTGGTTGCGAATTGCTGGATCCTTGTGGGATGTTGCAAGTATTGAAATCTGAGCGAGTTCGTCCTGTTTAGCCTGATATATCGTCGGGGCTCTGATTCTGATGTACAAGGGGACTACCTCGCCGCCCTCTAGGAAAACCGGGGTTGAGTCGAAGATTGGGGTGTTGTTGGTTGCGAAGAAGAGTGTTGAGGTCCAGTTGTTTGGCACCCCGTCGACGGTGACTGTGAATGTGTCCTGGACCAGTTCAGCTGGACCCGGGGTGGGGTTGGCGATTGTGATGTTGAAGGTAGTCAGCTCGCTTGGCTGTATAGTGTGGTAATATGTCTCAGCCTCAGTGGGGCAATCGTATGGGTAACCATCGAGGTTTGGGTTTGCGACTATCTTATCGTCGCAAGCCAAGGAGACGGCGACGAGTCCGGTTAGAACGTGAACATAACACAAGGTATACCTGTTTGAGTTTCCTTGATCGTTGCACTTGTTTGTATCGGACCACCCCAGGTGTGCTCCACTTCCCATATCGTTTGCGAATGCTGGAGGCATTCCGAAATCAGGAATTAGCGGGGAGTTTGGGCCGAGCTTGTCGGACTGCCACTCTGTGACTGGAACCCTCTGCCACGGGTCAAAAATGGCCGATGCTATCGAGTTCAGAGGGAACCCGTTAGGATGGTCGTCGTTTGTGTGGTTAAGCCTGGTGTACATCACCGTCTCTCCCTGGGAGCCATTGTAATTGTCCAGCCATGCAATGTGTACATTGTCGAAGTCGTCGGTAAGAATTGAGGGGAAATGCGAGTTTGCTCCAAATGGTCTGTCAGCTGGAATTCCAGCAATTCCCTCGACGTCAGAAATGGCTCCGTCTGCAATCTGCTTGATTCCAAACGAGGGGAGGCCGTCCGGTACTCCGTCCCAGTCCGCGGAACCCCTCAGACGAAGCCTGGTGTAGTATATTTCGTAGTTGACATCAATATCGAAACCGTACATTCGGCCGTCCTGCCATGCCAAGTGTGTGTTTCCAGAGGAGTCTAATGCGATTGAGGGGTGGAGGCTATAGGCGTCATCCAGAGTTATTCTTGTGTCGTTCACAACTACTAGGTGGCCGTATCCCTGGTTGTCTTCGGATGGACCTAGGTCCTCGGTGTAGTATCCCCCCTGATTGTTCGCCTCAGTACCTGAGTCCCCTCTGGTCCAGCCTGGCCATGGGTTGTCTAGTAGGGAATGGGGGTCTAAGACTGTCATGTATATCTCTCTTGAGTTGTTAGTGGCGAGATACACCATGGCCTCGACCATTATTTCCAACTCCGTAGAAGAAGAGCCCGAAGTGGGGAAGCTGTACATCTGTCCTCCTGCATTGGTGAGCCTTGTAGTTGCTCCATTGCATGATCTGGAGTTGAGACCCGAACCACTCGGGCACTGTGCCAGGTCCATCATGTAAGACCCAACCGACGTGTCAGAGCCCGCCCAGAGTGGGGTTGGAGCAATGTCCGCGATTACGCACGCATCATGGGCCTGATTGATGCTCTGAGTGTCATCATTGTCCATGGGAGTGCCTCCATAGGGACCTTCGTCTGAAATTGGGATTACAATCTTGGTGGCATTGGGGTTCCAGTGGTGGTCTGCCGATGTGGGTGGGTTTCCGGGAACGTTCCCGGAAATATCTCTCCAAGAGAGGCAGGCCCAGGTTGCAGCCGGTCCCCAGAACTCGCTGTAGTAACCGCCGTCGGCTGGAAGATTGGTTGGCTGATTGTTGTAAACTACCTCGGTGAGTTCCCTGATCCCTCCGGAATCGTCACCCGGAGATACGCCAAGAGGCGTGTTCCTAGGGCCTTGGCTGCCCGACCCCCCCGTTTGGTAAGCTGCAGCACAGTTGCCGCTTGTTGCAGCTGCGGGCCAGTTCCCACTTAGGGCGTAAAGAGTCTCATAGACAGTCATGTTGGCGCTTACCAGGAGTGGTTTGAGGCCCGGGAAGGATCCCCCACTAGCGAAGTTGCCTCCGTAGAAGACGACGCACATGTCAGCCCATTCAGTGTTCATGGAGCCAGAGGTGTCGATTGGGACGACCATCTCCACCTTGCCACCTCGGGTGTCGTCCCAGACTATCTGAACGAAATCATCGACGTCCACTGCAATATCTGGGTGTCCCTTTTGACCGAGGATGGGTGTTAGCAGTGTGTTGTCAATTTCAATGATTACTGATCTGGACACCTGATCCACAGAGAGCATCTTGTAGTAAATCTGTGTTTGTTGGTAGAACAACTCAAGGGGTTCGAAAGAGTCCTCCCAAACAATGTGTGGGTTGTTATCTGAATCCACGTCTATTGCTGGCCAATCTCTGTTCTGTGGATTGTTCGTTACCTCATAATCATCAGGTACAACAGAGAGTACTGAATCCAAGGAAGAATCGCCATTCTGATCATCAAGGGACGGATCAAGAAGAGTGTACATAATTTTGTACTGACCGGATTTGTCTGTCCAGACAACATGGACCATGTCATCGTGGTCTACCCTGACGTCCGGGTGCCAAGCCCTCTGCGCACCCGGATCGGAAATCTGGGTCTGATCGATTAGTGTGTCGCCCCTGGGGTCTAGCATCTTGTAGTATAAGTGGTTGGTATTTCTGCTCCAAACCATGTGGATGTTTCCTGCTGAGTCGGCATCTAGAGCCATCATTCTGTCATTATGTGTCCCACTATTCACAACTTGAATAGCATCCGTGAGAACAATGTCAGAAGCGGTTGCAGTCGGTGTGAGGGCTGCGAGCAGGCTCGTTAGCATCAGCAGGACCAGTGATATGCTTGCTCTGTGGTTTCCTCCACTAGCTTTCGGACTAAAGCGGCCGTTCTGCATCGTATCTTGTCGGTTTTTCCGCCTACTTAACCTCAACCCCTTGCGGTCACTTTCTTAGTGTGGGGGATATGTCATCTGGCTAGACCCAATCAAGGGGGTCGAAGTCCTTTCCAAATCCTCCTGTTTCATCAGTATCGATGTCTGATGAGCGTGGATTTGTGGCCCCCGCCCTTCTCTTAGAGCTCTTTTTTGCCCAGTCATCCACGGGGCCTGGCTTTCCGATTCCAGGGCCGAAAGAATACTTGATTTGGTGTATCAAGGAGAGTTTGGTCAGCCAAACCCTTCTCATCGTGTGCATGAACTCATTCTGTGTCAAGCCGTCGAGCCATATCGGTCGTGATAGGTTGAATGCCTGAAGGGCCCCGGCGACTTCCGTCTTTGCTCTGCCCACATGGAGAACCCAATCCAAATCCGAAGATGTCATGTTAATTCGGGTGTCGTGAAGCCACTCCTCCCATTCTTGGGGTTCTTGCGAAGATAATTTTACCATGGATTCCTGTTGCCCTTCATCAACCCTAGTGATCGAGTAAACTAGGACTAGTGCTCGCTTCTTTGGGATTACCACATTGAACAGGTGGCCTTGTTTTGTCGGGGGGTATCTGACGTGTAAGTGTACCATTGCCTGTGGATCTTTGACTTCTCTAACCTCAAGTCGCTCGCTGGCCAGCCAAGACTTGATGGCGTCACATGCTTCCCCTGAATCCACGGACCTTGCAGAACACCGACCTATTTAGAGCAAGTTGAGGGAGTTCCTTATTTCAATAAGCAGTTCTTCTAGCCTCCTTCCCTCATTGGAGTCTGCTAACCTAGTTCTACGAACCGAGTCCGAAAAGTCATTCCAGCAGTCGTATCCATGGAGGAAGAGGAGATTGCTCAGGTGGAATAGAAGCATCGCAGCCACAGAAAACGGGACTATTAGCGGATGAATGATGGGGAAATGTAGCAGATAAGCCAGGACCAATGTTATTGGTGGCCAGAGGAGTACAGGAGAGAACATTGCGGCTAACATGTGGTATGTGGTACGTGCATCAATTCCCTCGTCGGTCCTATCACCTAAGTACCAGGCGAAAAAGGCTTGAATTCCGGTGCTAGTGATGGTAATTAGTGCGGTTGCCGCCATCAGAAATAGTCCTTTCAGAAGCTTTCCCCACAAGCGTTCTGACGAGAGCCCGGCGTCGGTAACAGACCTTCCATCGAGTGCATGATTGTCCAGAATTTCTGCAGCTTCTTTAGAATGTGAAAGGGCGGAGTCGGGCAGTTGACCTCTGGAAAACATGTTTCGAATTTCTCTTGTCGCGAGCACTTCTTCCCTGAACGAGGCTAATCTTGTCCCGGAATGGTTTGCTCGGATGTGTCCAATGAGTTGCCAAGATCGGTAAGTCTCCCAGTCCGGTGCATCTGGGGTTATTTCGGAAAGGGAGTTGAAGAGTTGTGCCCTCAGAGAATTAACTCTTTCTCGTGGAGGCTCTACCCATTCACCATCAATCAATTTGAGGCTAATCGCTGGCTCTTCGGGGGGCTCTACTATGATTGGTTCTATGAATTCAACGAAGATGTCGGTCCTGAACCAGTAGTGCCTCCGGTAGTGCAGCCCGACTGGTTGCATAGCCGCTAGGGGTTTTCCCCTTTGGGAAGCAATTGCTGAAGCATTAATCACGAATCTCATCGGACCAGTCTTGAATCTGTGTAGATGAGAGTCTTGGTGGGATTTACCCTCGGGCATTACTACAGCATTATGACCTGCAGCGACGCAGTTTGTCATAGTCAGAAGGGTTCTATGGTTGATGTTTCTTGCATATTCTTCCTCAGCAACTCCAAGGTTAATCTCCGGCCGCCTAATAACTGGCTGTGAACCCATTCGTCTGGAAACCCAACCGATAAGGGGCATCGTCATCAGATCATGCCTCCCCATAGAGATTACCCTCTTGTCTTGGGAGAGGACCAAGGATAGGGGGTCGACCAAGCCGTTGATGTGGATTGAAGAGAGGATTCTTCCACCCCGGTGAGGAGGGAGGTCATCTACGAATCTACTTCGGAAAATATACTTCCAAGCGACCTCGAGCATGACCAGTATCACATTCCAGAACAGGGGATTTCCTGGATGTCTGCCTGTGTGGTCCCATGGGAGTGTGTCGAGTTTTCTCTTCCTCAACTTCATTGCTCCACTAGAAAGAACTGGATCGATATCGGGGGCACACTCGTTGTCCGACACATGTGGCCGAACGAGTCCGAGGTCTTGATGATTCAGCGCTTCAGGGGATTAGGGAATTGATTTCTATCGCCAACCTCGCGGCCTCATCGTGGTCGATTGGAGTTGATTTGAATGGCCAACTCAATCCCCTTCCATCATCGAATTTGGGAATAATATGGAAATGGACGTGAAACACGCTTTGGTATGCATTTGGTCCGTTGTTTTGTAGGACGTTGAACTCCTTTGCTCCAGTTGCTTCCAATACCGCTTTGGAAATACGGGGTAGGACGGCCCCCACGGCTTCGGAATATTCCGATGAGAGCCTATCCAGCGTCTTGGCGGGCTCCTTTGGAACAACTAAGGTATGGCCCGGGCTGAATGGATTGATGTCTAAGAAGGCGATAACATGGTCATCTTCGAACACCTTGTGACATGGGATTTCACCATTGATTATTAGAGTGAAGATGCTTGGTCCATCTTCTTGCATTTTTTCACCCTGAGCCTAGAATGGAGTGAGCTACCGAGGCCAACCCGTCCAGTCTAATCGCGGTCACAATTTCAGTATTCATTACTGGAGACTCGTCTGATATCCTGATTCCTGCATCCATCATCTCACCGATGCTTGCAAGTGCAGATTGACGAGAAGAGGATTCAGAGGGGTTTGCACTTCTCATTAGGGAAGATAGCCTCGAAGCAAATTGTCCGACTGAGAGCCCCGCTTTGTTGCTCATTTCAGCTATTCTTTCTTCCGCCTCCTTACAAGAACCGCTCAGAGGAGCTAATCCTCCAAATTGAGCACCTCTTGACCACTCCGAGGCGTGATTGCCCGCGGCCTTTCCTGTGACTAGATCCTCTAGGAGAATGTTGCCTGGGAGTGGCCCTTCACCATGGGTTCCGCTGTTTGAGCTTCTTCCAGCAGAATATAATCCGGTGAACCAGAGATTTGCCGGCAAGCCCTCTGAAGTATGGCCTTCAAAGGTGACGCGTCCAAATTCATCACATGGTGTGCCCCCTGTAGTATAGGCAACTCCTGCAGTGATCGGAATCACGTCCCTGGAAATGTCCAAACCCAGCCTATCAGAGACTACCGAGGAAGTTTGTGAAAACCAGGGAGAAGCCTCAGAGTCCAGTCCTCTGAGATCGAGTATACAGGACTCGCCATCGATGACTTCCTCGGGTCCAACGTCTTCACCGTTCTCCCTTCTGATCCTTCCTCCCGATCCTAAGACATCTATTGGGATATGGATATCGCACCCTCTTAGGGTTAGGGGGTGCTTGGGGGTGAATTCCATTCCCCTCAAGGTGATTCCTGCTCTCAATGCGAGAACTGTTCCAGTCCCCGCTCCCTCGTTGGGAGTAGTCCAGAGACCCTGGTGTCCATCGGTGGCTAGGATCACTGCCTTTGCCTGAATGGGATTGATTTCTCCCGTCAAAATATTCAACGTGACTACTCCTCTGACCTGGTGATTGTCAGTAGCCAGTTGGATTGGCAGGGTGTCGGCCCACCTCTGAATTCCTCTCTTGATAGCCTGTTCCTCAAGAATCCTAGTTACCTCACGAACCGTCGAATCCCCACATCCTGCCAGTCTTGCCACGCTGTGTCCCGGAGCACGGACGGTGTGGGGGAGGCCTCCTTCCCTCCTTCTAAGAACCAGCCCCCAGCGCTCCAACTCAGCCAGAGTCGGGACTGCCTGGCCGCATAGTCTGGCTGCAGCTATCTTGTCCGTGGACTCGCCGCCTGCAGAAACGGTATCGTCCCTGTGTGAAGATGAATCCATCTCGTCGATTGATGCTGCTATTCCGCCTATCGGTGAAGCACCCGAAGCCGAGCCAATTCCTGAGCCATCAATGATTAGAGGGGATGCCCCTGCATCGGCACATGCTATGGCTGCGCGCAAGGCCGCTGGTCCCGCGCCGATTACTACTACATCCCAAGACTCCAAGGCTACCGTACTCACCCACCAGTCCCAATCTCATGAACGTGACGCCCCGGTGTCGTCGCATCCAACTTCACTCAGCTACCGAAATGGCGAGTCGTCTGACAGCAACTGCAGCATCGAGCATCTTCTCGGCCGCACCCTCGGGGTTGAAGCCCGAGGATAGGGATGTTGTAACCACAAGAGAGGACAGGGTCTCACCCTGTGGTCCTCTGAGAGTCACCTGAACGGGTCTAGATCCAGAGGTGTTTACTGGCCATGCGAGGCCTATCCAAAGTACGAAGCAGTTGTCAATCAGCCGACCCAGCACGTCAACCAGATCGTTTCCTTCCTCCCCAAGACTAGCGGGGCGCTTCGGTTGTCGGGATAATGGAGGACTGAGTCTTATTGTCTGCTGATGTGGTTCTCCATCAGCAGCGATAATCTCGATTTCGACGTTTGCTTTCTTCTTAGAGTGGTTGTGAACCATCACGAACAGGTCGCCTTGCCCCTGGGAACACCGAGGTGGGATGTCCAAATCCATTCTCCAGCTGTTTTCCACAAGTGACGAGTGCCCTCTCATTGCAGAATCCTGAAGTCGGTCGATTAGTCTGAATAGACCGGGCTGCCATGCCCTAGTATGTGCCATTAATCTCCTCAGAGTCCGTAAATTAAACTTGGATCTCTCGTTGGTCAGTTCGTCGATTGCTGCCACCCTGAAAACCCTCTTTGATTCTGAAAGAAGTCTTTCGTCGTCTAGGAGCCCAAGGTGGTTCAGATGGAGGACGCGAAGGAGATGCTCAACCGCAGAGGATGGGGTCTGATTTGATCTGACCTTTGCATCCAAGTCTTTGGTCCAATCGTCCCATGCGCCGGCGGTTTCAGGGTCGAGATGGGCAACTACAAGGTCTGAGAGCACTCGATCCAGGGTGCTCTGGTGTAGAGCGGGGGCGTGTAGTGAGAGAAGGGGGAAATCCTCATCTGTCATCGGAATCCTACTCTCGAGTTGCAGTGAGTTCAGAAGAGAGATTGAGCCCAAAAATATCGCTAGCCCATAGAGGAACGATGCCAGTACAGTGCCAGTTTCGAAATTGTCAACTGAGTTCATTGCCAATGCTGCGACAATTGCGCAGATTAGTCTGGTTCTCTCTCTCAGAGTCCTTTCGTGTAGAGTATTGAGTATCCTCTCGACACCGGGATATGCCTCCATCGATTTCTTCCCCTCGGCCTTTAGTTGGAGGCGGTCTCTAGCTGACATCTGAGCGAAGGCGGAAGCCAGCATTGCAGGGAAGAACAGTGCAGCTAACAAAGAGAATAAGGCAACACTGATTTGCTCGTATCCGGGAATTCGATCCGAGGACAGGACGACTGTGTAGGAAATAGCTACTAAGCCGATCAAAGTTCGAGCCTCGGGGGCCCACGGGAGTGTGGAAATGCGAGTCCACATCACTCGTTGGGAGTCCCGGATTCTCACCCTTCTTGTGAGCGCAGATTCAGATACCTGACCGAAGCTGCTTTCCTCTCCATAGGGGTTGGGCAGGAGAGAGTCACTCTTGGCCACAACCCCACGGGTTGCTTCTTCTGCTTGATGGCATCGGAAGATGAGGGGATAAGCTTGCCATTAGCAAGCACCACATTTCTTGAGGGGTGAGTGCTCGCGAAAGCGGGCGTGTAGCATAGCCTGGATAATGCACCGGCCTCCTAAGCCGGGGACCGCGGGTTCGAATCCTGCCGCGCCCGCCATTACCTCATCGCCAGCCCATGGAACTTTCCAGCTGCAGCAGTCCGATGGAGGAATCTCTCAAAGTGAATGCGTGGATACGTGGAGCGATGCAATCCGACCTCGCAATCGGCCAGTGCGTTGAGCATCTCCTCTCTTAGCGAAGTGGGCACGTTAAGTCTCCGTCCGACTATGACCCCATGAATCTGAGAGACTATGTCCATGGAATCCAATCCATGGTTGGTCATCAGATCGTCGATCTCGGCTATTGCCCCTGAGAGGACCTTTCTCTTTCTGCCGCCTTGGTTCTCCCACCTCCACTCCACCACCCTGCCTCTTAGTGCGAGTTCCAGAAGATGCCTTCCAGCCTGGAGGGTGGAGGCTTGGACAAGCTTGTGCACAGATGTTCTATCCGAAGCCAGACCTCTCAATTGAAGGAGTTCCAGGGTAAAAATGGCCTTCTTCAGGTTTCCTTCGCAGATGTAGGCTATATCCTCCATAACTCCTTCTACGTGTTCACAGTCATTCCTATCAGCTATAGAAGAGAGAGTCGCGACTGTTAATTCTCTATCAGTAGAAGGTATCCGAATCATCTGGCTTCTCGACCTTAGGGCCTCGATAATTCGTGAAGGGGCCCGAGCGACCAAGATGAACCTAGAAGCCGAGCCAATTGTCTCCATCATCCTCCTTAGGTATGCCTGCCTGATATGACCCAAATGGTCTGCATCTTCTATGACGATCAACCGGCTAATGGGCATATGTCCAGGATTGATTTCAAGCTCCGAGCCGGCGGGTGCTGGTTCATCGCTTGAGTGGCTAGTGATCCCCCTGTCAAATGCATCCAAGCTTAGTCGTCCGGCCAGAGTGTCTGATTGTGAGCCCCCAGGCCTCAAGAATTCCTCGAATGCTGCCATTGCTCCCCTTTGTTTGGCGAGGTCTCTTGCTTGTAGGACGTGAGAGGTTGCCCTCCATCCCGGTCCTAGGAGCTGCCTTGCAACGAGTCTCCAAGAGGCGGTCTTGCCCACACCAGCGGGTCCCGTGATTAGAAAATGGGGGGTATCTGGAGAGAGGGTTGCCGAGGAAAGCGCCTTTCGAATCGGAGCAGGCACTGCAAGCTCGGCGAATGTTGTCGGTGCCTCGGTTTCTAGCCAGCTCGCCACGGGGGTAGGCGGAAGTGGCGGGACTTGAACTCCGCGTTCGTCACTCTGCCTTCAGAACCTTGGCCATGCCGTCCTTTCTGGGCTTTGCGAAGATGCGGTAGCCGCACTTGTGACAGGACTTTCCTGTGGAGCCTGCCTCCGACCATGTCATATGGCCGCAATTGACGCACTTGTATCGAATCTCCAATGGATCCATTGGCGAGTTGCAATGGCCACATTGCTCCTCACCCGTAGGATTGTAAGACCTCCTGTCGGTTCGGTTGCAGTTCCTGCACTTGTGGAGAATGGTCTGGTCTGCCTTCATCAGTATCGGTCCGGCGACCTACCGGGCCTTCTTCAACCTGTCCTATCTATCATGAAGGGATACGGCAGCGTTTGCAAATCTCCACGAAGTTCTCGAATATGGTCGAACCGTACTCGGTGTCGTTAACCTCCGGATGGAATTGAAGGCCAAAACGATCTAATCTTTCGTTCTGCATTCCTTGTACCTCGCATGATTCACTGCGGGCGACGATAATGAAACCTGGTGGGAGCTCGGAAACTTCGTCATTGTGGCTCTCCCAAACTGTCTGCTTGTCGGGCGTTCCCTCGAAGAGTGGCCCACCGCCGCTGACAAGTGAGATGGAAGCAGCTCCGAACTCGGGTTTGGGGGCTTCCCCGGCATTCCCACCATAGTGACGTGCCATGAACTGATGTCCGGCGCATATACCCAGAATCGGGATGTCCAACTCGAGATATTCTCCGCAGTTACCAAGCTCTCCGGTTAGGCCCACCCTAGCAGCCCCTCCCGAAAGAACTAGTCCGTCGAGTTTTCTGAGTTCTCTCGCTGGGGTGTTGTTCGGAAGTATCTGGGTGTCTACGCCTAGATATCTAAGCATCCTCCACTCTCTGTGTGTCCATTGACCACCGTTGTCGATGACGTCGATGACGATTCTGCCGCTCGCCATGAAGATGCTGTGGGGACTTGGGCCATCAATTATGCCCTATCAAAGTTTGAAAAAGGAAGGCAATCTCGGAAGAGAACCAGCCCCGATGGTGTAGTGGCCTATCATGCAGCCCTGTCGAGGCTGCGACCCGGGTTCAAATCCCGGTCGGGGCGCCACTAAATTATGCGCCGGGGTAACCGATCTCTTCGGTGAGAGAAGGGGCTATCCAGGCCTCAAAAGAGCACAATCTGAGTGTCGAACTGTAATCTCGCTTTATTCTGAGAGTCGGTTCTGGGGTGCCTTGTAGCCTGGGTGGAAGGGCCTTTCGAATTGCCTCATTGGCCTCCTCAATCTCAGACTCTGCAGCGATTACCCTTCCCCTCACCATGCTAGGTCCTGTCCTGTCGAGTAGAGGCACCAGGGAGGGGAGGAACTCGATGGTTCGGAGAGGTAGGTTGACCAGAAGCAGGTCCCACGCTCCTGCAATATCGGGGTCTTCGCGCAATTCGGTCGCATCGGCCAGCCCTGCTGTCCTGTCTTCATAGATTCTCGAGACGGGGGTTGTTTCGGTGGGGTAGTCCCTGCGATCCCAGCGACGCAGATTGTCGAACAGCAACTCAACAGCATCGGGATTGATATCTGATGCGAGCAGGTCGCCCACCAGTTCGGACTCTCCCAATAGTGTTGCTAGTGCTGGGCCGACCCCGCAGAACGGATCACAAACACGCAGTGGGCGATCTAGCAAGGAGCGCAGCTCCTTAGCCAATGCCAGAGTCTCCAGCCTCTCGGTCTGCAACTTGGTGGAGAAGTACGCCCGTGTGGGGTCGCAGAGGATACTGCATCCGGATTCTCTGACCAACACGCGGGTGCTAGAGGCAGAAGGAGGAATGCCCTCAGTGACGACTTCCCCCTCCAACCACGCACCGATTGGTGTCAGATTCCGGATTCGGAACTCTCCCTGGACCCCTTCGTCGCTGAGAACTAGTCGTACGTGTGGGTGAGACCTGAGTTTTGCCTCCGCAATCTGCGTAGTGAACTCGGAGACCGCTCCTTCGATTCGTACGATCATCATGTCTCCTATGAACTCATGAGAGGAGGGCCACTCCTCTCTATTTCTCTCCAATAGGTCCTGGTCTAATAACAAAGAAAGGTGGTTCAACCAGTCCGAGTCTACCCTGTCGTCCTCCTTGCCAACCACCTGGGTAATCGCTAGCGTGTCTAGGGGGGGCGGAAGTGTGCCGGGTGCATCTGGATCTAGAGGGACCAGTCGGCAATCTCTTTCTTCGGATGAGAAGATGCGCATACCCTGAGCCAGCCAGCCATTCTCACGGAGGAGGGCGAGAATGGACTCAACCTCGTGGTTAGGAACAATCAGATGGCGCATCATGATGGTGTCCCGTGCGAGGTTTATGGCTTCACCATAACGCATGAAATTATGTGTATCAGCCGGTGGGGGTGCATGGCTTCCGATGAGCTTGTGCCTGGTCTCTGGCTAATCGGCATAGGCCCAGGAGACCTAGGACATATGACGGAGCGGGCAATTACGGTCGCAAGAGGGTGCACCAAGAGGTATTTGGAGGGTTACACAGCAATCCTTCCCAAGGATCAGGAAGGAAGGCTGGAGGAGGTAATTGGCCCGTGGGAGAAGCTCATGCGTCCTTTAGTAGAGAATCCAGAGGGCCTGTTGGAAGAGGCAAGAAGCGCAGCAGTGGCACTTCTCGTGGTGGGAGATCCGATGCAGGCGACTACCCACATAGATCTGGAGGCTCGCTGTATTGAGCAGGGTGTTGGTTTCGAAGTCGTACCCGGTATGTCTGCTACAACGCTGGCAGTCTCTCTTTCCGGGTTGCAATCATATCGTTTTGGAAGGCAGGTGACGCTTCCTTACCCATACGGAGAGTACCTGGCCACCTCTCCACTGAAGATGATCGAAGCAAACTACATCAGCGGCCTTCATACGTTAGTTCTACTGGATCTAGATCCTACTGGGATGGGTTTCGACCCTCCCAAACCAATGCAGCCCGGTGAGGCGGTGATGGTGCTACGAAGCATGGTAGAGAAGTGCGAGGAGGATGGCACAAACGAGGGTGCTTTAGCCCCAGTGGATGAATGGGACTGTGTCCTCCTCAGCGACATTGGAACAGAGTCGCAGAGGGTGGTATCAGGGAAGCTCGGAGAGATTGCCGATGTGAGCGATGGATGGATTCACACTCTCATTCTCCCATGTGAGATGAGTGAGAACGAGAAGGAAGCGTTTGAACGGAGAAGAGTAGCTTAGCTCTCTTGCGACGGAATCAAGTCGGGTCCGCCTTTCGGGGGGGCGTTAACATGGCCAAGCCTCCAGCTGAAGTAAGGTTCCCAGGTGACAAGAACAGGAGGCGTAGACTTAGGGTCAGGGGGATCAAGCAAGCCTCGAAGGAAATCCAGAAGAGATTGGAATCAAATCTTGACGCTCTAATCGGGGACCCAGAGGTGTTCATGCCAGAAATTATTGGTGACATCGGAAAAATTTCGTTCTTCGGGCCTAAAGACCCAATGGCACTTACACTCAGAGACGTGGGAACGGTCTCCTCAAAGAGGAACGATGTGAAGTGGCTACGTAACAGAATGTCAAAGAGAGGAGGAGACGGGGTCAGCATGGCACTTGCCGGAAGTCTCCTAGCAGCATCTGAAGAGGACCTATCAACAGTCTCTGTTTTCAAGAGCCCCCTCTACGGAAACGCGAGCTACCTGAAGAGAGGGAATGGAAAACCGGGACACTTGGTAGGAATCCAGAACTTCACCCACACAAGGCTGCGGTTGCTCGTCTGGGACGATCATGCGAAGTCCGGGCAGTATTTCTTCTCATGGGATGGGGGTTTCGTGTGTACTGGCACAAACCCCGAAGCCCCTGCTGAATGGATCGAGTGGGCCCTAGACAACTCCTCAGTGGATCTCTCAGGAGAAAGGTGCAGGTGGACCATAGGACTTGACGAGGAGTCAGTCAAAGAAGGGTTGCATACCGAACAGGGATGGCTGAAGCTGACATTCTCGGACGGAACCGAAGTCGGTCTTTCGCAAACATCCCTCTCTAAGACTGCCGAGCCCCTGGCCCAGAGCATTGCTATGGCAATGATGCCGCCCAACAAATTGGGAGAAATATGCGATGCCGAGTGGATGTGGAGACCAGACGGCTGGCCCGAAGAAAGGCCTCTTCCCGAACAAGGCAAGGAACGGCTCAAGGAGGTACTGGACGCCTGGCTCAGGATGTCTTTGGAGGACGCGTCGTTGGCAAGGAGTTGTAGGGCTAGCATCCTAAACTCCATCGAAGACGGATTCGTTGTCGGCAGCAACTGGTTCTCTGGGGACGACCAGCCCGGTTTCCTAGAGCATATGAGCGGAACCGGGGACGAGCGTCAGGCCCTTGCATGCATCCTAGATTCCCTGGAAGGGGGGGTCCACGTCAGAAGCGATGGGGTCGTATTGGATATCGAAGACAACGTTGTCAGGCTTGAGGACTCGTCCTGCCATCCAGTTCTGGTCTCTCTTTGGCCGGAACACGGATTAGTCGTGCTGGGGAGCCTTTTCGGATTAACTGGTGAAGATGCTGAGAAGGCACACACCCGCCAAGCAAAGCGGAAGCAGGGATTCGGTGCCTTCTTGAGGGAGCTCGGCGAGAGCCTCAACACCGCCAAGCGACTAGATAGGTTACCATGGGATAGCGCTTCATTGCCCTCCCCTCTATCTTTCGCCGATCGCCTCGTTCGCAAGGCCGCTGACGACGGAGTTGCTTCCACTGTTTCGATGGCAAGGAGCGGCAGGGGGATAGAGTCGGCAATGGGATGGGCATGGCTCGTTGTGCACGAGCGAACGGAGTCGGATGCATGGAGATTCGATGAGGAGAGCAGAGACAAGGGCGGCGATTGGGTACCTGCACTGCAGGCACTTTGGGACGCGGCAGATTCCCTGCTGCTCAAGGACGACCTCGAAGCAGAAGCAGACTACCGGTCTTCAATGGTATGGCTAGCTGAAATCAGCGGTTCTGGCACCCTTCCCTAATCTGGAGTCTTCTGGTGGGCCCGCCCAGATTTGAACTGGGGTCTAACGCCCCCGAAGCGCCAAGTATAGGCCAAGCTAACCCACGGGCCCCGAGACCCGCGGGAGCGTGAGTCTACCATAAGGTGAATGCCTATATCGAGGGGGGGTCCGGCTTGGCTCCGTTGGGCGTGTAGATCAGCCTGGAAGATCGCCTCGTTCGCAACGAGGAGGCCACGGGTTCAAATCCCGTCACGTCCACCATACGAATCAGAAGTGGTTATTCCTTGCAATAGTTCATTTCCCGTCTCAAGCAGCACGTTTCCATGGAGGTGCCACGTGCATCTTCTCGCGCTGTTCACAATGTGATGGTAGCTAACAAGTCGACCAACACAAAGCCTGAGTTATTTGTTCGGGGTGCGCTTCGCGGGGCTGGTTTTCCGGGGTATCGACTACATTGGAGGATAGATGATGAAGGGAATCGTTACCTCTGTAGACCAGACGTCACTTTTCCGGGTAGAAAGTTAGCAGTGTTCGTTCATGGCTGCTTCTGGCATCGGTGCCCCCGATGTGATCTTGATCTTCCAAAGTCAAACGTGGACTATTGGAGTCAAAAGTTTGACAAGAATGTCGAGCGAGATCGGAAGAAGGAACGTTCTCTATTGGAAATGGGATGGAGTGTCCATACGATATGGGAGTGCAGTCTAGTGGATGATACCACGGAACTGGTGGAATTACTACAACAAGGCAAGAACGGAGCTTGAAATGGTGAGCGCTGTCCCTTCGGTGCGGGGGGCTTAGAGATCGAGCCTCTCAACCTCCTCGATGCGCCCGGTCTGGAGGTCAAATGCCGAGAGCCTTGGTCGGAGCTCCGACTCCTTGAGCGCTATTCCTGTGTCGATGAGGGTTGCAGCTGGCCGACCGTCCTCCATCTTAACAGGGCTGAACCAAATTCCTTCTTCCGGAGCCTGGGCACCAAAGACATCGAGCTTCTGGACTGGGGTGTGGCCCGCGACAATCTGTCTTTGAGTATCCAATGGTCGTTTGGCTAGAAATATTTCACGAGACTTGAGGCGATCCTCGTCGGTTTGTTCTCTCAAGGGGATGTCTATTTTGTAACCTGAGTGTGCCAGACGAAATCTGGCTAGGACTACCTCTGTCGGTAGTGAGTCTGTGAATTCGAGCCATTTTGTCGCCCTCTCCCTCTTCTCATCATCGGCATCGCCGGGCATTGAAAAGAGCGTCTCCCTTCCTCCTATTCTGTCCTCCCAGAAGGTAGTCATTCTATCGGATTTTGCCGTAAGTGCCTCTGACATCAGTAGCTCGTGGTTCCCCTTTATCGAGAATATGCTATTGCTTTCGCTTACGATAGAGAGAACCCCATGGCTATCAGGGCCCCTGTCAATCAAGTCCCCCAGACATATCACCATGTCCCCATCGACAAGTCGAAGGATTCCCAGTAGATCCTCGAACTCTTCCCTGTAGCCGTGGATGTCCCCCACGGCCCAAACTGAGTACCCCCCATCGAGCGCTTCTTGGAGTGCCCCTTCCAAATCCTTGTCTCGGTGCGGAGGATGCATCCTACTCCTCTTCGTCCGACTGGTTGGGAAACATTGGCAACAGCATAGCAGCGATTAGCAATACCGGGATCAGTATGAATATGGCTCCGTAGGAGTCTCCAGGTGTGCCTTCTGGCCTGGGAATTGCAGGCTCTATCAGCATCCCAAGGACGAACATAGCTGCCATCAAGGTAGCTATTCTAAGATGATCGGTCGTGAGTTCGATAGCTCCGCTTCGAATCTGTGTCAGCATCAGGAGAATCAGGGCTGCTATCAGTACCATCATCGGAAGAGTCGCGGCCATGATCCCCCCCCGTGGCCCCCTGCCCTCTTCTAGGGAGGTCTCCATGGACATGAGGACACGAAGGGAAATTGCTAGTATCAATAATGCCAGTGCGGCAATAATTGCCAGCCGTCTATCGTTGTTATTTCCTGGTGACATCAGCTTCCATCCTCCACTAGCTCTACGCGCTTGCCCATTCCGTCCCTGATTCTCCTAATGTGGCCTTCTGACTCCATGCGGGACAGGAGTCGACTTGCCTTGGAGTCGGAGAACCCGGTCTCTCGTACTAGTTCAGCCTGCCACATCGAACCGTTTCTCTCCGAAAGGATTGCGACTACAGATTGCTGATCGCCCGAAAGCATGCGAGCGGGCTTATCCGGCTCCTGCCTTGCAGCAGTCTGCTCTCTGCGTGGGTCGTTGAGCCACATCAACGAGACGCCGATGATGATGCCGACGCTAGTAAGGAAAAGCGAGTAAATCACGTACGAAGCGAAGTAACCAGATGTGCCGGATTCCAAGGTGAATGGAATCGCGATTAGGAGAATCAGCATGAATCCGCCCAATGCCAGAGTGATCCTAGCTACCCTGTCCATCGGGGTTTCCAGTTCTTCATCGGAGTTCGCACCCATGGGTTGTCCGCCCCTAGCGTAGATGTGAATGTTGGGCGGCTTGGTGCGTACAACGCACCGAGCCGCTGTTGTTGTCCGTGATTACTCAGAATGGCACTGTTGCCTGTCCTCGTACCATGTTCCGCCGCTAGCCTCACAGTCCTCTTGGTTGTCGGGAGACTCTTCCTCGTCCTCCCTATCGTCATCCCCAGAGTCGGGCTCTCTCTCTGAATGCTCTTCCAGTTCGCTCCAATCGCAGTAGAATACCCCGTCACCGCTGTCTGCAGTCTCCGTCCATACTCCCATTCTGGACTCGCACATCTCCTGGGTGATCTCCATGATGGGGGGGTGGTCGTCCTCACGGTCCTCGCACCTGTCCAGCATCTTGCAGAACGTGCCGCCCATTCTGCCTCGGAATCCCTTCCTCATGTCATGGTCTCTGTCGCATCTTCGTTCGTCTGCGCACTCCCTGTGGTGCTCTGCTCGAGAGATCATGTGTCCTAGGGCAGTCTCTATTGTCTCTGAGTCGGCCGTGCAATCCTCGCTCTCGATGCAGAAGGCAATTGCCTCCTGGGCGGCCCTGAGCTGGGTGGACTTCTCCTCTGCGAACTCCATCCTCTCGGTCTCGTCCCAGTGCTTTCTCTCGTCCCAGTCCTTGTATTCCTCGGAGGAAGCGCAGTACTCGCCCTTTCGGTCATCGTTGGTCCAAATGCCGCCTGCTTCCTCGCATGCGTCCTGGCTACCATCCTCATCGTCGACCAAATCAGTCCCGTCTACCTTGGCCTGCATCCCATCAACGGCCCAAGTGAGCTTCTCGACCATCTCGGATAGTGATTCGGCATCGGCCGTGCAGTCCGCGCTGTCGAGGCAGAATTGGAAGGCTTCGATTAGGTTGGAGTCGATGTCGATCCTCTGCTCGAGGTGCTCGATCCTGTCCTCCATCCTGTCGTTCATGCGACTCTTCATTGCCTTCCTGATGTGCTTGCCCATTGGCTTCCCGTCGGTTTCCTTTGCCTCCCATGTGTCCTCTCCGGTCACATCGTCGACTGCTCCCTCGAAGGGGTCCGCCTCTGCGTACACCGGTGCAGCGTAATCCTCTAGGGTCGCTGCCGCGGATGCGCCGGCCAGTAGAGAGACAACTGCTAGGGCGATGACCCCCATAGTAGCTCTCCTCCTCTTTTGCTCATTACTGTCATTCATCTTCGGCTTCATTCCTCTTCACCTAACACCCCAGTGTTTGCAAAACCATATTATAATCTAGCCCAAATGCTCGATAATTGACGCAAAAACCCGCAAAGGGTTGGTTTCCTCGGAGCTAGAAAGACAGAATTACCCATTCGGACTCCTATAGACGTGCTGGAGAGCGTTGTCGCGATAATTGCCGTACTTCTGGTAATTCCAGGATGGGCCATAGGTCTCCTAGCAATAGGCGTCTATCTCTGGAGGAGGGTCGTCCGTTCAATGGAAAGCGAATAGATAATTATCAGAGGATAGGGGGGGAGAACGTGGGGGCTCTTACACAGATCATAGGGGTCCCTTGTATTATCGCGGGGGCATATCTATTCAGAGATAAGTCCGGAAGTAGGAAGGGTTCTAGAGTCATCAATCTGTTCACTTTAATCGGGGCCTCGATTGGTTTTCTTTTTCTGGGCCCTCCCATTTGGCGGGAGACTCAACAGGGGCCGTATGGAGCTTTGAGTATGGTTCCAGATACGATAGACTTGGTAGCGTTCCAGATAATCGGCGCAATTTTATGCGCGTTCATCGCTCGGTACCTGTCCAGAGTAGCAGAGAGAGCGATTATTTTCGGTGCCCCCCCTTGGATGGTGCTGCTTTTAATCGAATACCTCGAAAAGGAGTGGGGGGTGGATCTTCTGGACTTGATGGAAAGAATTCCTAATTTCCCGAACATCCCACTTGGGTGGTTGGAAGGTTTATTGTTGCTGATAGTGACAACGATGACACTCGCGATGAAGAAGATAATGAGGAAGTACGTCCCATTGGCGATAGCCGGCATTCTATCTGGAGTCTTGCTGTATTACGGATTGGTAATGTTAGTCACGGGGAATCGGGACGGTGGGGAAGGGATGGAGATTTTCGGTGTCGTGTCGGTGGCGATTTGCAGCGTTTCATACCAACTCTACTATGATAGAGGAAAGGAGTCGACTGCGATATTGAAGAAGATATACGAAGAGGATAGCGAGTTGGCCGTGCTCGCTCAGAATGCCGAGGATGCCAAGAAGGCTAAGGTGATGTCTTTCGGTGATACTTTGGTGGTCACTTGCCCTGCTTGCTCGGTAGAGTCGGAGCACAAGGTAATCACCAGGAAGTCGAGTGGGGCTGGCTTCGAGGTTTTGGTTAACTGTAGGTGGATGAATGAGTGGGACGAGGTATGCAACAACTACCACACTTTGCTAGAGGTTAAGACCGGGACTTATTACCACTCTGAATGAGAGCTTGGTCAATCTCAATCATCGTCGAATACCTCGATCTCCACGGTTCGACGGACGAGGTCGGTGAAGCGGGCATTGAACTTAGTCGCTCTAACTATGTGGTTATCGATCCAATGGTAGTTGCCGCCTCTCGGCTTTCCCATCAGAAGCCCGTGATACTGAAATCCGCACCCATCTAGCCATGACTCTGTGACCCTTCTGTGCTCTTCGGTTCTAGCGGTGAAGAATGTGATTACATGGCCCTCTGAATGCCATTTGTTGATGATGTCCAGGGCATCTGGGTAGTGCTCTGCCCGGGACATCCTCTCTGGTTCCTCGTTTGGGATGTCCTCGCCAATTGTTCCATCGATGTCAATGAGGTAATTCTTGGTGGTGGAGGGGAGGAGTGGGCTCACCTTGCGGCCCTGCTCGTCATAGGCGTCCTCCAAATCCTCCACGGTACTACGGGTTGCCATTCCGTCCATAATGGATGGGGCTGGTGGTTCCGGATTCATGCAATGGAGTTCCGTTCTCCGAACCGTTATCAACAGACAAGCAGGCGGTTGTACGTGCCCGGAACGTTCGATCGGACTAGGGGGAGGGCCCTCACTAGGGAGGTGTCGCCGAACTTCGCTGATGCGGTCTCCAGTTACTTCAACACGAGGATGCCGGACTACGGGGATGCAAGAGGAGCGCAAGAGGCCTACTTCGCCGCCCTCGGGGCTCATGGTTCGGAAGTCGTCACACTGCCGGCACTCGGAGGTTTTCCAGACTGTAGCTTCACCGAAGACACGGCGGTGATCATCGATGACGTCGCGGTCATCCCCAACCTAGGACATCCAAGTAGAGACGGCGAGAAAGAGTCGATTGCGGAGTACCTGGCTGACGATTTCGAGATCGAGAGGATGCCTGCCGGGGCAACTCTCGACGGAGGTGATGTGGTTTTCTACGATGACCGGTTCCTAGTTGGGATTTCTACCCGGACAAACAAGGGGGGTGCTGACTTCCTAGCCAAGCACGCAAAGGAAGGTGGTATGGACGTCCAACTATTCGATGTGCCGAAAAGCACCTTGCACCTCACCACGGTGTGCTCGAGCCCGAGGTCTGGAACGATGGTAGCCGCCGAGGGTCATCTTACCGAGTCAGATCTGTCGTTCGCTGAGGAAGTGATATGGGTCCCTGAGGATGAGGGTTACGCTGCCAACACGATTGCCTATGGTGATCGGATTATCATGGCTGATGGTTACAAGAAGGCGAGACAGTTGATGATGGACGCTGGCTTCTCCATCACGACTATCGACATGACGGAGTTCAGAGAAGTGGATGCGAGTCTTACCTGCCTTTCCGTGTTCATCGGCTGAGAAGTTGTCTCGCTCAATCCAGCGCCTTGTCGTCCTCATCTTGTTCGGCGGATGATTTGTAAGGATTCACCTCCCTCAAGACTCATGCACTCTGGGGCGAGGTTTACCCTGATTTCGGGGGGGATAGTGCTTTTGATCGGCATAGTGCTGGCAATCGTTGCTGATTCCTCAGCTGGAGGTTTGGATGGTGATTGGGTCGGGGAGGAAAACGATTGGAACGGAAGGGAAGGGACATTCACCCACACAAGCGCCGGCGAGAGCATGTACGTTTTCGTCCCGAGGGACGATGCCCCCCGTTGCGAAGATTTCAACTTCACTATCACGAAAGTGGGCGGTGACGAGGGCTTTGAGCACAAGTACGTACACGACCCTTGCACGGACGATGGTGATTTACCTAAGGGCCATGGTGACGACCCCTCTGATTATTGGCACTATGGCAGGATCTGGGGGTTGGAAATGGGAGAGGCTTACCTACTGGAGGCCAACAGCGATGTCTTCCTGATCAACGGGGAGTGGTTGGATAATAAAATCGGCGAGGTCATAGGCGGATGGTTAGGGATGCTCGGCGGGGGCGGATGTGCCTGCTGCGGCGTTCTCATCCTGTTGCTTGGGTTGACACTGGCCCTGACCATGAAGGAAGAAGATCCAACTACTTACCAAATCGATCAGGAGGGTCGGGTAATCCTGAACCAAGGAGTGAAGGAGTCAAGCCCAATTGCTCCGGGGTCTGGAGGCTCGGATGAAGAGGTTGCGATGACGCCCGACGAGTGGTACAAGCAGACATAGAGCTAAGTAGATTTGCGTCGGTTTTCGATACCCCTCACCGAATCCATTAACAATGACTCTCAGAGTCATTGCGCAATGGCCGAGCGGCACGCTAAGACCTCTCATCGAACCAGTCCTTCTAGAGCGTCGTTTCTGCTCGTGGTTCTGTTCGTTCTCCAGGCGGCCGTGCCACTGGCATCTTCGGAGGGTGCCCAGTTTGATGACATGGCACTATGCAGCGGCTCTACGGCTTGGGCGCTTGGGGGCATATGTGATGATCGTCTCAACGCCGATGATGGGACCGTGGGGATCAGCTCGTGGGTAGAGGGAATGTACAATTTCAATATGACTAGCCCTACCCAAATCCAGTTCCAGGCTTCTTGGGCGATTAGGGAGTGGGACAAGAGTCCCTTTGGCTTCGATGCTCTCGAAACTATCCTGCAGAACCAAGCAAACATTGGAACGAACGACGGTCTTCCTGCAGACGTCCTCAGGGCCTCTTTCGACAACAACACCGATCCAAACGACCCGGGTTCCCCCACGGTGCAAGAACAGCTGCTTTCGGAGGTAAACGGAAGCGTCAATGGGTTCCTCGGTTCCTGGGGAAGCTCGTCAACTCCTCAGACCGATTGGAGCGATCGGATTTTCCTCCCTGACGACACAGGCGTTAGAAGTGCAGTCGACTGCACCACTGACGTGAACGAAAACCAAGATGGAAATTCTTTCTCGCCTCCAATTTGCATTACCACCAGCGTAAACATTACTCTGGGAATCTCCAGCACATACGGGTTGTCCGGAGTAAATGAGGCTAACCTGAATTCGGCCTTCGAGGCGATGTTGATTATGGGTGCCGAGGTGACTACTCAGTTCAGCGTTAACGTGGAGGCGGGGTTCAAGGGGACGTACGCGATAGAGCCGCCGGCGTTCGCGACGGTCGTAAACGCTGGTGGCACGGGAGGGAGCTTGGAATCCAACTCCGTAGGCACGCCGTACAACTCCGGAGTCTGGAGCGTGGACAATCGCAACCCCCAAGGGAGTTCGAACAGCCCCCTTCCGGGTAACCTCCTGATGACTATGGGATTCAGGGAGATTAACGGGACGAACAAGGTGAGTATCGATTCCGATGCCAGAAGCCTAGACCTCAAGGTGGT
>DASCSS010000023.1:0-55606 GCA_034399535.1 Candidatus Thalassarchaeaceae archaeon
TACAGGCCTGCGCGGACTTCCTAGGTTGCAATGACTACAGGGAGATTGTATTCGGCCAGAACATGACGAGTCTGAACATCCAGTTAGCTAGTGCCCTGAGTAGGACTTGGAAACCGGGGGACGAGATAGTGGTTACAGAGATGGATCACGATGGCAACGTGAGGCCTTGGGTTCTTGCTGCGGAGTGGTCAGGTGCAGTGGTCAGGAAGATTGAGGTTGACCCGGAAGACTGCACACTTGATGAAAAATCAATACAGTCGGAAATAAATGAAAGGACTGTGTTAGTAGCAGTAGGAGCTGCATCGAACCTATCTGGGACAATTAATGATGTGAAGAAGATTGTAGATATTTCTCATGCATTTGGTGCCGAAGTAGTAGTTGATGCGGTTCACTATGCCCCTCACGGCCTAATTGACGTCAATGATTTGGGATGCGATTACCTTCTCTGCTCTCCCTACAAATTTTTTGGGCCTCACCAGGGGATTCTATGGGGGCGGGCAGAAAGGATGGCTGAGCTTCCCGTGGCCAAACTTCGAGTGTCTTCAGAGGAAATCCCGTTCAGGTGGATGACAGGAACTCAAAGCCATGAGGGGATGGCGGGAACCCAAGCAGCTATCGATCACATAGCCTGGATAGGCAAGGAAGCATCGGGGAGGGACGATTTGCCTAGGAGGGAGGCCCTCGTGGAAGCATACGATGCCATAGAGGCCCATGAGAGGAGGCTGTGCTCGAGGATTATCGAGGGGCTGATGGGAATCGAGGGCATCAAAATTTGGGGAATCACCGAAAAGGACGAGCTCATCAACAGGGCTCCAACTATTTCTTTCACCCATCCAAAAATGACTGCTACCGAGATTGGTGGCGCTCTGGCCGAAAGGGGCATTTTTGTTTGGTCGGGGAACTTCTACGCTCTGGAGTTGACAGAGGCTTTGGGCCTTGAACCGGAAGGAGTCCTGCGAGCAGGGGTGCTTCACTACAATACGATTGAGGAAGTCGAGAGGTTCATTGGGGCGGTTTCGGAGATAATCCCATAGTTAGATTACTCGATCCACTCGTAACGCCGTTGTCCCTCAAGATCTCCCGTTGCCCCGACCCCTACAAGAGCGAACTCGGACTTTGGCTTGACCACAGATCGCTTTCTCTTTCCCTTATGCAGTGCCTCATAGACTGTTTTATTGATTGCTTGGCGTGTTGACAGTCTCTCGAACAGATGGAATCTTGATGAGATTTCACGCCATTGAGGCTGGACTATGCCTTCGAAGACTTTGGCCTTGGCACCGGAACCATAGCCACACAGCCCTATCTTCTTGCCACTCATTTTTGTATTTTCCAAGTAGTCTGATTCCATTGTCGACATTAGAGCAAGGAATATGGAACCAGTGTATTGGTTTCCTATCAGGCTAGATGCCCTTTGGGCTTTCTCGATTCTCGCCTCCACGAATACCTTGAATTCCTCGGTCTTGGAAATCAGTCTTCGGTAGGCGTCATTTGCCTTCTCAAATTCCTCAATTCCCTCGGGAGTATCGGGGTAATGATTGGGCAGGGGCTCGGGGATGGTGATCTCTTCGGTAATTTTCTCCCAAATTGGCAGATGCCGACGATCGTGCCGAAAAACATCAGGAAACATGCGTTTTCCTTGGAATGCATAGGGCAAGTGCACAATAATGCGACTCCACTGATTGGTCAATATGTCATCAGAACTTGGATCGTATCGACCTTCCTCGATTGACTTTGAACGATAGTCAATGAATGCCTGTTTTACGGATTCGGAATAGCACCGATTTGAGAATTGGCCATCAAAAACGGGAGTATCCTTGTGGATCATGATCTTCTCGTTTTCGAAAAGGACGTCATCCTTCTTACTGGAACGAGGTAGGAACTTCAGAATCCTCTCAGCGAGATTTGCTCTGAAACTCTCTCCGGACTCTTCCGCCAATTCCAGAACCTTTTCCACCATCGCCCTAGTTTTGACCTCGCGTCTGGGTTTGAAAAAATCGTGAACGGGCATAGTAGATACTCCCCATATATCTGGAATTGCAAGCAATCTGGGATTATGTCTGATCAGGATCGCTCCACCGCCGGCACCTTGGGTATATTCCCCGGACGAACCCAGATCGTACTTTGCATTGTCAGCGAAGACCACGATGCCAACTCTGTCTCTTTCCTCCCCTCCCCGGGCAACCCAGTCCAATGTATTGTGCATCGCATCCACCGCCCCGATGCAGGCAAATGTCATGTCTACAACATCGCAGTTTCTGAAGGGACTATCTCCGAATTGGCCCGAGTATCGCTGTTCAAGCATATCCAAGATGTATGTGGCAGTGGGTTTCGCCCCGTCGAGGGCAGATTCAGTTCCGAGGTAAATTCTGCCGATTGAGGAAGGGGCGATCCCATTACGATCGATCAATCGGGAAACCGCGTTGGCCCCCATTGTAGCAGTGTCCTCGTGGACATCGGGAATGGCCATCGCTGAGAGGCCAAGTCCCTTGTTTAATTTGGAGTAGTCGGCACCTCGGAACTTGGCAAAGTCCTGCATATCAAAATATAATCTGGGAAAGTGTAAGGCAATATCGTCGATTCCCACGTCCGTCATTCACTCGCCCTAAAATCGCGCAAATCACATACATTATGAGTGCTATCCCTAGAAAGGGAAGAGGGAGGTTGAATTGCCGACGTGCTAATTTCCGCCGGAAATGGCTACAATCGCGTGAAGTAATTCGTCATTTTCTGCAAAATGTTTCTTGATTGGCTCCAGAACTTGCGATAGGCCGGATGCTATTGCCATCTTTGCATCAAGAGGATGCACTGCTCCACTGGATACTGCTTCTTCGAATGAAACGGCGTCGGCCCAAGATGTTGGTTCTCCGTACTCGGGATTGGGGTGGACGTTGATTTGCCCAATCTTGGGGATTACTACATTCCGAGCGATTTCAAAAACTGGAGAAGAGGGGTTTCCGACTTCAAGGAATGCTTTCTTCATTTTCTTCCTAAGCAGCTCCTCTGTATCATGCAAAAGAATTGCATTATTGGGGTCTGATTTCGACATCTTGTGATCGAATGAGTCCATTCGTCCGGTCGAACCCCTCAGTCCCGATAGCATCGGGGTGTGGATGCAAGTGGCCTTAGTCCACCCATTCCTGTCAGCTACTTCCCTCATATACATGTGAGCCTTCCTCTGATCCATCCCTCCAAACGCAATGTCTACATCGAGTTCGAAAATGTCCGCAGCCTGAAGAGCGGGATAGTAGAATGCCGCGAGATCATGATCCGATGAGTCATGATCTCGGCCCATGATACTGAATGTCCGCCTTACTCTTGATAGGCTCATGTTCTTTGAGCAGCGTAGAACCCGTTCCCAATACTTCCCTGAATCCATAATTTCGGAAGCTCTGATGAAGCGGAGTTCGCCTGGTCCCTCACCCTCATTTGGCCCCCCAAGCAGAGCTTTGAATACCTCAATCATGTATTCACCGGCCAGACCTATCTTCTCCATGTCGCGATCAAACTTGTCATTGACCCAAGCATGCCAATCTGCAAGAAGTATGATGACATTTGCACCTTCTTCCAATAAGTTGGAAATTGTGTCGGCCAATATCACCCAACCGAGGTGAGCCTGCCCACTTGGCTCCAGCCCAATGTATGCCACAATTTGCCCGTCTCCAGAATGACTCGGGGAACCAGAAACAATTGAGGCTGCATGTTCTGCACCGATGACCTCCTGGCAACCGGAGAACATCCTGTCCAAGGTTGCACGAACGCTTTCATCGAACTCCGAAAGCGCTTCTTCGACCATTCAATCACTACCCGAATAGCTTGTTCAGTTTCTCTGCACGGCCGGCAGCCTTTGTGTTTTCGTTTGAATCCAAGAGGGATTCAATTTCGTCAATTAGTGAATTTGCCTGAGATCTCTGTTCATCCGAAATACTGTCGGACATCTCCATGAGATGCCTAGTTGACGATATCGCTGATTTTGCCTTTGTAGCCTTCTTTGCCCATTGTTTCGCCTTATCTCCTCTCTCTTTCGAATTGTAACCCGTAGATTTGTCTAGGAACGAAGTCCAGCGCTTCCTAGCATCCATTGCCGACTTCATAGCATCGGGATCGTCGAAATCAGGGGTCACGTTTGTTATATCGATGATTAGGGCGCCGTTCTCATATCTGGCCTCGATAGACGTCATAATCCCGTGGGAGCCAGAGAAAGAGGCATCGGAAGTAGGATCAACATTGTCGAAGAACTCCCGTGCAAGACTAGCTAGTCCACCATTTCCTTCTACTTCTTTTACATGTCCTCTGCGTACGTCAAATCTCTCCATTGTACCTCCGGACGAATGACTCCACTTCAATACTGTCGGCCATAATAGACTCGCAAGTCAGTAGAATGAAACGGTCTCGTTGGTTCGGTGGGGCGTGACAAAAATATCCATGGTTGTGATTCCAGTCACTCTTGCAGTTCTCATGATGCAAACGGCGATGGCTGAATCTGCCGTTCGATTGGGCCCTTTTGTGACCATTGGAGAGGGCGATCTGGGGTTGGAAGGTTCATCCACTTCACCTGACGGAGAAATCTCAATTGTTCACGGGCAAGAAGGGACGATATACCTAGTCAATGCCACTTTCCCAGAGAAAAATTCCATGATTGAGTGGGGGGGTGGTGGTGAATTGGTTGATTCCGACTTCCATCCAGGTGGACAGTCTGCATTATTAGTGGGAGAAAGCGGGATTGCCCTCAGATTCATCGTATCTGAAGGCAAAGTTGAGGAAGTTGCGGACGAAGTTTTCTTCGGTCGGACTGATCTAAAGTCAGTGGCTTGGAATGGCGATGGTTCGTGGGCCTATATTGGTGGGGAGGAAGGTTGGATTTGGAGAATCAGGGGCTTGGATGAAGGTGGTTTTGAGGGATTTCCATTAGAGGGCAGAGGTAGCGGGGATGTGGATGGTCTATCGTGTATGGATGGAGTAAACATTTGCGTGATAAGTTCCAGCATCGATGGTATTGGCGTAATTGATGAAGAGCACAGCATTCACTGGATAGGCGGGGTTGGCTACCCTTGGATAGACGTAGTCTGCCCCTCTTATCAGAATATGCAATGCGTAGCGATTTCCCCCCAAAGTACCATTGCCGTTGTCAGCATTTCCGCTTCAGATGCGTCGAAGTCGGAAATTAACGAAGTTGACATTGTGCAATTGCAGGGATTGGAGGGGCAATTCAATGGCATTGAAGAAAAGGCTGGTGGGGAGTCTCTGATTTCTATGGCGCCGTTTGGCATTATTGAGCATCAATTGAATCTCGAACCCTGCTGCAGCCAGTGGGTGGAAAATTCCGATGCTAGGATCTACAATCTTGAAGTTTCTAACGATAGAGTGGTTTCGACTTGGTCCACTGGTTCGAATTCGGGGTGGATAGTAACCAGTACAGGAAAATTTGTCTATTTTTCACCGTCAAATGATGAAAACTCTGGCGGGGTATTGGGCATTTGGGTCGGCATTGTCGTCCTAGGGGGAACGACATTGCTAGCAGCTAGCCTACTAACCAGCTCATCGCCAAAGCTGAGTCGCTGGATGTCAAAGACCATCGGTAGCGAAGAAGAGCGGCGACGGGCAATTAAGGAAGAGCGTCGGATAGGCCGAAAAAAATAGAGGGCATAATTTGATGAGGGTAGGGCCTCGCGAATGCATGATTAGAATGGCGTACGAGGCCTTGGACTTCTATGACATAGATGCGTTACTCACTGACGAGGAACGCATGATTCGCGACATGGTTAGGGAGTGGGTTGACGACAAGATCATCCCTAATATCGAAGATGCCTGCAGAGAGGGTGTTTTCCCTGACGAGTGGAGGAAAGAAATTGGCGAGATGGGGATCCTTGGGGCCCCACTCAAGGGTTATGGCTGTCCGGGACTGTCATACGTAGCCTATGGCCTGATATGTCAAGAACTGGAGAGGGGAGATAGCGGGGTTCGTTCCTTTGCTAGCGTCCAAGGCTCATTGGCAATGTACCCAATCTGGGATTTTGGAAGCGAAGAACAGAAGGAGCGTTACCTGCCAAAAATGGCTTCTGGCGAATGGGTCGGATGTTTTGGCCTGACTGAACCAGATTTTGGCTCGAACCCTGGAGATATGATCACAAAGGCTGAGGACAAGGGGGATTACTTCCTGCTAAATGGGGCAAAAATGTGGATTACGAATGGAACGATAGCTGATTTGGCAGTTGTCTGGGCGAAGTTGGATGGAGTGATCAGGGGATTCATTGTGGAAAGAGATGATGTTGGTTTCAGTGCTCCGGAGATGACTGGGAAGCACTCACTAAAGGCCAGTGTAACAAGTGAACTAGTTTTCCAAGATTGTAAGATTCCAAAGGACAGGATTCTGCCCCATGTAGAGGGCCTGAGGGGACCCTTCAGTTGTTTGAATAACGCTCGCTACGGGATATCATGGGGAGCTATTGGAGCAGCTCAGTCTTGTTTCAGCTCAGCGAAGGAATATGCACTCAGCCGGATTCAGTTCGGCCACCCAATCGCATCCTTCCAATTGGTGCAGAACAAGCTATCATGGATGCTAAGGGAGATCACAAAGGGCCAATTGCTCGCCTATCATCTAGGAAAGAAGAAGGATGACGGGACTTGGATTCCAGAACAGATTTCCCTAGCGAAGATGAACAATGTAGACATTGCCCTAGAAATTGCCAGAATGTCCAGAGATATGCATGGGGCAAATGGAATTTTGGACGAATATCCAGTAATGAGGCACATGGCAAACCTGGAATCAGTAAAGACCTACGAAGGGACCCATGACATACACAACCTGATACTGGGGAGGCATATCACTGGCATCCAGTCATTCACCAGAGAGGCCTAGATTTTCACAATTTATCCTCTGCGAATCTTGATAGAGGGTTTTCATCTCGAAGAGGCATGACTGTTGCAGTTCTGGTGAAACAAGTGCCGGACACAACAGCCAAGATATCCATCTCTGGCGACAGGGTCGATGAAACTGCAATCAGCAAGTGGTCGATTAGTCCGTACGACGAGTATGCATTGGAAGCCGCACTGCAGCTGAAGGATGCGGGCATGGGTGACTTGGTAGCTATCACTTGTGGGCCGCCGCGCACAACTAAGGCGCTAACTGAGGCAGCGGCTGTGGGAGTTGATTCTCTAATCCACGTTGCAGTTGAACAGTCTTTGGACAGTACACAAATCCAGTCTCTTCTAGCGGCGGCAATCAGACAATGTGGGGCTGAAGTAATCCTTTGTGGCAAACAGGCGGCTGACACGAATAACGGTTCAACTGGCCCGGGGGTAGCAAGAATTCTGGCAGCAACATGCGTGAGTATTGTTTCTGAGATCTCTGCCGAAGGCGATGGATTGGTCGCCACTCGTTCTGGTCCTGGGGGACTAGAGAGGGTTAGTGTCTCGTCTCCTTGTGTCATTACCTTCGACAAAGGCACAAAGGAACTGAGGAGGCCAAATGTAAGAGGGATAATGATGGCCAAGAAGAAGGAAATTCTGGTCCTTACCCCTAGTGATCTTGGCGTCCAGATTGGGGTCTCACAAGTTACTGTCGAGTCTCACTCTTCCCCTCCAGAAAAGCCCCCTGGGCAGAAATTCGAGGGAGCGGGTTCGGTCCCCATAGTTGTCGGAAAACTTAGGGATGAGGCAAAGGTAATCTGAGGCATTATCATGGAAATCACAATTATTTCTGAGGGAATCGAGGGCGCCCTACATCCCACAACAGCTCAGTTGGTGGGTGCAGCCTCCTCGCTAGGAGGGAACTCAACAATATTGTGCCCAGGGGGAATTGGTGCTACTGAAGCGTCCTCTATCACTGGTGCCTCCAAAGTAGTTTCAGTTGAAGGTGATTGCTTCAGTACTTTCGATGGAGGAGCTTGGGCGGAGGCATTGAGCCCCCTAGCGACTGGTGATCTCGTTCTAGCTGCGGCAACGCCAGTGGGAAGGGATTTGGCATCTTCAATCGCTGCGATTAGAGGCATACCCGTATTGCAAGACGTGACCGGGGTTTCAGCGGGAATCTCAGTTGTCAGGCCAATATATTCTGGTAAAGCGATAGAGAGGTCGTCGGTGTCGATGCCATGCGTAATTTCACTTAGGGCCAACTCATTTGAAGGCCCTGGCGCGGGTGGCAGTGCCGAGATTAGCACCATTAGCCAGAGTGCGGACCTTGGAATCTCCGTTAAGGAGGCCTTGGCTAAGGCAAGCGAGAGACTCGACGTTTCTGAAGCGAATATAATAATCTCAGGTGGAAGGGGCATGGGGGATCCTTCAAACTTCTCCCATCTTTACGAAATTGCTGATGTGGTCGGAGCTGCGGTAGGAGCGAGCAGAGCAGCAGTAGATGCATGGGGGGAAATCCCACACAGCATGCAAGTCGGACAAACTGGAAAGACGGTCGCCCCTAGTCTGTACATTGCAATTGGTATTAGCGGTGCAATTCAGCACTTGGCTGGAATGAGGACTAGCAAGTATATTGTGGCCATTAACAAAGATCCAGATGCTCCAATTTTTGGTGTCGCTGACTATGGAATTGTTTCTACATGGGAAGAAGCGCTGCCCTTACTAAGAACTGAGCTTTCCAACTTGCTATCAAATTGAGGCCTGTTCCTTGGAAGAATCGGCCCTAACTTGCTCAATCATGCTCAAGTAGTCCTCAGTGATACCTCCGGTGACATAAACGCCGTCAAAGCATGAGCAGTCAAAGTTTGCTAACTTTGCCTTTCCGGCCCCTAGGCATGCTTCGACCATGTCACTAATGTCTTGGTAGAATAGCCAATCTGAACCAATCATCTGGCAGACTTGTTCTGTTGACTTTCCATAAGCAACATACTCGGATCTTGCTGGCATGTCTATGCCGTAGACATTGGGATGGATTATTGGCGGTGATGAAGAAGCGAAGAGGACTCGTGATGCTCCTGCCTCCCTCGCCATCTGAACAATCCTACGAGATGTGTTTCCTCTGACTATGCTGTCATCAACTATCAGGACGTTCTTACCCCTGAATTCCTCGTCTACGGTATTGAGCTTCTTCCTAACCGAGTCCTTCCTGATTCTTTGTCCGGGCATGATGAATGTCCGACCAATATACCTGTTCTTAACGAAACCCTCCCTATATGGGACGTCTAGTTCGCTTGCTAGTCCCAGTGCAGCAATCCTTCCACTATCTGGAACAGGGATGACTGCATCGATTCCATGTTCGGGAAGGGCTTTCCGAATTCCCCTTGCCAATGCTCTACCCATCCTTAGTCTTGCCATGTGAACAGAAATGCCGTCAATCACTGAGTCTGGTCTCGCGAAGTAGACATGTTCGAAAACACATGGGGTGAGGGTTGGGTTGGCATGACATACCTTTGATTGGAAAGAACCATCCATCCTGATTACCACTGCCTCACCCGGCAATACATCGCGCTCGGGTTCGAAACCGAGTGTCTTACAAGCGACACTCTCAGATGCAACCATCCTCTCGGTAAATCCATCTATCTGGTTTTTGCCGATGAATAGTGGCCGTATCCCATTTGGATCTCGGAAGGCTACAAGTCCCCATCCCGTTATCAGGGTGACTACGCTGTAGCTCCCCTCTGCCCTGAGGTGCGTCCTTTCAATAGCTCGAAAAATATCTTCCTCGGATAGTGCCGCCATCCCACCCGATCTACCATTTACTGACCTCTGTATCTCTGCAGCAAATAGGTTGAGCAGCGCCTCGGAGTCAGAACTAGTGTTGATTCGCCGATGATCATACTCTAGTAGTCCAGAGATAATCTCTCCGGTATTGTTCAGGTTGCCGTTGTGGGCAAGGCTGACTCCGAATGGGGTATTGGTGTAGAAGGGCTGGGCCTCGTCAGCAGAGCTAGAGCCTGCCGTGGGGTATCTGACGTGTCCGATTCCCATGGAACCTACTAGTTTTCCAATATGTCTCTCTTGGAAAACGTCCCTGACCAATCCATTTGCCCGGCGATGACAAATATTTTCCGAGTCACTAGTTACAATCCCTGCAGCATCTTGGCCCCGGTGTTGGAGAACAAGTAGGGACTCGTATAGGGTGGTAGCCACATGGGTTCCGGGAAATCCGACAACTCCGATGATTCCGCACATCGGTTACCGAATCGGGGTATGCAACAGAGACTTAGTGGTTTCCGGAGAAAATCACTTCTTCTGCCACATGATTCTACTTCGCTTGTTCCATCTAAACTTCCTGATTCGAGCAGTGCTACCATATCCACAGCTGGCACATTGACCCTTCTGCTTGTGATAAGAATGGCGGCCACAGCGCCTGCAACGGATATGTGTGGACTTCTGCCTCTTGCCCATGCTTGGAGTACCCTTCGACATGCTGAACCACCTAGAACGACGCGGCCACCGGCCAACTTGTTATGAGGATTGTCCAACAATTTGCCTGGCCCCCAGTGTGCTGGAATGATGGCTGAGTTAGTAATCTCGTGGTCGGGATCGGATACTTGCCAGTGCTAGGGCATAGCACAACAATGGCAAGAAGAGAGGAAGAAATCCTACAATCCCGACCATTGCATCGCTAACTGATTCCCTAGTGGACAGTTTAACTGAGTCGTTTGAAATATGCCCAGAAAATAGTACGCACATGGTGAACGTGGAAACACAGGCTAGCAGTGGGGCTACAGGCCTGTGATGAGGGTTCAGCGTGCAGATTAGGTGAGTAACGAGGTAGGCAGAAGAAATCATCAATCCACCGGAAAAATATGCCAGAAATTGGTAAATATCAATTCCCACCTAAATCACCTCCGATTCTCCTTGCGAGAATTGTTCGAACCAACGTCTCTTCGTCAGGGGAGAGGGGTTCAGATTCATCATCGATTGTGGAAAAACGTTCTGAAACCCAAACCCCCGCCAAAAAGATTGCGAGACCGGATAGAAAGCCAGTCATTGCGAAGATACCATGTAGAATTTCGCTAGAGTCGATGTTGCTGAATTCCGAAATTGAAGCGTACAATGAGAGAGAAATGAATCCCCAACCGGACGCCAATTCAATTTTCCTCCAACTCCCATATGTTGGTGCGCCCCTGAGGACTAGAAAGGAGCCGATTAAGGCAGCTGCTAACCAGAGGAGTGCAGCCGAAATCGAGTCGTAAACCGGACCTTCGGGGTGTATTGTTCTGTGGTTGGGGAGCAATAGTGTTGCTAACCCCAGGAATGCCAAGGGGGAGCCAAATCTGCTCCGATTAAATGCGGGACCCATCCTATGCAAGCACACGCCAGCTGAAATAACTACTAAGGAAGCCCAGAAAACCGCTGGATGGGCAAGTGAAGTTAACAGGGTAGACTCTGCCATGGCTTCGAGCAGGGGTGCGGATTCTTGTCATTTTGCATCATAAAGGCCCAATGTTTCAATTTGAAATCGCTCGACTAATTCATATATGGGCCATTGGTGGCTCGCCGCGCACGAGTTGCGGAGTTGACAGCATGGTCAAGATGCCAAGGAAGATAATGCGGTACAGTCCCTTTGCTGGCAAGCACACTGAACACACCGTTGAACGAGTAAAAAAGAGGCGTGCAAGCGAGCTAAAGTGGGGTCAAAGGAGATTCCGCAGAGTAACTGCTGGATATCGAGGATTCCCGCGACCGAAGCCGTCTGGTGAGAAACCGACAAAGAGAGTGAACCTGATCTACAGGTGTACTGAAACAGGAAAGGCTCACTCGCCCAAAGGCAAGAGGGCAAGAAAGTTCGAACTAGTAGACAACTGAAGGAGATGCATAGATGACTGGCAGATTCCTGAAGGTGAGTTGTCGTGATTGTGGCAATGAAAGCACGATTTTTGACAGGGCTTCTACAACCATTGCCTGTTCAATCTGTGGCTCGACACTTGCAGAACCCTCGGGCGGAATGGCTAACCTAACTGGGTGCACCGTGGTAGAGGAATTGAACTAGAGAGGCAGCATCTTGGTTGATGAATCGAATGATTGGCCCGAAGAAGGCGAATTAGTCGTGTGTTCGGTTAAGAGCGTAAGAGAGAACGGAGCATACCTGACTCTAGACACTTATCCCAATAGGGAAGGATTCGTATTCATCGGAGAAATTGCAACTGGGTGGGTCAGGAACATCAGGACCCATATCAGAGAGGGGCAAAGGGTAGTTGCAAAGGTAATTGGCGTCAGCTTGGAGAGAGAGAGCATCAGCCTATCCATTAAGTCGGTTTCTGACGAACGGAAGAGGGGGGCGCTGCAATCTTGGAAAAACGAGCAGCGGGCATCTCAGATAATGAGAGTTGCAGCCGAGAGGATTGGTTGGGATGAATCCAAGGCGGAAGCAGTATCAGATGAGATGAAAGTCGCATTCGGCTCACTCTATGGGGCCCTAGAAGAGTGCGCAATTAGTGAGACGGCACTGTCTGATGCTGGATTCAAAGGAGAATGGATAGACATTGTTATCGAATTGGCGATTGAAAATATTGTGCCACCGTTCGTCGAGATCAGAGGAAATTTTGACATTAAGGTCTGGGGGCCGGAGGGCGTCAATGCCATCACAGAAGCACTTCTCTCTGCCGAATCCTGCGCAACAGGATTGGAGGATGTTAGTCTCACCTGCCATTACGACGGGGCACCGAATTACAGAGTAGATGTGAGGGCCCCTGACTACCCTTCGGCTGAGTCAGTCTGGGAAGCAGCACAAAATGCAGCTAAGGAAAGCATGGCTTCGGTCGAGGGTTCGATAGCAATAGAAAGACTGTGAACGTTCCCCAGTAAGAAGATAGTTCATTTACCCCTAGATTGGGGCTTCTCTTGAATTCAATGGCTAGAACAAGGCTACAGAGATGCAAGGGTTGCGGAAAATACGGACTAGAGGGAAAATGCCCCGAATGCGGAGGATCAATGGAGGCTGTGGCCCCACTAAAGTTCTCCCCGGAAGACCCCCAAGGTGCTAGAAGGAGGAAGAGAGTAGATGCGGGAAGTGATGAGTGGGTCAAAACACTCCCTAGCTCAAGGAAGGAGGAGGAGTGATGAACAGGACGAAACTCCACTGGTTATGTGATGGGGGCATCCCACCAGGATGCACGTTTCTTGAAGCAGTTCCAGGAGTGGGGAACGTAGGAAAAATTGTCATTGATGGACTTGTCAAAAAGCATCCTTCGAGAACATTGTGCTGGGTTCTTCATCCGGACTTCCCCCCTCATGCAAGCTTGGATGATGATGGACTAATTCGGCCTCCCAGATTGGAAGTAAAATCGGTACTCCTCCCAAATGGGAGCACAGTAATCACAGTTACAGGACTAATGCAGCCGATGACTGCCGCTGGACAGTTCGAGGTTTCGGAGACGATATTGGAGTTGGCTGCAGAATCTTCTTCGGAAAGGTTGCTTGTACTTGCTGGCCTTTCAGCTGGACCAGAGGAACGAGGAATTCACGTAATTTGCTCCGATTCTAAATACAGAACCCAGCTGGAAGCTGAAGACATAGTCGTCTCGAGGGAAAAGCCGAACAGCGGCGTGATTGGGATTGCAGGGATGGTGCTGTCTCTTGCTCCGACTCAAGGAGTGAGAACTGCGGGAATTATTGCTGAAACCATGGGGACCAGTTGTGATGTAATGGCGGCAAATAGAATGGCAAACTGGATCGAGCACGCTTTCGAGATTCCACTTGACCTAGATCTGGACACAACGGAAGAGACAGCAGCGAGACTAATGGAAGCGATTGATCCCATGGGCACTATTGAGGACTTGATTGGTGCCGAAGAGTCAGAAGTGTCCACAGATTTCTACGTTTGAGCATTGGAAGGCTGCAATTATTTTGAGATGAGTATCGGTTCTGCAAACTCGGGGATTCTGACTCCGGACTGCAAGAATGCTTCTCCGACAGAGGAGAATGGCTTCGAAGAGCCGTTGCTACCTAGTCGGGCACGAGTACTGACGATATTCCAAGCAGACTTCTTTCCGATCCCAGGAATCGCTGCTAGTTGCTGAGCAGTTGCCCTATTTACATCAACACCCAGTTCAACACCGGTTACACTTCTTTGTCCATGGCCGGTAACCAATACATCCGAGATGGTCTCCAGTGGAATTCGGTACCTAACCCCCACAAGAATTGGGTAGGCCCCTATTTGCCTGCCAAAGGTAACTCCGGAACTACCATGTATCTCAGGATCCCGATATTGCGGGTCTATAACTTGCTCAGGCCTCCTAATCCTATCATTGTGGGCTTCCCATCTGACTTTCCTCAGGATTGTGCCAACTGGGAGCATTTCCTCTAGAACTGGGCTATCAAACTCCTCCCGTACTTTCTTCTTGAAATCTCTGAATATCCTCGCTGGGATTTCCTGAAAACCGCTCCCCTCGACTTGCCGTATATTCACCCTTCGAAGCCAAAGGCCCTCGCTTCTAAGCCTCCTTAGGAGATCTATATTATTGGAATAGGTAGATTCGGTCTCTCCATTCAAACCGGCGATGAAATTTAGGCCTGGAAGAAGGCCTGGGAGTCCCCTCGGGCCCTTTTTCCTGCCGAGAGAATTTACCATTCGGACAGCGGAAATGAGCTGTTCGGAGTTACAATTCAACCAGTTCTCTTCATGGACCCTAGGATCGGCTGACTCAAGGCCAAAAGATAGTACTGCTCCATCGGATAGCGTCTCGACCAATGTCTTGGTGATCTCCTTAGATGGTTCAATATTTTCGGCGATTATTGAGGGATTTGCATTATCTACGTGTAGAATTTCTAGTCTTTCATCCTCCCTCAGGCCATAGAGGATATCGGATATCGGTCCCGGATCGGGAATTGGGTAATCGAGGCTCTCCACCCCATTTGCCTTGTAAGAATAGATATCAGTGGCCCCTCCTATCCTAACATTCCGCACGCCGGCATCTAGAGCACTTGTTACCTCATGTATCACGTCAGCTCCTTCTCTCCAAATCGGGACTCCCTTTTTGGGTTCGATACAGAATTTACATCCCCTCTTGAACCTCACACACCCCTGGTAAAGTTCGACTTCGTAGGTTAGGGGTCCAGGAGACCCATCGGCGGAGATGAGATCGGGGTGATTGGTAACCGCCTTTGAACCGGAACCGTGGAGTGCCCACTTTCCCCACTGGAGATGATTCCTACGCATATTTTCCCACTTTCCAGTCTCAAGGTAGCGGTTCAGTGTAGCATCGGGATCCTGAACCGTGCAGAATAAGTTCTCCCTCAGTGAAGACCATCCGGAATACCTCCAATGACGAATTGCCCAGCCACCACAGAGAACGGGAATTGCGGATGGAATTTCGGACAACAATAAGTCGAGTTCCCTCCTGCTAATCGGAGTCCCCCTCACATACTTCCCGGGTACCACCGCCCCTGCAAGGATGACGACGCCATCTAATTCCCCGATTGGGGCTAGCCGACCATTCTTCCGACCTATCCTCAACTGATCTATTGTTTGATAATTGTATGGAATTCCCTTCTCTTCGAACACTCCGCAAATATACCTGACGTGAAATCCAATGTAATTAGGCACTCCGAATGCCGCAGGCTCATCCTCGTATCCATCAATAACCAACCACTCGCCCATGATTACAAGTCGTGGGATGTGCCAGAAGACTTCACGGTTGCCTTATCGACGCCTACGGCCTTTGCTACGACTCCTACCATTGGAGTTGGATTCCTCAACAGAAATCCTGCGGCCCATGAAATCTGTGTTGTTTAGTCCCTTTATTGCATTCATTGCATCTTCCTTTTTTGCAAAGGTGACGAAAGCAAAACCCTTGGGCCTATTCTTTTCCTTATCCATTGCCAAGTAGACGTCTTTTAGCTCGCCGAAGGAAACGAACAGAGTTCTCAGCTCATCATCCGATGCGTCATAAGAAATGCCTCCAACGAACAGTTTCACACCGAGTTCTTTCTGGGAATTTTCCCTAGCGGATTTGATGATTGCCCTTTCTTTTGCGAGGTCGTCCTTGTTGGCTTTCCCAGATTCTACCTTTTCCATGCAGTCGCGGCATCGCAGTGGCTTTCCTGGAGTCGGCTTGAATGGAACCTTTGTCTGGGAACCGCACAGTGTGCATTTAGCAGGAAACATCTCCCTCTGAGGTCGTCTCCCACCGCCTCTAGTCGATGGAGACCTCCTTGCAGAGGCTGGAATATCATGGGACCATCCCCTACGATAATCGGCCACGGGGGAAAGATATGGCCTTGCTCCATCGTGACCTAGCATTGACTCAGCTTCCTCGGTCCACCTCTGACCTGGCCGATTGAGTTGATGAAGGTCCGAGCCCTCCGGAATAGAGAACCCATATCCGAACCCATTGGACAGGGACCTGAAACCCCTATAGTCGCAGCGAGGGCATTGAACATTGAAATCTTGAGTTTTGTCACTAGATTCCAACACGGCCCCACAGGGTGGGCAGGAAGCATACAAAACGCCCAAATCTGGGTCTCCCTTTGTAGTGGCCTTCAGCATGGGTTCTACATTGATCACCTTTGCTCTAACGATATCGCGCTTCCTCATTGCATCGCCAGCAGAAGGGATGAATCGATCGACGATTTCGGAGACATAAATATCTGCAAACAACTTCAGTGCTGGCACATCCCTGTGTCCCCTGTCATTTGTCTCGATGTGAAGTACTCTGATTTCAGCTGTCTTCTCGTTGAGTCGATTGACCTCCCCAATCAGGACGTCCCCCTTCCTCGGGGAATTGAGCGGAGGGGCAGAAGAATCTATTGAAATTACGCCGGATTCGCTGACTAGATGTCCAGCGAGGACTGCTATTGCCCCTTGCTCGGACAAGTGGATTCCCTCTCCGGCCTCTTCCCCGGGTCCGACGGCGACGGCGGAACCTGGAGTGACGTGGTCCCCAACAGATGCACTCATCGGCCCGCCGACCCGAAGACCCCCTATGAACGGTGCGGCATCTCCGATGGGCACTAGGGAGGTGAAAGGCGCCAGAAGGCAACCCTCGTCTTTCCACGCTCTCTAGAGTGATGGGAGAAAGTTCCAGGTAGGGCGAAGTCGGCCTCGCCGTACCTCTCGACCGACCAACCGGCGTCCTCGAACAGCGGCCGAATGTGAGTGGCCTCGGAGCTGTGCAACAGATGTGTCGGAGCTGCCGCTTCTATTATGGCCTCAAGGAAGGGGCGATCGGCCCTAGGAGACTGCCTTCCCCATGGCGGGTTGCTGATCAACACATCAGCAGAGTCGAGGTCAACAGAGTCCGAGCCGAGCATGCCCCGGATTACTTCCACCGAGTCAGTGAATCCCATCGACTCGGCGTTTGACTTCGCGACATCACAGGCCGCTTTGTCGGCCTCAACTAGTATTGCCCTTCCAGCACCCATCACAAGGGCGCCCAGTCCGAGGACTCCGTTGCCCGCTCCAAGGTCAGCGACCGAGCAATCCTCGTAGAGGTCACCGAACGCGGCGATATCAGCTAGCCAGCGAGCCGCTAAGTCGCCGTCGGTGGTGTACTGCTCGAGTTCAACAGAGTTGCTAGGATGTGGAGCAAGATTAGACAGCAGCATCGCCAGCCTACGTACTCTCATGAGTTTGGCAGGGGCCATGAGTACCTAACAAAATCTGTTATAATCCCAGATATTCGTTTGGATTTGTTAGAGTTAAAATACTCCCAATTTGGATTGGTGTGTGAGTGCGATGTCGGAGATACTGTCATATGGCCTTCTAGTCATTGTCGTCGGGCTAGCCATACTTCTGGTATACGCCCTATCTCTTCTGAAATCAATACAGCAAGAATCTTCGGTTATTCGCGATCATGCCACCCAAATCCGCACTCAGGGGGACTTCCAGAAGGAAGCCATGGGCAGATTGGAAAACAAAGAGGTCAGCCCCCATGCTATTACTGCAGGGATTGCTGGTAGTGGTGATATACTGAAGGGTGCGGTTCTGAACTCACTGAAAGAGATAAATTTCTCTAGAGATATCGAAGGAATTCGTTCCTCTGCACAACAAATAGGGGAAGAGGTTGCTGACATCAACAAGATTTTTCTCGATAAACAGGAGGCTGCTGGGTGGGCGGAAATCGAACTTGAAGTTAGATTGAAGGACAATTTCAGAGATGTACACATCCGGAAAAAAGTGGCAAAGTTGGGAGGTGTAGAGCCCGATGCTCATTTGGTATTGACGGGGGGTAAGATTCTCTGTATCGATTCCAAGTTCCCTGTAAAATCATTCAAGGCAACCATTCCAATCTCAGAAGGAGGGGAGGGGGACGAAGATGGCCGAAAACGAGTGGGGTCACGAAAGGACTTTATTGATGCAATCACCAAGCATTTTTCCAAAGTTGAGAAAGATTATGTCAGACCCGATTTGGGTACGACAGAAGTCGCATACATGTACGTGGCCTCCGAACGAATCTACCATCACATGGTCAATCCTGACAATTATGAGGAGTGCGAAATTGTTCGAGATGCAGCAAACAACGGTGTAATTCTATGCTCACCTTCAACACTAATCGCAAACATGCATCTCGTGAGGGTCGCAGAGCGTGCCATGGGGATCGCTGGAGATAGTGACAAAATTCTCAGGGGGCATGATAACATGCGTCGTGCAATTGCAGAACTAGTTAATGCGTGGAAAACAATGAGTACGCACGTCAATAATGCCCAAAGCAACCGCGCATTAGTCCAAGATCTTCTAGATGAAGTTGAACGGTCGATGGAGAGTTTGGAGAGTCTTGACTTAGGTGGAGATGAAGACTGAGGGCTTCCTCGGCAACCTATGATTGACTGGGGATCGCATGAGTTTCAGCCAGTCATACATCTTCCTGATGAGTACGAAGTGAGAGACTTCACATCGGGCGACGACTCACCATCGAAATACGAATATGATATCGGCCGATACGATGAACTTCGCCCAGGGATGTATTCGACCGACCTCTTCGAAGGAAGTCGGTTCCTCCATGTCGGAATCGACATCGGTGCGCCTGTCGGTACGCAGTGTATGGCTTTCGCCGACGGAGAAATATCACACTTCGGTTATAATCCGGCCGACGGCGATTACGGCAATGTGGTGATTACCAAGCACTTGCTCGACGGTGTTCCTGTCTGGGCCCTCTATGGGCATCTCAATGCAGCCTCGATTGCCGGTAAACAAGTCGGCCAACCAGTCTCCGCGGGCGAGGTAATCTGTTGGATGGGGGACAAGCACGAGAACGGCGGTTGGGAGCCTCATCTGCACTTCCAGCTCTCTCTGGTCGAGCCTGAAACGCATGATCTCCCCGGAGTGGTTGCGCCCGAAGATAGGGGGCAGGCACTCCAAAACTTCCCTGATCCCAGGCTGGTTCTCGGACCACTCTACTGAATTGATGCCAGATGGGACTTCAGTGAGTCGATTGCCGGCATGTCAGAAGGATCCTCCCCTGTTAGAACGGCGAGACCGATAGAAATCCAATCAGACACATGTGCGGCGTAAAGTAGCGATTCCAATAGAGTCTCTCCTTCGCAATCAATTTTCCACGAGGGGGATGCCAGGACTTCATCGAGGACCCAATCAATTCGTGTCTTGGTTCGCTGGTGAGCCCCCTCATAAGATAACATAAGGAGGGCATTGTTTTCTTGGGAGTCACTCGTCCAAGCAACTATCTCGTTATGATTCATCTCGGGGATCTCGGCAAATCGGGCAAACTTAGCAGAGTTCTCATTTAGTTGGCAGGCGAAACGATAGGCTGCTGGAGCCAAGGAGGGGGGGGTGACGATTCCAATCTTCTTACCGACTAAAGAACGGGCGAGTGTGGCAGTCATGCCAGCATCATTTTCCAGATCGGCATCAGAAGATGCTTGTGAAAGTCTCTGAAGCATTTCCGATAGCGATTTCCGGCTCGGCTCGGGTAATAGACCCAGTGCCCAACACGCTGCAAGCTGCATCCCAAAGATATGCCCGAATGCAGAGCGAGGCATCTGCCCTGATGGTACTTTCAAGCAAACCGAGCCATCGCTTCCTTCGATCACTTCTTCCAACTTTCCGCCAGAACAAATCCCCACAACCGTCCCCCCGTTGGCGATTGCCTCTCGAACACCGTCGAGAGTCTCCTCTGTGTTTCCCGAATAGGAGGTGGCCATTACCAACCAATCGGGGCCCCACCAACTTGGGATGCCGTAATCCCTCCACACAACGAAGGGCAGGCCTCCTGAATTGTCCGAGAGGGCCTGAAGGAAAAGTCCCCCCGCTCCGGAGCCCCCCATCCCGAGGCATATCACCCCGCTCCAATCTGAATCCTCCTCCAAGTCGATTTTTGCGTCCAATGAGGCAGAGATATCGGAAACAAACTTCCTGGTGAATCCTGCCATGTCTCGAACATCCAGCTCATCTAGCAAGGTACTGAAGTCTGGTTCGCTCATTTTCCCGTCCCCTTGTCTGAAACGGGAAGAGCCAGCCATTCTCCATCTATGAAGGCGATGCGTAATTCTTCGGCTTCCCCGTCGTCATCGTATGGGAGGCCTACCGTCGAGACTCGGAAATCCGAAGGATCCATGAACTCAGCAGCTGAGCTATCTCTGTTCAATATCTGGATCACATGCTGTTCTGACTTTTTGCTGGTTACGGTAGATGACTCCATATCACGCCATGACGCCCCGCTTCTCTCAAATCGGTCAATCCGGCGTAGAATGGGCCCTTCCTTCTGCCAGCTATCTATAATCCACAGGGATTTCTTGTGCTTCACGACGTCTCCAATTGCATATGCTGGTTTCCTGTAACTCAGTGTAAGCCTAGTGACCTCGATGCCATCGTTGACTCCGATAACTGTAGAGCTCTCCTTCACCGAACCCCCGTATGCCTTGACGAGATTGCGGCCCCAGCTTCTAGCGAGGCTCTTCGAACCCAACTGCAGATCCCATCCTCCGGTTACCGGTCCTTCCTTGGAAACGAAAAACATTGGGTTGGTCTCCATCGAACCGATCATTTCATCAAGAGTTGCTCGAATCTGGGCCAGTTCCTCTGAATCGAGTTTCCTTCCCGCTGAACGCAATTGTACAGTTGCTTCGAAATAGTCGCCGGCCTTTCTGGTGCATGTGGTGCATACAGCATTGCTAGTTTGAAGGAGCGCTGAATGGGAATCCGAGAACTTGTGCCCCTCGATCATCCCATTCACATCAACGGATAGCCTGATGGTTCTATCATCAATAACCGCCGAAGAAGTTGAGACGTGAACTTCTGATGCCCTTTCTTCGACTACAAGGTTGTCTCTGATTCTGAGTTCAGCAATCTCTTCATCACCCATTGCTGACCAGCGACCCTTTATTTCGTAAGAGTTACACTTAGCACATCGGTTCTGCTGAATTCTCTCAGGCATCTTTGATAACTGCGTCCGATCCCTAAGGCAGGATTCACACAATCTGTCCGAGGAAAGAGGGGGGTCTGCAGCGCAAATAATGCAAAATGCCCCTCCAGCCATGTAATTTCCCCGATGCTGCGCTTGGACTCCCCGTTAGAAGGCTTCCGAGGGAAAATGTGAGCCTATTCATCCTCCATGTGGGGACGAATTTCCTGGAGTTTTGATTCGAGTTGCCAATAAGTCCGAAGCCTACCAATTGTGTACGTTACCAGCATCATAGAGAGGATGGCATAGGTTACAAATGCCTCAGTAATTCCGGTCAATTTGAGGCCTCCTCGTAAATCGAATTGTGGACTTCGTCAATTTCCTCAGAAAGACCTCTGATGGCTTCGTTGAGTAATGCTAATCCGACGAAGAGAAAGAAGAAAGAGGCAACCCCAAAGAAAAGAAGGAGTTTTATCTCGGGATCCAATCCAGTTTCCTCGGATTCAATCACAACAACTCCCGGATGAGAGGATTGCCAAAGTGTGGTGGCAAACGCGGTAATTGGTACTAAGATGAAGCCGAATAAACCCACGGCTGAAAGGCTATCCCTAGTGCCCTCCCCATCAGGTTGGCTCTTGATGGACATCACCAGGAATAGCGCCACCGCAGTTAGAAGTGCATAAGTGTTCAATCGGACATCGCCCCAGTCCCACGGAACGTCCCACTCGGCAGAAGCCCAAATTGGTCCTGATATCACTACCCCGGCACCAAAAAGCAGACCGAGCTCCGAGCCAACTACTACCATTCCCCAGCCTCTTTCGGAACGCCTACCATACCAAGAAAATGCACCAATAAATAACAGACAGAAAGAGAGGAACGATGCCCATGCAAAGGGAACGTGCCAATAGAGAATCCGATAAGCCTCCGGGGCATGCCACGCACCGGTAACCAATGGAGCCCAAAATAATCCCATAAGCGCGGTTGTAATGGCCCCGAGTAGTCCTATTACGGTGAAGGGAACAGCGACCGACCTGGAATCAATCATGAGCCTGCGACCGATTGGTTAGTCAAGAAATCTCTTCCTCAGTAGTCGGGAATCAGAACTGCAGCCAACCACACGAGGGCAGAAATGATGCTAGCAATCAAACATGTCATTATTGGCTCGTGGATAGATAGGCTGAATGACATCCCTCCATCAATTATCATGGCCAGTGCTTCAGTAAGTTCTAGGAACGGCCACACAAGTACCAAGAGCAACAAGGGAGCAGGGGCAGCACTGGATCGGGATAGGTCGGAGACGAGGAGATGTAGGGAGGTTGCTGCAACCGCCAGGTCTAGCATCGCAAGCGCCGGAAGCCATAACCACACTAGGACCTCAGAGTAGGTTTCTACCTCCACTGAACCAGCCAAAACTGCCCAAGATAGGTAGGCCAATGGAATTGGCAGTACCATCGATGCCCCTGAAATCGAGTAAGCCGGGCGGGCCATGGGTCCGACTACTGCATTCCACCATCTTCCGCAATCCGACTCCGAAAGCCTGCCAATAATTGCTGGAGAAGCAACCGCGGTGATGAATGAGGGAGCTAGTACTAACGCAGCAAGAAGTCGGCTATCATGAGAATTTACGTCAAGCTCACCAACTAGTGCATAGGCTAGAAGCAAGGCGACTATTGCAGGAGTGGCCTTGCCGACTGTGTCAATTGGGTTTCTGTATTCGGTACGAAGGGCCCACTTAACAAGGGAGAGTGTTGGATTTGGTTCATGGAAATCGGAAATTGCAGGGATCTGGCTGGGAGCTGAGTTCGCATCACCCGGTTTTTCCGTAATATTACCATCGGAAATTGTTACTATGCGATCTGCACAATCAATGACTTCCTTGTCATGCGTGGCAATTACAATTCCATGGCCCCTCATGGCAAGGGCCCTTAGCCACCCCTTCAGGAGTTCCTTTGCCGCTTCATCTAGTCCTTCTGATGGTTCATCTAGCAGCGTCACCAGCGGTAAATCGCTGAGTGCTGCTGGAGCTAGCCCACAAAGCAAAGAGAGCCGCCGGCTTAGCCCCCCGGAAAGATGGGCTATCCTATCCCCAGAGAAATTTGAGAGACCCCATTGTTCGAGAGTCTCAGAGGCTTGTTTGTAGTGAAATTCCGAACCAGCTACTTCGAGGGCGGAAGAGAAGCGCTCTATGACCGTTTCATCCCCACACATGCCATCTTTCTGAAGAGTAAGGCCCATTGGAGGAGGGTGGTTTCTCCGTCCTTCGAAGTCTCTGACCGTTACTGATTCGCCATCACGGCCTCTCCAGAAAATGCTACCTTTCCGTAGTGGAATAATCCCTGCAAAAGCCTCGATCAAGGTGGTCTTTCCGGAGCCGTTCTTGCCAACTAGTGCCACAATCTGGCCTTCCTGAATTGATAGTGAAACTGACTCCAGAACTCTCTTTGTACCCCTATGGACGACTAGTTCGGAAGCCTCGGCCAACGGGGGCAGTCCCATGCGAGTGCGGTAATGTTCCTTCGTATAGTGGTTCCATCAAACGAAGACCTCTTGTGTTCGGGTCATGAGGGAGTGATATGGCGTCGATTTCGATTGACGATGACGTGACTTGGAGCAGCCTCGAATCCAGCGATTACATTGTAGTGCTTGTGTTGATTGCTGTTGCTTTGTGGCCTTACGTTTCGGCAATTCGTTACAAGACTAGCATTTCACTGGCCACTGTTCTATCGCTGCTATTGGTGATGTTTACCCAGTTCGCAATTGAAACCTTCGAGATTGGTTTCTATCCTGTTCACCTTTTCAGCCTGATTCCAGCAATTTTTACTGATCCATCTACTTCTGGGGATTTGTTCCATTTCCACAGATTTGTTACAGCTGCTTGGTTACACGCGGATTTCGTCCATGTTTTGGGAAATGTGCTTGTTATCGCACTGGCCGGGGTCCCCCTGGAGCAGAGAATGGGTCCGAAGAGATGGTTCGCAGTCTATCTAATTGGACTGCTTGGGGGTAATCTTGCATGGATTGGTTCTCATCCCGATTCTTCTGTGCCGGCAATAGGTGCAAGCGGGGCTGCTTTCGGAATTCTTGGTGCTTACATGGCTTGCTGGCCTGAAGACAAGATTGAGTTCCCCCTTCTTTTCCTCATTCGTGCTTGGCCGGTTTGGCTGATTGCGTTCTTCAGACTCGGCCTTGAAGTATTCCAGATTTACTCGATTCAATCGGGAACGGCAGGTGAGAGCAATGTGGCGCACATGGCTCACGTTGGGGGATTCTTCATTGCATACCTAGTTGCTCGACCGATTGCCAAAGGAGGCCCTAGCGAATTGTTCGAAGGTGCGACTATCGCGGGAGGATTCTCCCAATCGTCTTCAATCAGGAGACGGGCCAAGGAGAGCATGGGGGGACTAGAAAGCGATCCATGGGAGCGGGCCGACAAGCCCCTACAGGGCCGAGCAGCGAGAATTTTGGTTAAGCTTAGAGCGGAGGGTGACGAATTGGAGACACGTAGGGCATGGCTAGAGGAACTAGCAGAAAACACCGTTTGTCCGATTTGCAATGGTGAGATTATAGCAATTGTTGAGAATGAGTCCTGCACACTCAGATGCGGGATTTCGCCGGCACACATCGAGTGGCCATAACGTCCCAATCATCAAACTAGGATAGGTTGGTGTTATACCGTCCCCTACATTGGCTCTCTACGAGAGCCATGCCAAAAAGGCTAGGTGCAATGTTGCCAATTCTTGCCGCCATGATGGTGCTGGTGCTAGACATTTCAACAGGAGTAGCTACAGGCAATTTCGTATCGGATTCAAATGAAGAGGTTGTCGAGGAAGATGAAATCTCGTCCATTCCACCATTAATTTGTGGGGAAGAAAACTGTCCTGAGAAAGACCGTAGTCCTATTTTTACGCCCCTAGACGCTCTACCCCCAACCATGGAATTCAATTGGTGGGAGGGGTTTTGGTCCGACTCTGACTCCAACGGCATGGACGATAGGTTACAGCTAATCCTGGCCGACCAGAGGGAATCGGTTTCCAAAACGTCAATCTTGGGAGAGGATGGTAAGCAGACAGTAGCCATTATCGTACACTTTGCATGGCACCCCAGCCCTTCGGATGCTCAATCACTTAGGGGTGTTATCGAAGCCCATGGATGGGAGGATGATAGCTCGTGGTTCATGGTGATGGATCATTTGGATGCCATTGTCCTTGACCATGTCCCCGTTAGCTCACTAGTGGATATCTGGAGCATAGAAGGGGTCGTTCTAATCGAAGAACAGAATGTCATAGTCCCCTACTTGGACAAGGCGACGAGAGGTTCCAAGGTTCGGCCTTCGGATGTTTACAGCGAGACGATTAGGGGTTTAGGGTACCATGGTTCTGGAATTGTTATCGCAATTCTAGACACAGGAGTGGATAATGAGCATTTCTCACTTGATGATTTCTCGGATAACAACAATGACAATGAGAATGAACCCGATGATATTGGGGATCCAAAGTGGGTAGCGGGATGCGACTCTACCGGAGTGGGGCAATCTGGGTGTTCGGAGGAAGACCCGGATGATGGAGATGGGCATGGGACGCATGTAGCAGGAATAGCACTTGGGACTGGCGACTCTTCAAGGGTGGTGCAGGGATACGCTCCCGGTTCATACCTAGTAGACGTCAAGGTGATGGAAGACTACGGGGGGGGAAATTCCCAGTCAATTTTGGCCGGCCTTCAGTGGGTGATAAACAACAAGGATACTGATTGGGGGAACAACGAGTCGAGCAGAGGGATTGAAATTGTCTCAATGTCGTTCGGAAGAGCCAGCACCGGTGCCTCTGACAACAACGAAGATGGTTCTTCTGCTGAGGCTAACCTAGTGAATCAAGCCTCCGAGAGTGGCCTAGTTTGCATCGCAGCAATAGGAAACGATGGCGCTAACAATGTCAACTCGGTGGGTTCCGCTGATACGGCGATTACCGTTGGGTGGCTGGACGACAAGAACACGATTGACAGGGAGGATGATCATATTTCCTCCAGTTCGAACTACGGACCGAGGCAAGACGATGACGACGGGGACACGTACGATGAGCTGAAGCCTTGGGTTGTCGCACCAGGTTCAAATATCAATTCGGCCAAGCACGCGGAGTCCTCGGGAATCATCCCCGGATCTGAGGTCAATCGGGCCAAGGACGACTACGTGCAGAAATCCGGTTCGAGCATGTCGACGCCAGCAGTAGCTGGACTAGTGGCTATTATGATGGAGATCGGGGAGTCCAGAAAGATGGACTTCATGGATTCAGAGGACGAGGGTAGGAGTGAAGCGATCAGGGGATTCCTGATGGCTGGATCGGAGTTCCGTTCCAGCTGGTCGACCGATGAGACTTACCAGGGTCATTCATGGAACGAAAAATACGGATTCGGGATCATTGATGGTGCAATGGTAGCAAGTGAGATGTTCGGGGGTGGTGGCGGTGGTGGAGAGACAAACCAGAGTCTGGGGCCAGGGAGCCCCCAACAGGGCCACTGGGTAGAAATTGAAAGTCCCGCGGCTTACTCTTGGCTGGTCGAGGGAGAGTCCTACAACCTCCGTGGTCACATTGACGAGGATGGGGAGGACAATGGGACGATCGAGGAGGTTGTTGTCAGGGTACAGATGAAGTACAGAGAAGAGCGCAACAAGCCAATAACGACTTCGACTATTGTGGATTGGACGAATCCGATAGGGATAGTCAATTGGACTGTCCCATTCTCAGTGCCAGAGTTGCCAGAGGACTATAGCGAAGTATTCGTATTTGGCGAAGTTGCTGCAATGAACGAAATTGGCAGGTGGAGCAACACAACAGAGTATAAATTCCCTGTGGGAAGGGTAAACCTCACTCTCATCTCACCTAGCGGTCTTGCGGAGGTATCCGGGTCAGTAGATGTCAGGGGCCAGTTTCAATCAATACACAACGCCACCATCCAATGGAGACTGGATAGCGAGGATTGGGAAGTTGGCTCCTTTTACACTGACGGGACCTGGGACGAATACGGAGAGCCTCACTCAGGTGACGGTGGCACATTCGCAACGGACCACACCTATTGCGCACATATGTTCAGAGACGGGGGGAGTAGCAATTGCGTAGAGGGGGATTATGGATGGACAGACTGGAGTTTCAACTGGGACACGACTCATTTCAAGGACGATGAATACAGGTTGGCCGTCAGGCTAGTGAGTGCTACAGGTGTAACTTCTGAGGAGATTCGCAGATTCGTGGTAGTTGACAACGTTCCCCCATCCCCAGACCTTCAGTTCGTTAGCAGTTCCATCTCGGTTCAAGAATTCGGAATTCCGATGAAGGAGGCATATGTGAACACCTTCCTCGAAGTCAGGGCCACTATGCGCAATACTGGTGACAAGGCTGCTACCGAAGTAGGAGTTATCCTAGAAGAAGACGGTGAGAGGAGGGACGAGTATGTCATTCAAAACATCGATACCGGGGAATACGTAGAGGTAGTGCTCTATTGGAACCCCGCGAATGAGGGCGAATCCCAGATTGAGGTAATTATTGACCCTCTAAACACGATTATGGAGTTAGATGACAACAACAACAGACTCCTGGGCACTTTCCCGGTCTTGGCTAGACCTCCGGGTGTTGACTTGGCAATCAGGAACGGGGCCATCTCAACGAGCCCTTCAATTCCGCGTCCTCTTGAGCAGGCTGTCATCGAGGCCAGGGTTGACAATCTTGGTTCGACTGATGCTATGGGGGTCCTTGGAATCCTAGAAGAGAAAACGGCTAGGGGCTGGGAGCAGATTGGGAACGCCAGCACCCCATTTGTTCTGGGAGGCTCTCACTCGACTCTCTCATTCATGTATGTCCCAAATGAAACGGCTGGACCGAAAGAGATGCGTATCAGCGTGATTGTAGAAGAGGGCAGCGATCTCGATTGGTCGAACAATTTACTCACTAAGACAATACTAGTGGATAGCTCAACACTGATGGGTCCCCGTTCAGCAGAGCTCAATCCCGGGGAAACCCCTGTCGAGATCATCAGCATTGACGAAGAAGAAGGAGACATTGTGATCAGTGAGAAGGACGGCGTGTTGTACCTATACAGACTGACTCCGACGAAGTCGCTAATCCCATGTACTAACGTGATGGAAGATCGATGGTCGGGGGATGTTGCAGTTTTCGGGACCGAAGATGGTTTTGCCCATCTATTGTGGACTCGGAGATATCTGGATTCAAATGGTTTCCTAATGCAAACTGTCAGCTATTCCACTATTGACTCAACCTGCAAGATGGCCCCAATACAGGACTTGCTTAGTGGAATTCCGTTAACAGATGGGAAGTATTGGGGACTCGATATTGATGTTATCGACACGGAGATTCTCGTAGCCGGATACCATAGGGACCTGTTCACGGGAGGTTCGATGGGAGATGTCACAAACATCTTCACACTGTATGCGGATGCTCCTATTGCTTCATCGGATTGGATACTAAATCCGAGTATAATTTCCGAAATTGACCTCCCCTCATCTTCTTCTGACCCCCTCGCGATAGAATTTGGGCACGAACAAGCACACCTCCTGTACCAAACCATTCGAAACGACTCCACTGGAATTGAGAGGCTTGGGCTTTGGTACTCCCATGGACAACTGTCACAATCTGAATGGACTTACAGGAAATCTGTTGGGGACGAGGCCTCATTGCCACATTTGGCCGTCATCATAGAAGATGAGGAAGACCAGATTATCTCAATCTGGAGAGAAGGGGAGCCTCAGGAATCGGAGCTAGTATCAATGGTTACTAATTCAAAATTCCAAGTACTGAGGGAGATGGAAAACAGAGTTCCTGCAAGAGGAATGACTGGGGTGGAAATCCTAGATACTGCTAATGGGTTGCAGGTTATTTTTGATCGTGTTGGGCCTTATGGGCCGCAGATAGAATTTGGAAAGGTCGGATATGAAGAAGGCTGGATTGGACTCTCGGACGCATTAGCAATAGGGCTTTTTGGGATGGCAGACAGATCTCCTGAACTGGGAGAGAGCATGATTGTAGTTTCGACCTCAAGCGGATGGCAGATTCGTTCGCTTATTGATGACGAGAGTGATATCAGGAACGATGACTTCGTTGAACGATTAAGGACTTCCCTGGGACTAGATCAAGAACAATTCGAAGTCCTGCTTATACTCGTTGCGTTGGCGGTATTAATCCTTGGAGGGGTTACTTTGGTCACGCTCTCGGCCCAAGGAATTAGGTGGGTCAGCAGGAGTAGGCGAATCGACAGTGAGACTGAAGTCCTAATGGAAGAAGACATAGTAGACGTAGTCGAGGAAGCAGACATTGCCGTTGACTCACGTGTCGTTGAGCTTATTGAGACTGAGGAGGGGGAAGTATCTGGAGCGACCGGGAGGAAGGCTCGAAGAGAAATGCGGGCCGATGGTGGCGAAGAATCGAGCGCAGATGCAGAAGACGTCGGGGGCGAATCAAAGCCCCTCGCGCCAACATTGCCGTTAGAGATGACGGCCAGTGGCGAGGAGATTGGCAGTAGCATGGCCATATGCACTGGATGTGGCGGAAGGTTTGCAGTAGAAATTGGAGTTTCTTCGACGAAATGCCCTGTGTGTGGGGAAAAGGTAAACCTCTGAGGAATTGGATGGTTTCGGTGCTTCTAGCGACGGCTTCACCGAGGCGTAGAGAATGGCTTTCTTTGAGACTGAGGGGGACCGGGATAATTCTTGACTTCAGTGAGACAGAAGGTGAAGAGCCTATGCCAGAGGTGGGAATTGAAGTCAGCAAGCAAGCAGAGGTTGCGTGCCTCCACAAAGCCAAAACCATGATCAGGGAATTGGGCGGATTCACGTGGCATTCGAGCATTGTCGTTTCAGATACCCTAGTCGAAGACCCTGACGACCCGGTTGTCCCCATGGGAAAACCCAGTGACCATCTAGTGGCCACTGCCATGCTAATGCGGCTTTCGGATAGGAGGCATAGAGTTTGGTCTTCAACTGCGTTGGCCTACCCGCCCGGGGGTTCTGGTTCCATGGAAATAATAGATGGGTGGACTGCAGATATTTGGACTGAGTTCTCCATTGCAGAGTTCGAAGGCATGGGTGAAGGAGAATTGGCCGAACTGATAGAAAGTGGTTCTTGGGTCGGGAAGGCCGGGGGTTATGACATGGCAGGAGATGCCAGTAGATTTCTCAATCTAGTGGAAGGGGAAGAAGTAACGGTTCTGGGATTTGCACCCAATGCGATTCGTCACCTTATCGCTTCGTTCGCCTAGACGAATGTCACGCCGCCAAATTTCAGGACAAAATCTCGTTGAATGTCATCAAACCATTCCAGCATTTCTGATGTAAAGCGAATGGATGACACCTCGATATCCACAAGCAAGTCATCCTGAATTCCCTTCAGAGTTCCTGGTGCTGCGCCACAAGAGACGCAAGCTCCGTCGAGGTCCAATACCAATGAGAGGGCCCGACGACCACCCGGAAATTCTTCCACCTCTCCTTGGGAAACAACAAGCGCCCCCCCATGCCCATCTAGAGCAGCTCTGACTGGCCCGAGCCTGGCCATCAATGCAGGGATGAGGGATTCATCATTGTTCTCAAATAAATCGATCAGGGAAAGTGATTGCAAACGGGAAATCTCAGAGGGTTCAGTTTTCTCAAGAACAATTCTCTGGGATTCCTTTTTTATCAAATCTTCAATCTGATCCTGATACATTTCCTCAAGACTGGCACGAAAGCCGGCTTCCTCGTTCAAGTCCCCCTCCACGTACATGCGTAAAGGGAGACTGATATAGGATGAGCGGGAAGATTGGTCAGATTCAAAAGCCGAGCAAAACTCCAGGGACTTGTCGATATGTCCGAAATAGCCCCACTTCTGGAAATTTCCTCTCTTCATGCGGGGATAGGTGGCAATAAAATAATCAAGGGAATCGACATGAAGATTGGAACTGGGGAGATTCATGCCATCATGGGCAGAAATGGAAGTGGCAAGACCACTACTGCCAATGTGATAATGGGGCATCCAGATTACGAAGTAGAAAGTGGAGATGTCCGTCTTCAGGGAGAAGATTTGCTTGAGATGAAGCCTTGGGAGAGGGCCAGAGCAGGTGTTTTCCTATCTTTCCAGTATCCTCAGTCAGTCCCTGGACTACAGGTTGGGAACTTTCTGCGGAAATCGGTTTCTAGCATCAGAGGGGATGAGGAGGCTAAGGGCCCAGAGTTCCGGGCGACCCTAAAAGAAGCAATGAGGTCCCTAGATATCCCAAGAGAGTTCCTGTCTAGGTATGTCAATGATGGATTCAGCGGGGGTGAAAAGAAAAGGTTTGAAATTCTGCAACTGATGCTTTTGAAACCGAAACTAGCCGTACTCGATGAAACAGACAGTGGCTTGGATATTGATGGAATTAGAACTGTAGCAGAGGGAGTTAACGCAACCATCAGAGGTTCAAATTCGGGGGCACTGATTATCACGCACTATTCCAGAATCCTAGAACATGTCAAACCCGATATGATTCATGTAATGATGGATGGAAGAATTGTGGCTTCGGGTGGACCTGAGCTAGCCACAAAGCTTGAAGAGCAGGGATACGAGTGGTTGCAGGAGGAATGAGGTTCATGGTTGAGAATACAGACGCCAGGGAAGCAGTAGGGGACTACAAAGCTGGCTGGCACGATCCTGAAAACTCGACGATTAGATTTGACTTCGGACTATCGGAAGAAGTGGTTAGGGAGATATCTAGCCTGAAGGATGAGCCAGATTGGATGACAGAAACCAGAGTGAAAGCTTTTCGACACTTCATGGAAAGACCTATGCCAACCTGGGGAAATACTTCGGAACTAGGAGAGATTGACTTCGACAAAATATGCTACTTCCTACGTTCGTCGGATTCAACCAAGAACGAATGGGACGATGTCCCAGAGGACATTAGGAACACATTCGACAGATTAGGAATTCCAGAAGCTGAGCAGAAATGGCTCTCTGGTGTGACAGCGCAGTATGAATCCGAAGCAGTGTATCACAGTATAAGAGAAGATTTGGAGAAGCAAGGGGTGATTTTCCTGGACATGGATAGGGGATTGAGGGAGCATCCGGAAATCGTGAAGAAGTGGTTCTGTTCTGTCGTACCTCTTACGGACAACAAATTCGCTGCTCTAAATACGGCAGTTTGGTCGGGAGGTTCTTTTATCTATGTACCCAAAGGAGTTCACGTTGAGATGCCGGTTCAGGCATACTTCAGAATAAATGCAAAGAATATGGGGCAGTTTGAAAGGACTCTAATAATCGCTGATGAGGGCAGCAGCATTCACTATGTTGAAGGGTGCACTGCGCCAACATATTCGACCGATTCGCTACATTCAGCTGTAGTCGAGTTGATTGCCCTCCCGGGTTCCCATATCAGATACTCAACGATTCAAAATTGGAGTTCAAACGTTTACAATCTAGTCACAAAGAGGGGAATTGCCCATGAGAACTCGAAGATTGAGTGGGTGGATGGAAACATCGGAAGCAAATTGACAATGAAGTATCCCGCTGTTATCCTAAAGGGAGAGGGGAGCCATGCTGAAGTAATTTCAGTGGCATATTCAGGAGCAGGGCAACATCAAGATGCTGGGGCTAAGATCCATCATTTGGCGTCAAATACCACTAGTAAAATTCTCTCCAAGAGCATTAGCAAAAATGGGGGAAGGGGGTCGTACAGAGGAATTGTGACTGTTTCGCCGAAAGCTGAAAATTGCAGGCTAAACGTAGTCTGTGATGCACTGATACTTGACGAAAACAGTCGATCAGATACGTACCCTACAATGGAAGTAGCTAACCCCACGGCAAGGTGCGAACATGAAGCCAGTGTTTCGAAGGTTAGTGATGAGCAATTATTCTACCTCATGAGCAGGGGTCACCCTGAAGAAGAGGCATTGGCAATGATTGTGAATGGTTTCTTTGAGCCATTCACTAGGGAGCTCCCAATGGAGTACGCAGTCGAATTGAACCAGCTTATGGCACTGGAGATGGAAGGAAGCATCGGCTAGGTGATGTTGTGGATGCGAAATCCAATTACCTGGCCTTGGAACCGCCAGATAGATCGAGCCATTTGTGGAGATACACACCTTGGAAGAGAGTGCACCCTACCGGTAAGGTAGAGGAGGTTCCCGATCTTGAAAACCCCACCCTTCGCCTAGGGATGCTGGATTCGGAGGATTTGCCTAGTGGGATCAGAATTGTCAAAGGCTTGTCCGAAAGTTCGGAACTACCAATAATGGACAAGGTGACTCGAAATTTCCTAGCGGCGGCGTCTAGCGAATCTCAGTACACATTGGAAATCGACAGGAATTTCTCTTCTGAAATCCCATTATTATTGGAAATAGAGGTGGGAAACAGGCCATCTGTCCTACATATCTGCCTAAATGTTGGGAAGCATGCGAACCTTGAGTTGGTCACCAAGTTAGTTGGCTCTTCTGAGTGGTTCGGATTAATGCGGTCGGGTTATGTAGGCCATGGAGCAATGATTAACGATGTGTTTGTGAGTCTAATGGACAGTGGGACAGTCCTCCGTTCGGACTCTATTGCAATAGGAAGGGATGCACAAGTCAAAGCGGGTACCATTTCCTCTGGTTCGGAAAGAACAAAGGCTGACTTACGTTACAGGTTGGGGGAAAATGGGGGCAATCTGAAGGTACTGGGTTCAGTAATGTCGGCCCACAAGATGCATCTGGATCATCACATCGAGATACAACATGACGCTCCAGAGACATTCAGTAGGCTTTCATGGCACTCAGCTTGTGGAGGAGCTAGCAGGACGGTCGGTACTGGGATGCTGCGAGTGGCAGAGGGATCAAAGGGGGCAGATGCAGCTCAGATTTTCCACAACCTATTGCTTTCGGAGAGAGCGGAGGCCGACTCTATTCCAGAACTTGAGGTGATGGAGAACGAGGTCGTTGGATGTGGTCATGGAACTGCAAACGGCCCGATTGATGAAGACCAGCTATTCTACCTTGAGTCTAGGGGTTTTGATAGGAAGGAAGCGAGAGCCGCGCTAATTGCAGCATTCCTTAATGCGCCGCTTTCAGAGATGGGGAGCAATTTCCTGCATAACTGGCTGATAGGTATTCTAACTAATGAGCTTGATGATCTAGAGTCTGTCAATTAGCATAGAGGTGCCCCTATAACGGGGAAATGTATGGCAGCATTAGATGGGCAGGGAACAGTTGCACAAGAATGGCCTCTCTGAGCGTCTAAGGGAATCCAAGATTTCCAGAACACTGGGAGGAATTTCTGCTGGTTTCATCATATTGTGCTTCATCGCCCCTGCCACACTACCCGAAGGATTCGTGCCCGAACTATCGGGCAGGGCAAACGCCATTGACTACGCATATCATGACAGCTGGGGAAACCAGGACCGGGGGGAGGATGGCAGAGTTGGGCATAACCAATCTCTGCATGGGGGCACATTTGCATGGACTGAGCTGAATCCCTTTTTTGCTCTGGCATATGGATTTGGGGATATCAATTGTCATCAGAAACATGAACGTTCGTGGGAAATAAACCATAACCAGATTCCCTTATGTGCGAGGGACGTGGGGATTTTCCTTGGTTTTACAATAGGATGTTTGATTTTCGGGATTAGAGGATACAACAGGTGGACCGTTAGGGATACCTTTCTCTCAATCCTACCGGATGAATCAACATCATCACTGTATGAAAAGGATAGGCGTTTGATTGCGGTATTGGCGATTATGGGACTAGGATTGATTCCCATGGGAATTGACGGGTTCACTCAGCTTCTTCTTTCATCCTACGAATCTAACAATCCACTACGTCTTGTTACCGGAACTGTCGCGGGAATAGTGGGGGGTTGGTGGTTCTGCTCTGCATTTTCTGCAAGACCCAAATACTTCCAAGGCCCGAACAATGTGATACTCCCCGCAGATGCCAAACTTGTTACAAAATGAAATGAGTTACTTTCCGTTCCACCAGTCAACTAGAGATTCCCTATTTTCTGGAGGCGTTTTACAATCCCTTCCCCCTCCGAGGATTGAGAGTCTGGCTAGAGAATCGTGAATCGCAGATTCAAATCTTCCTGATTTTACAAGCTGACCCAAGCAAAATCGCAAATGTGTATTTGGATTGGAGACCTGCCATTTCCTAATGGCGCTCCTGAATGGCCAAATTGCTAGGACCATCCGTCCAAAGGAGAAATATTCCTCCTTCAGTTGTGAACGAGGTGCCTCCCGACCAATCAATGATTTGTGTTGGGATATCCAACCAGAATGTCCCTTTAGGAACTTGATTATTCTCTGGGTATGCCTCTCAGAGACGCACCTTACGGGACCCATGGATGACCTAAGAGCTGAGACGTCTGCAGCGTGAACTAATGACAAAGTTCCACAAATCGATGAAACTGAGTGATTTAGGATATTCTTTGGCATGGAAATTAGTTCGTCTTCAGAAGCAGATGATAAAACCGTTTCATGGTGTTCCTGGGCCCTCTTCAAAATCTTCCAAGGAGGAGTTCCATCTAACCAACCTGTCTTACTTTTCGTTGGTTCTATTCCAAGGCCAGAAAGAGTAGATTGGCCACTAGACGACTGCACCATCGAACGAATTTGAAATTGATCTACGGCTTCCTTGTCTACATTTATCGGAGTGGGCCTTTTGTGAAGGAAGGCCCGGATTCCATTAGTGAGGGCCCGACGTAGTTGCTGTTCCGAGCCCTCATTGGAGATTGGCCCCAATATGGCCCCCATATCAAATGGGACTGGCATCTCCACCTCTCCCGAAAGTAGCTTTGTGTAGCCGCCTCTAATCCGAATTTGGAGATTTGTCGTTTCGAAGTACTCGGATTTGTTTGAAGCGCCTCGCAATGTCTCACTGCTTATCCTATTCATTGCTACCTCTGGATCACAATCGACCCAGATGCACAAATCTGGAATTAGGGCTGCAGAATTCATGTGGGAAACTCGTTCGACGCCAATACCCCCAACTATTCCCTGGTAGACCAAGGAAGAGTGGATGTTCCTCTCACTAACTACTGCCTTTCCTTCTAATAGTCGTGGCAGTATCCAGCCGTGCGAATGGTCCAGTCTGTCGGCCGCGAAAAGTCCTGCTTCTTGTTCAGGGAACATGGCCTTCTTCCTTACGGAATCGATTGCGAGTCTTCCAAGGGCATGATCTCTGCGGGGCTCCCCCGTGATTTCGACGGCAGAGAAAGAAAACTCCCTATCTAGAATTTCGGAGACGATCTTGGTAGCTAACCCCTTCCCGCTACCATCCCCTCCTTCTACTGAGAAAAGATACATGGGGCACCTCTGGAAGCCTATTCCGGTCCTCCCGAAAACTGTTCCTTAGTTAGAGTCACGAGCCCCATCCCAATCAGAATCAGAAGAGGGCCCACAAAAATCATCCCCCTACTCCAAAGTCCAAGGAATGCGAACCACCAGGACCTACGGTAGCTGTTTCCTCTGTATGCCTCAACACCCCCGTAAAAACCAGCAAGAGCAAAGAAGATTGTAAGCAATGCAATAGCAGTTGCCAGTTTTACAGCGTCACCGAGATGGCTCTCTCCCCTCAAATCGATGACCTGTTCTCCATTGCCCGGAGTCAGCGTAACTGAAATCTGGGCATTATCACCCGGAACAAGGTAAATCTTTGTTGTATTGTTTCCCGGATGAGTGACGGATAAAATTGCGGGGTCCCTAAGAACATCGGGAATGGAAAATCTGCCATTTGAATCCGTGAAAGTCTCCCGGCCAGTAATTGTGCCGTCCTCCCATAGTAGTCTGATTTTTACTCCCTCGACGGGCTCGCCTCCGGAATTATTGTCAATCAAAGCCGAATTGACGGTCCCGGTAATATCGGCATACTCGGCTGTTGAGTCAAGGCTTCCAGAAAGTATCTCACCGGGATCTGCGGAAATCAGGAAAATTCCCAATTGGGCTCCCAATATGCTTCCTATCATGATCAAGATTGCCCCTGCAATCCTGGTAGACTTCTCGTGGGAGAGGTCTTCGAAGAAGTAGTCCAGGTCTATTCCCGTTGGGCTATCGTCATCAGTCACCATTTCCCTCACCTATAGGGGGGTCCTTGAAGTTGGGCATCTTTCGATGAATTAGCGCAGCTAGCAATACTATCAGAAGAAATGCGAACGCTTGCCAATACTCAGAAAGTTCGGCTTTGTATCCAATATTCCCAACATTTTCAGAATCCGGACTTGAAACTTGGGGATCAATACTGACCAAGTACATCTCAGTCCAGTTCTTACCGGTAATCCAGAATCCTTCTCTAGATCTGTCATAAGCAATCCCATTTAGGACCTCGTTTGTAGTTTCTCCTTGATTTTCTGATAGGAAGGAGGCCGATGCGAAGAACGCGACATCCCCAGAAGAAGAGTTGATCGCCAGAATAACATCTTGGAGCCAGACGTTAGCATAGATCAGCCCATCTACGCATTCTAGCTCATTGAGCCAACTAACCGGGTTTCCGTCCCAAGTCACAGAAATTCTATGGGATACCTCAAAGGAATCGGGATCGCGGAAGGCCAATTCAGAGGTCCCGTTGGACATGACTAGGTATTCGCCATCAAAGCAAAGCCCCCAACCTTCCCCCTCAAAACTCAGACTTCCCGTTTCTGAGAGATCCCCTGAGTCGAATACTAATGCAATCTCACTACGCCAAGTCAGCATAATCACTGATTCGCCCACTATGGTGAGTCCTTCACCGAAGAAGGATTCGTTGATTGTAGTCTCATCTATTACTCGTCCATCGTACGGATCTACCTTCCTCAAACCTGAATGCCCATAAAGTCCTGTACTTTCTACGAGTGAGCCGTTGTGAAGCTCCAATCCTTGAGTGAATGCCTCGGAATCATGGGGGATTGTTTCAATGACAGAAATGTTGCGTTCTTCGGTAGAACCGTCGTATTGAGAAGCCCCGGATGAGATTGTGAAGACCAACAATAACAGTATTGCCGCATAGGTACTGGGGCCGGCTCGTCTTCGCATGTACGAACGATGCTCCATCGATGTTAAAATACGTATTCGGATGGATTACAATAGATACCCAAACGGAGTGTTTGCGATGGAAGATGAGTTGGCAATTGGACAAGCATCAGCAGCCTTGGTAATTGCAATTACCATTCTTTCGGGCCTAATAGCCCCCATGGCATCATCCGAGCCAGTTGGGAATGGGGGGGACGAGGATCGAATGGCTGAATTGCTGTCTAATTTCGACCCCGGTACTGATGGAAAATCATACCTTATGAGTGAAGGGGCCCAGGACTTATTTTCGGCCACGACCTACCTCAAGAAGAAATGGGCTGAGGAGGGTTATCCGGGATTAGTACTTCCAATCGACAAAATGAACAAAAACTCGAGGGGAAGCCAGAGAAGTTGCGAGAATGCATGGGTACTGGGTGACTCCGATAACATCACAACCAGCGACGGAACGATTTCGGCGACGGTTGAAAGGACCTCCGCAAATGCAGCCGTTTTTGTTGAAGACGGGAAGATTGTTTCATCCACAACGTTGAATGATATCACTTCCACCTGGGAATCGATAATTTTTCCGACTGACACAAATTACTTTGGTGATGCGCCGGACTTAGACAATAATTGCCAAATTGAGATAGTCATCCACTCCATAGACGGGGTAGGCGGAACTGGGGGGTACTTCCAACCTGGACTATCCCCCGTCAGGGAGTCTCTTTTCATGGATATAGATGATTTAGGGAGTAGGAACTTCGTCCTCTCCCATGAGTTTGGTCACTTGATACACAATGCTTGGGATCCTTTCGAGTACCTATGGATTGTCGAGGGTGCCGCAGAAATGGCAGAGTACTTGTGCTTCGGAACGAACTCAGAGCTTGAATCGAATGCAAATTCCTGGACAGGGAGCAGCAACAGCAGCCTGAGGTGGTGGAATGAGAGGGGTTCCGATCATGGTTCTGGATTCCTTTTCTTAATGTACCTGGCCGACAAACTTGGAGGTGCGCCCTCGATTAGAAGTTTAATTTCCGATTCGTCAATAGGGGGCTCGGGAATAGAGAATCTTGCTAGAAACCCTGGTTCGGGGTCAACTCCCATAGGTGGAACAATGAGTGAGATATTCGCGAACTTCAGTGCTGCCGTGACCTTGGATAGTTCCCAGGGAGCATATGGTTTCTCGGACTTGGATTTGGAGGAGGACTGTACAGGAGGGGGATTCTGCAGGATCTCAGAAAGTGATTCTAACGATCAATGGGGAGAAGTCTGGCAGTCGTCCGGACACAGCATGGAAGGTTGGGGTCTCAGTTCATTTCGTTTCACACAAGGGACTGGGGAACCATTGAGTCTGATGGTTCAACCGGATCGATTCGGTTTTGAAGGAGTTTTGATGGTTAGAGAGGCGTCTTCTGGAACCTGGACAATGGACGAGTTGAGGATTGAACCATCTACTGGAATTGGAACAGGCTTAATACATGGTTTTGGAAACTCTACCTCCGAGGCTTGGCTATTGATCTGGTACAACTCAGGAGTGGATGATTGCGATTTTGATTTTGCTAATTGTGGCATTTTGCCAGGAGGGGCATACCCTACTGGCTCGTTTACCGTAAATGCCGGATTAGTTACGGAACCAGCGTCGGTTTCGATAGACTCGATTGAAGTATTCGATAGGGACGAAGATGGGCTTGGAGATAGTCTTGAAGTTTCGATTAGCGTATCTTCTAGTGCGTATTTCGAGACATTGGAAGTAGAGGTCGATGCACTCGTAAATAACACGGTGGTGGATTCAGAAACTTTCAGCCTATCTGCAAGCAATGACGAGGCCGTGTCCAGAACCATTTGGTTCACGCCCCAATTCTCGGCGGACGTATCTTTCGTGGTGAGGGTTAGGGACATCACAGGAGAGTTGCAAGATTTGGCACTATCTCTCCCCGGGGAGGTTTTCAACATGAAGCCGATTGGTTCTGGTTCAATCTCTACGAATTACACTGAGACATGGATACCAACGTACATTTTCGGAGGTGGTTTTGATCAGTGGGGATTTGGGCTATCTAATGGAAGTTTCAATCAAAATGAGACCCCGGCGTCATACATTTGGGGGCTTGGTGACGGTAATAGTTCCACTCTGAAAAACCCAATTCACTCCTATGTTGAAGAGGGCTCCTATGTCATCAGTCTAGTGATTGTTGACCAGGGGGGATTCTTCTCTGATATGCAGACTTGGAACCTATCGGTTAACGACTCATCCACGCCAATTCCGGAAATCTCGATAGGAGGGATTCCTATTCTAGAAGAAATCACAGTCAAAACGAACCAGAGAATCCAGTTTTCTTCCTTCGGAACGTCTGACAATGTCCCCATTGATAGGTTGTCATTCTCCTGGGACTGGGGTGATGGAACGATTGATTCGGGAGTTGGGCTTTTCGAAATAGGGCACGCATGGGTCGACGGGAATTCGAACGGAACCATGTATTCGGTGGTTCTTGGGGTAAGTGACGGGACTCAGTCGTCAGAGGAGACAGTTCTTGTCCGAGTGATGAATCGAGCGCCGAGACTAGTGCTTACAGAGAGTCTCCAAACCTATGCATTGACACCACTAAGCATACCTGATGTTTTCACTGATGACGATGGCATATTAGTTGAGCACAGGTGGACTTTCGATGAGGGAGTGAACCTAGGCGGTGGTTCGTTATCTCTGGCCTCAGAATTTAGGGATAGCGAATCGTTCCTCCAAAATCCAATCATAGCGTGGAGGGAGCCGGGCCTGAAAAACATCACACTAGAGGTCACAGATGATGATGGCAATTCAACAATCGCCATCTTGCAGGTGGAAGTCATGAATCAACGCCCTGTATCAATCTTCGATCGTCCTGATGATGGTGACGTCGATACAGCATACATTTTCAACAGCGCATCCTTTGACCCTGATGGTGACTCATCGTCGCTTGTCCACGTCTGGACAATTTCCGATATGGAAAACATGATTGAGAATGTGTCGTCAGTTAGTAGGACTTTCTCCAAACCCGGGCTTTACAGTGTCAGCCTAGTTGTGATTGATGAAAGAGGTCTCCAATCGGCACCCAAAACATACCTGTTTAGCATAGCAAACCCACTTCCTTTCCCGGTTCTCGAATTCAGCTGCCCTAGTGTTGATGGAACAATCATTGAAGAGATTCCGGGAGAGGGGGACCCAGTTTCTTGGCAAGTCCCCCACACTTCTTCGGGAGGGGCCTTCGTAGCGCCTGGTCACGTCATCAGATTCGATGGCAGTGCGAGCTATGATGCTGATCCCGAGTTCGAAGGGAAGAGCTCAATCCAGAGTAGCAGCCCTGACTGGAACGGAATCGGTTCCTGGATTTGGGACTTCGGAGATGCTAGCCCCTCGGAGACTGGCCCCATAGTTTGGCACAGCTATGAGAGGGCTGGTGAATACTTGGTGAGATTAACTGTAGTGGATGGTTTTGCAGAAGGAGAATCAAATACCACGGAAATGATGGTAATTGTTTCGCAGGCACCAACTATCGGCACAGTTGACCCTATTGGAATGGAATATGTAGTTGAAGGTGATTCGGTCATTCTATTGGAAAATGCCAGTGATCCTGACGAAGGTGTAGTCGAAGCTGCATGGATAGATGAAGACGCCCTCTTCGACAGTGATGACGATGGAAATCCAACAAATGACAGAGACAGGGAGCTAACAGGGGAGTTAATTTTCCAATGGGACCTCGATGTCTTTTCGGACTATGACTGTCTGACAATCAAGGGCTGCGATGGGAATACGAGGAACGATTGGATACAAGAGAACCAGACTTGGGGGAATCCGGGAGAAGTGCGAATTTCTATGGAAGTCTGCGATGGGGTTGGGGTATGTGCCTCTATGGACTATGTCGTTACTGTGCTGTCAATTCAGGATACTTCGTCTCCAAAAACCCTCTCGGACCTCACGCTAGAAGATTTGGTACCGGGGAAAGAAAGTGCCGTATTACTTGCTCTTGTATCCCTAGTAGCCATTCTTGGATGGATGATAATGAGGGAGAAAGACGAAGAAGAGCTAGATGCCAAGGGAATGGTCGAAAATTACGAGGTGGATGAGGTTCTGGTGGAGGGAGGGTTGCCAGGGATGGATCAACACTCTCCGCCACCGCAACCAACATATCTGACCTCTGATGAGAGGAGGGATAGAGAGTCTGGATACGTCCGGCCAATCAGAACGAGGCGGAAATAGTGAATTGGGGTTATGGAAAAGGTTTCATCTCTTCGGGCAAAATGGCTTTGCTAATGGTTTCGGCCCTATCAGTAGCATTCTCAGCGACCCCAGTGAGCTCCGCAACTAGCACTTGTGATGTGCCCCCAAGCAGTGACTGGTCCAATGATAGTCACCCTGGTGATTTTCTGAGTATTGATTCCGTTGGAGGGAATGGAGTACCGTACAGCGAAGAACAGGGAGATGCGGGACTCAGGCCACTGGAGAATGGCCTCAGCACCGAATGGTCCGATGGGGTTTGGTCGGGGTTCCCCGGAGTCGAGGTTAGCAATGGTAGTGCTACAATCATCAGCATGGTCCTCGTTCCCGGCTACAGTTACACATTCTGCGTTGATTTCAGCGGAAAGGGAGACATCTACCTGCTAACAGACTCTAACTTGGTGCAATACGAAATCGACTACGGTTGCAGGGGGGAATGGTTTGCAAATGGACGGGGAGAGTTTGACTATTGCAGCCTCGACCAGGGGGTTCCGGTGGAATGGAGGGATCTAGTAAACTGGATCCCATTCCGAGACTCGCACGCATACGAATCTGTCTCATATGAGGAGTTCTCAGTTGCAATAGACTCATCTGGACCATCCTGGTCCTTCGGCGGTCTGTTAGATGATTCAGAGTATCAGGTCTTCCACCTAGTACTTGATGGGTGGGACAACAGCAGACCCGGGGACGCAGGTGCGCATGGAGACATGAGCATCGAGGTATTGATTGACGTTGAAAGTCGCCAGACTCTTCCAAACTACACTGCGTATATCGTAATAGGGTCACTTCCTCTTTCCTGCATCATAATTCCAATGATTCTCCATGCAAGATACCACTCTTCGTTTGCAGAAGACGGGGATTCGGGGGAAGTCCGAGAAGTCCCGTTCCTCAAAGACGGGTAATTCAGGCGTATCCCAGTAGGCCCCATGCTGCCTTCAGATCGGTTGCATTGATCCTGCCTTGCTGTGCCAAGTGCCAACCTGATTCCGTAGTTGAGTAAACCAAGAACTGATTTAGGAGAGGGGCATGGATTCTAGACCAGTCCCCCCCAGGTCCAAGGCCCATGAGGGTTGTTTGGATTTCAGAATCCTTGAGCTCCCATGCAGCTTCGAATATCTTTAGGCCCTCTGTGCGGTTCTTCGTCGAGTAACATGCCTTGATTACTTCGCCGAGCTCTCTGTTATCATTTACATCCTGAACAATCACTGAGGGGGATGGGATTGAGTCGGAGGAGTGTATCGATGCAATCACCTTGGTTCCTTTGTTGATGAGGGCCATCAATTGCCCTCGCTTCTCGGAATGGATTGAGGTTTCCAAATCGATCCATTCGGGATTAAGAGAAATTGCGTGACGCAGGACGGTTAGTCTCTGCTCCTCATCGCCAGGGAAGAAACCCCCTTGGCCCTGTGACCTACAAGTAAAAATCAGGGGTATTTCTGTAGATTGCATTATGGTATTCAAATCTGATTCAAAGTCCACATCTTCGAATTCCAAGAAATTGATGGAGACCTCGGAATCAGAGTCTTCACGCTGAGTACCCTCATTTCCTTCGGCCTTCTGGGTTCTTTCCTCCCTGGTCCATAGCATATCAATCCTAACTTCAATCACGTCGGCCCCGTGTTCTACAGCCGATTCTGCATCTCGAGACATCTCTACTGCAGTTCTACCCCGGAGGGTAATACACACTAATGGCTGCCTCATTCGAAAATGCGACCGTAGTTGGCTGTTTAACCATGTCGAGTAGTGATGTTCCGGGATTATCTTGGTCCGGTGTAATTTGTGCAATAATTGGGCGATTGGAGAGGATACTCCCAGTAGGTTGAATAACCACGACATTATGAAAATAGTAATTGATTTTGAGGGTTCCCTTAGGGAACCCTCAACAGAGGCCCCCAAATGTCCCAAGATTATGATGCAGAAAGCATCCAAGTCCTAGAAGGTCTGGAGGCTGTAAGAAAGAGACCTGGGATGTACTTAGGGGACCCCCATGATGGTTCGGCCCTTCACCACTGTATTTGGGAAGTTGTCGATAACGCAGTAGATGAACATCTGGCAGGATACAACCCCACTGTTGAGGTTGACTTGGAAAAAGATGGTTCGATCACTGTGGTGGACCATGGAAGGGGGATTCCCGTTGACAAGCATCCTGAGGAGGGAGTGAGTGCTGCTGAGGTGATAATGACAAAACTCCATGCTGGGGGAAAGTTCGACAACGAGGCGTACAAGGTTGCCGGCGGACTGCATGGAGTTGGGGTGAGTGCGGTTAACGCGGTTTCCGAGAGGCTCTCAATGACAATATTCAGAGAAGGGAAAGAGTGGTTCCAGGAGTATGCCAAAGGTGAAAAGAAAGCTTCCCTAAAATCGACTGGGAAATCGGAAAAAACGGGAACTAGTATCAACTTCAAACCCGATCTTTCTATTTTCAGCGATGTCACTGAGTTCGATTTCGAGCAAATCAACACTAGGCTCCGGAGAACTGCATTCCTTAATGCGGGGTTGCAGATATTACTCCGTGACAACCGAGGGGATGACCCAGTAGAAATTGAACACAAGTACGAGGGAGGACTCCGGGAATACGTCCAATCCATGAACAAAAACAAGGAAGTAATCCACGAAGTAGTGGTGCACATCATTGGCTCGAAGCAAGGAGGCAAGGGAGAGGTGCACGTCGAGGTGGCATTACAATGGACCGATGCATACTCGGAATCGGTTCACTGCTTCACGAACATCATCCACAATACGGACGGGGGGACTCACCTATCTGGGCTGAAGAGTTCGCTGACTAGGACAATAAACTCCTATGCCCAATCACGGAAACTACTGAAAAACGTGACCAGTCTTTCTGGGGACGACATCAGAGAGGGTTTGTCTGCAGTCGTCTCAATTAAGCACCCAGACCCATCTTTCAACGCCCAAACAAAGTCCAAACTAGTTACTAGCGAAGTTGCTGGAATTGTTGAGCAAATTGTAAACGAAAGACTCGGCGAGTACTTTGAAGAGAATCCCGGAATCGCCAAGTCGATTGTTGAAAAGGCGGTTCTGGCTAGCAGAGCTAGGGAAGCTGCAAGGAAAGCACGGGACCTGACAAGGAGGAAAGGAGTCCTCGAAGGCGGGGGACTTCCTGGTCAGCTAGCGGACTGCCAATCAAAGGACCCAGCAGAGTGCGAGATATACATCGTGGAGGGGGAAAGCGCCGGTGGCTCTGCGAAGATGGGCCGGGACAGGAGGACTCAGGCTATTCTCCCATTGAGAGGTAAAATCCTCAACGTGGAGAGACAGCAAAGGAATCTGACCAAGGTTTTCTCTAACGAACAGATCCAGAGAATGATCAGGGCGCTTGGAGCAGGTGTGGGCAACGAAGAGGAGGACGAGGGGGCCTTCGACCCGGAAAAGCTGCGCTATGGAAAAATCATCATCATGACTGATGCGGACATAGACGGTGCACACATCAGAACTCTGATTTTGACATTCATGTGGCGTTTCATGCGTCGAGCAATAATCAATGGTAATGTCTTCATTGCTGCACCCCCACTTTTCTCCATCTCCAGAGGGAAGCATATCGAGTGGGTCCATAGCGAGAAGGACCGAGATGCGGCCATAAGAAGATTGCAGAAGGAGTCCCCCACATCAAAGATCGATGTACAGAGGTACAAGGGACTCGGTGAAATGAACGCAGATCAACTTTGGGAGACAACCATGGACCCCGATAGTCGAACGATGATGAAGGTTGAAATCAAGGATGCCGAGGAGGCTGATTCTCTATTCTCTGTCCTCATGGGAGAAGACGTCCCAGATCGACGTGAATTCATAGAGAAGAATGCAAAGAAGGTAACTGCCCTAGACGTTTGAGGTGTGAAGAATGGCAGAAGATCTACTCAGGAGAGACATCTCAGATGAGATGAAGGAGAGTTACATCAACTACGCGATGAGCGTCATAATCGGCAGGGCCCTTCCGGATGCTCGAGATGGCCTCAAACCTGTTCATAGGAGGATTCTGTGGGGAATGCACCAAGCAGGCCACACTCACGAAAAGGGATACAGCAAATCTGCCCGATCAGTGGGCGAGGTAATGGGAAAATTCCATCCTCATGGCGATCAGGCACTTTACGATACTATGGTCCGGATGGCACAGGACTTCTCCCTAAGGTACCCCTTGATTGACGGGCAGGGGAACTTCGGCTCTATTGACGGCGATCCACCGGCAGCAATGAGATACACTGAGAGTCGCCTGGACCGATTATCACAGCATATGCTGGATGACATAAATAAAAACACAATTGACATGGTGCCGAACTTCGACGAAACGGAGAAGGAGCCTTCGGTACTGCCCTCCCGGCTTCCGAACCTACTGCTGAATGGCAGTGATGGGATAGCAGTTGGCATGGCTACCAAGATTCCACCTCACAACCTCAATGAAGTAGTAGCAGCGATCAAGTTCCACATCGAGAGGGTGATAGAACAGAATCGAAAAATTGGGCTCGATAACCCCCCCAAGATAGATGCGCTGGAATACATGGATTACCTCAAGGGACCGGACTTCCCCACTGGGGCCACCCTCTATGGGATAGATGGCATCGTTGACATGTACAGGACAGGAAATGGCAAATTCCACATCAGGTCCGATGTGGAGGTCCTGGACGACTCCGACGGGAAGAGGTTAGTCGTCCACTCTATCCCATACCAGGTGAAGAAGGCCACGATGTTGCAAGGGATTGCTGATCTTGTCCAGAAAGAGGTCATCAAGGGAATCAGGGACATAAGGGACGAGTCCAACAAAGAAGGAGTCAGAGTGGTAATAGAAATCAAGCAAAATGCGGATGCTCAAGCTGTTCTCAACCGCCTGTACCAGTCCAGCAGGCTCCAGGAGTCTTACTCCTCGAACATGATGGGCATACTGAATGGAGAGCCAGTACAACTCGATCTACGGACCATTCTGCATACCTACGTTCGGCATCGGGAATCGGTGGTCGAACGAAGGACCAGTCATGACTTGGGGAGGGCGCAGGCCAGAGCACACATCCTGGAGGGACTCATTATGGCCCAAGACAGGATGGGCGAGATAATCGAAGTTGGGAGAAACTCTGACTCCAGGGACCACTTCGAGAAATTCCTCAAAGGGGAGGACAAGTATCCCAAAGTCAAGCGCTTCGAGTTCTCGGAAAGGCAGGCCAAGGCAATAGCAGAGAGGCGCCTATACCAACTTACCAAAATGAACGTTCGGGAAGTATCGGATGAATTAGTGAAGCTCGAAGAGGCCATTGTGGAATACGAAGGAATCCTCTCAAGCAGAGAAAGGATTCTTGGCATCATTGGAGAAGAGCTGGATGAGGTAGTCGAAAGGCACGGAGACGAGAGGCGGACCATCATCGATCCGACGCCACTGTCAATGGATAGGGAAGACCTTGTGGCGGAACAGGCTATCGTGATATCGCTAACGCAGGACAACTACATCCGACATCTTCCCGTTGAGGCCTTCCGCTTGCAGAACCGTGGGGGAAAGGGGCTGAAAGGAGTGGCGACCAAGGAAGAGGATGCCCCCTCCAAAATCATCACCTGCTTCTCCAAGGACCGTTTGCTAATATTCACAGATCAAGGCAGGGTGTACGGACTCAGGGCTTGGGAGACTCCATCAGCGAGTAGATACGGCAGAGGATCGCACATTCGGAACCTTCTCGGAGGGATTAGGGAGGAAGAGAGGGTGATTTCCATCCTCCCACTAGACAGGTCACTAATAGAAAAACCAGAAGGCCACTACCTCATTTTCGCAACAGCAAAGGGCAGGATAAAGAAGAGTAGGCTGTCAGAATATGCCAGGATTAACCGAAACGGAAAGTACGCACTGAGGTTTGCCGAAGGAGCCGATGACTCACTTGTAACGGTCAGGCCTGCAACTGACTCCGATCATGTTGTATTGGTCTCGGCAAGAGGGAATGCCTGTAGATTCAAGCCTGCGGAGGAGAAGACCAGGGAGTCCCCTGAGACCGGTGAGAAGATGACAACCTACGTTGTAAGGGTGCAAGGCAGAATTAGCCAAGGAGTCTCAGGAATGAAGCTTGCAGAGGGGGACAGAGTAATTGGGATGATAGTCACGGATGATTTCGACACTAGTGTACTGACGATTTCTAGATATGGTATGGCCAAGCGAAGCAGGCTGGGTTCGGGGGAAATGATGGCATTGGTCAACGAAGAGGGCCAACAGGAATTGGATGAGTTTGGTCAGCCAATATTTGAAAGAGATGGGTACAGAAAAACGAACAGGGGCACAAAGGGAGTACGCACTATGTCCCTTAGGGAAGATGATCACATCGTCAGTGTTCGTCAGATTCCTGACCTAGAAGACCAGTTATTCATGCTGACAGGATCCGGGATGATGATTAGGATGGTAGCAGGGCAAACCAAGGAGACTTTGGGCAAAGTCACCAAAGGAACTCGCATAATGGAACTACGTGATTCAAAGGGCTCCAGGCAAACGGATTGGAAATACATAGACGAGATTGTATTCGTTGCCAGACTTCCATCAGACTTGGTTGACTCAGGAGATAGCTTGGAAGAGGGTTATGAAGAAGAGTAGCAGAACCGCTCTTCTTAAGCCCGAATCTCAGGTCGAAGATTCACTGCGGCAGTCGCATAGCCTGGCCATTGCGCTGGATTGCTAATCCAGTGGTGTTTCACCTCGGGAGTTCGAATCTCCCCTGCCGCGCCAACAAAAAGCGAGGATTCATGCGCCTAGGCGGTTCCAACGGTTTGTGGCAACAGCGTCTGCTTATTCGACTCCTTTAGTGGCCCTCATATTGATCCTGACAATCCTGTCTGGATGGATAATTGTCAGACACCTACGTCTCCAGCCATCCAACGAGAGGTCATGGGTCAATGACAACGAGAGGACGGCAACAGCAGAGTTCGACGGGGAAGTGGTTACCATCCGAAACGTCAGGGACTTTGAATGGAGGAGCACCAGGGATTTCGATGAACGATGGATAGATGTCAAGATAAATCTAGACAAAGTATCGAAGATTTGGTTCATTCTGGAATATTTCGATCCCAATAGAAGAGAGATGGCTCACACTATAATGAGTTTCGAAACAGAGGATGGGACCAGAATTGTATGTTCGATTGAAGTCAGAAGGGAGCGAGGGGAGCGTTACCACCCAATGAAAGGACTATTCAGGCAATACGAACTGATCTACGTATGGGCAACGGAGAGAGATGCAGTGGGAGTCAGGACTCGCTGTAGGAAAAAATCTGTGACTCACCTATTCGAGGCAGTTGTCCTAGGACCTGGGAACGAAAGAAGAATGCTAGAGTCTTATCTCCACAGAACAAACAAGCTCAATGATTCCCCTGAGTGGTACAACACCATCACCAATACCTGCACCACCAACATAGTTCGTCACGTGAACGAGGTTTATCCGGGAAGAGTACCCAAAGTCCTGGCAGTACTTCTTCCTGGCCTGAGTCCCAAAATCCTTCACAGGAACAATCTGGTGAAGATGCATGGCTCACTTGAAGAAACGATGGAGAGGAGCTTGATTGACGAGAGGGCGAAGAAATGGGACGGTATTGCTGACTTTGGGGATTGGATCAGGAAATAGCCCAATACGAGCATTCAACTGGAAGTTGACGATGGAAGGGACGTGCTCGAAATCAAGTCCTTGGACCGACCGGAAGAAGTATCCTGGAGGCTCCCGCCATCAAAGAGCCACATGATTAGGTGGATGGTATTGGCATCCCAATGTTCTTCACCGACTGAGTTGCTATTCAACGGCGAACCTGGAAGGGATATCGAAGATATGGCGAAGTGTCTAGAGAAATTTGGGGCCCGTGTTTTCAAAGAGAGTGGGAAGTGGGTAATAGAAGGTAATTCAGATGGTTTAGGTGAGCCCCCAACTAAACTGTGGTGTGGAAATTCTGGAACAACTGCAAGGATTGTGACAGCAATCTTGGCAGGAATGGAAGTTTCTGGAACGATTGATGGTGATGATTCTCTGCGGGCTCGAGATGGTTCCTCACTTGCCAATGCATTGAGAGGATTGGGTTGCAATATCTCCTCTGATCGGCTTCCTTGTACTGTTGAGGGCCCCATTGCAGCCGGATATATCGAAATTGATCTAAGTGAGTCAAGCCAAGCCCTATCTGCATTGCTATTGGCTTCTCCGAGTTTCCCTTCAGGAATAGAAGCAAGGGTGCTTGGCAGGCCAGTAAGCAGAGGATATAGCGAGTTAACAATTCAAATTTGCGAGATGTGCGGTTGGTCACAAGAGAACACAGACAGGATTATGCTGGAACCCTGGGAAGTAAGGACCCCCGAAAGGGCATTTATCCCTGGGGAGTTGAGCCTCCTCCCCCTCTCAATCCTATTCGATACACTTCACGGAACGAAAACACAAGCTAGCATTACACGAGCTGGTTTCCCTAGAGTTGTTGAAGCGATAGATGCAGTAAGGAAGAGCCGTGGAGGCCCAGTCAGTCTTCGGGATGCAAGTGACATAATCACTCCTGCCGCATTCCTCATGGCGCTAGGAAGTGGTGGAGAGATCTCCGATGTGGCCCATTCCAGGGGGAAGGAGTCAGACAGGATTTCTAATACTGTGAGGTTAATGGAAGCCTTTGGCATCGAGTCAACAGAGTTTGGGGATGGTATCGCTATAAGCGGTGGACAAAAAATCATAAAACCGAAACAGCCAGTAATTACCGGAAGAGATCATCGAACCACGATGACCGCCATTGTCCTGGCCAGCATGGTCGGGGGGACCATTTCGGGACCTGAATGGTGTGAGGTTACTCATCCTGGATTCGTTGAAATGGTATTGGGTGAACACAATTAGAAAAAGAGAATATATGAGATAATTGGGCAGTGATAATTTGATTGGAGAATACTGGAGGAAGAACATAGGAACACACATGCTTCTACTGGTCGTGGCAGTCATCTGGGGATCGACATGGGCAGCTGGAAGGTTCCTTAGTTACGGTCAAGAAGAGAGTCCCGCTACTCTTGAGCCAGCGACTGCAGCTTGGCTAAGATATGTCTTCGCTGTCTTGGTTTTCTTATTATTGGCAATGGCAAACAGGAAAAAACCCGGATTCAGGTTTCTGCCACCGGACAAAGATTCGTGGAGATTCTCCGTATGGTTGGGCCTCTTGGGGACAATGGGGTATCAGTTACTTTTCATGAATGGAATGCTTTGGACGGCGGCTGGAGACGCTTCACTAATCATACCACTAAATCCTGTTTTCACCGTCCTACTTGCATATCCAATGCTGGGACAGAAGGTTACCAAGAGGATGGCACTTGGCCTCCTAATTGGGATATCTGGAGTAGTAGTTGTAGTTGGCTGGAGCCCAAATTCGCAAATTCCCTTCGAGCACAGACTAATTGGAGATGGGATGATCCTGCTAGCTGCCCTAATGTGGGCGGCTACGAGCAATCTTACGAAGATGATGATGTCGTGGAACAAAGGATACTCGGCATTGGAGATCGTAATTTGGTACTCATTCGTGGGTTGGCTGATGCTGACTCCATGGATGCTGTTTGAAATCTGGGGTTCACCCCTTCCGGAGCCAACCAATGCCGAGTGGGCAACAATTGCATACCTCGGAATCCTTTCGACGGTCCTATCCTATGTGTGGTTTGCTAGGGGAATTGAAATCGTTGGCCCTACTGCGGCATCTTCCTACGTTTTCCTGGTCCCAGTTTTTGGAGTTCTCAGCGGCTGGTCTCTCTTAGGAGAAGAAGTGGGGGGCTCAATGGCCATAGGGTTCGTTCTAATCGTCATGGGAGTTAGAGAGGTGCAGAGAGAAAGTGACAGGCTGGCTGCCTAGGTGGAATGCCATAGTTGCCTCAGGGTTAAATACGGAAGGTCGGTGGCCCGCCATCGAGGTGTTTGAGTGGCACGCAAGCCTGCGAAGATGTACCGTCAGATTAAGGGGCAATCTTTCACCCGCAGAGAGTACACTGGCGGGGTTCCGAACAACAGGATCCTCAGGTTCCACATGGGCAATAGGAAGAGGGCCGAAGCAGGTGAGTTCCCAGTTACTCTTGAGTTGATCGCGGATAACTCTTGCCAGATTAGAGACTCGGCCCTCGAATCGGCTAGGCAAGTTGCAAATTCGACCATCAGGGAAGAAGCAGGGCCTATGGGGTATGCTCTGAGGATGCACACATACCCACACCAGATCCTCAGGGAAAACAAACAAGCAACGGGGGCTGGTGCAGACAGGGTTTCCCAGGGCATGCGTTTGTCGTTCGGGAAAAACGTGGGCACTGCAGCGAGAGTGCAAAGGGGGCAGACAGTAATTTCGATAAGAACCGAGCCTGAGTTCTTCCCAGCTGCCCGTGAAGCAATGAGGAAGGCGGGATGTAAATTCCCAACTCCGTGTACCACTAAGGTCATCGAAGGTTCCGAGCATTTGAAGGGCCTAATCTGAGGTCGGTGGGCATGACGCCCTCCGACCCCCTGATAGTTCTACAAAATTCGCTATTGGGCGCACCAATTATCTGGAAGGGAGAGTACCCCTATTTCATCCATCCAATTTCTGATGGGATTCCAAGGATGGATGCTGATGTGCTAAGGGCAACTAGAGATTTGATTGTAGAAATGGTAGATTGGTCTGAGATAGACCTTATCGTTAGCGTTGAGGCAATGGGGCTCCCATTATTGGCAGCGGTAGGGGATGCAACGGGGAAGCCCACAGTAGTAATCAGGAAGAGATCCTATGGCATGGAAGGAGAAGTGCGTGTGGACGTTTCCACGGGATATTCGGAATCTACAGCCTACATTAACGACATTTGGCCTGGAGAGAGGATCCTCGTGGTTGACGACGTCATTTCCACGGGAGGTACCTTGGAGCCACTTCTGGAAGCACTAGAAGAAATGGGGGCAATTCTACAGGGTGTAATTGTTGCTATCGAGAAGGGAGAGGGGCGTGAAAGGTTAGCAAAGGAACGTCCCAATTGGCCCATAAGGACACTTGCCAGGATAGACATAATTGATGGAAGAGTCGAGATTGTCGATTGACTGGTGGGAAAAATGGACCTCAACAAGCATGACTTCCGATTGGGAGAGTTAGTTGAGAGGATCAAATCTAATGATAACAGACTGGTTGCATTGCAGGTTCCAGAGGGCCTAAAGATCCAGGCTCTTGAAATGATGGATTCTATCGAAGATGAGTCCGGAGCAAAGGTAATTCTTGCCGCTGATCCCTGCTATGGGGCATGCGATCTGGTGCATGACAAAATGAGAATGATGGGGGTTGAGCTTGTAGCGCATATGGGGCACAGTCAGATGAACATAGATTCGGGCATGCCCACTCACTTCATCCCAGTAACTTACGATGGGGAGCCGGAGTTGGCAGAAGTACTCCCAATTCTCGAAAATCATAGGAGTATTGCACTGAGCAGACTTGGCAAGGGCGCGGAAGAATCCGAAATCAGCGAAGAGGAGGGAAGGGAGATTTTTCTAGATGCAGTAGGGAGGATGTCGCCTCTGACTGGGACCAAGCTAGGTCTTGTCGGATCCATCCAACATCTACATCTCCTTGAGGAATACAAGACGAAACTGGAGAAGGTCGACTTTGAAGTGGAAATACCAGTGGGAGGGGACAGGTTAACTCTGCCGGGACAGGTCTTGGGCTGCAACTACTCCGGAGACGATCCTGCAATCGGGCATTACCTATTCCTCGGCTCTGGTGACTTCCACCCAATTGGACTTGTCCTCCACACAGGAAAACCTCTGGCCATGTTAGACCCATACTCGGGAGACTCCTCGGAAATGTCCTTTGAAAGGATAGAGCGGATTCTACGACAGAGATTTGGCCTGATAATGTCAGTACAAGATATCAGGTCATTCGGGATTCTTATCGGAGAGAAGCCGGGTCAGATGAGGAGGAATCTTGCCATCAGGATGAAGAATCTCCTAGAAAGGCACGGAAAGAAAGGATACTTGCTGGCCTTGGATCACGTCAGCCCCGAGTTAATCGATTTCTACCCAGTTGATGGATTCGTAAATACGGCTTGCCCCAGAATAGCAATTGACGACTCTAGCAGATACTCCAAACCACTCATCACACCTTACGAGTTAGAAGTGGCCCTAGGTGAGAAAAAATGGGAAAACGGGTATCAATTCGATGAAATCCCCTAAGGGGGTATTCCGTAATCGGGTGGAAGAGAAGCGTAATCACTCTTCTTCGTCATCATCGTCGCCAAGAAGGGCTTCCCAATCCATATCATCTTCCGACGATATGAAGTACAATGCGCCCAACGCTGCAGCTGCTAGGAATCCTACAATATCCTGAGTACTGAATCCCGTATCTGGCCTAAATGCATCGAGATCGCCGAGCCCAAGGAAGTCGATGAGGAAGAGTTTTTCTCCGCCACCAAGCATTCCTGGCATGTTCAGTAACTCGAAAACCAGCAGTGCTGCTGCTCCAACTAGCAAACCCATTCTAACATTATCCTCTAATTCAACCATACGTATTCCTACTCTTCCCAGAGGGACCGGCTTATTAAGATAAATGGAGACACAGTGAGAAATGAAATGCTCCTGATGGTTTAATTGGGGCGTTTCAGTCTTCCTGCTGCTCTTTCGCATCGGAACCGGCACTGAAATTCAGAACTCCATCATCTAGGAGATCGGCGATGATGTCCTCCATCTTTCTTCCTGTGACTTCTACAATTGCCTGAGTCTCCAACCTATCGGCGTGCTCTCTGGCTGTGATTGCCTTATCCATGTCGCCTTTTTGGTTTCTAGCATCTAGAACCGAGGCGAGTCCTCGCCAATTCGCAGGTTCATTCCCTTTATTCGCAGTTAGTCCTTTCCAGATTTCTAGGGCTCCGTTGAAATCTCCGTCCTTTACGAGTTTGTTTGCTCTCTCCGCCTTGGCCTCGGTGCTTTCCGATTCCGAGGCCGTCTTCAGAAGCTTGTTTAGCTCGTTATCCGAAGAATCAGAAGATTCCTGGCTATCTGCCTGTTCATCGTCAGAGGGTGAAGGGTTGGAGTCCTCTTCATGTTCATGGGCATCATCGAAGTCGTCGAAGTCGTCGAAGTCGTCGAAGTCGGCCATATGTTCTGAGTCATCATCCTTCTCAGCTGCCTTGGCCTTCTTCTCGGCTGCCTTGGCCTTCTTCTCGGCTGCCTTAGCCTTCTTCTCGGCTGCCTTGGCCTTCTTCTCGGCTATCTTGATTTTCTTGTC
>DASCSS010000024.1:0-31812 GCA_034399535.1 Candidatus Thalassarchaeaceae archaeon
GCATTCGATCTGGATCCGAGTGAGAGCGCGGATTACGATGGAGACGGCGTGGGCGACAACTCCGACCCAGACGACGACAACGACGGCATAGTCGACGGCTTGGACGCGTTCCCCAACGACTCGACCGAGTCTAGGGACACCGACGGCGATACAGTAGGCGACAACGCGGATGCCGATGACGATGGAGACGGCGTAGCCGACTCCAGCGACAGGTGGCCGCTGAACCCAGCTGAGGACACAGACACCGACGGCGACAACATCGGCGACAACTCCGATGCGGACGTCGACGGCGACGACGTGGCCAACGACGACGACTGGGCACCTATGGACAGTTCTGAGTGGGCTGACACAGACAACGACGGAATCGGCGACAACGCCGATGATGACGACGACGGCGACGGTTACACTGACAGTGAGGAGTATAGTTGCGGCACAGACGAGAAGAACCCGAACTCCGTACCATCGGACTACGATGGCGACGGTGAGTGCGACGCAACGGACCTAACCCCTGTGGGTGACCGAAGCAGTGCTGCGGACGGCCAGGAGGCACCAGGCTTCACGCCTGGGTTCCCAGCAGTCCTCGCAGCAATCTCCCTGCTCGGCGCTGCCGTGCTAGGACGCCGGAAGGACGACTGAGCTCTAGCACAGTCAAAACGTAACCCCGGGCCGGGGGCCACCCGGCACCCGGCTCGGGGCCACAACCCAATGCTGATAAGTCCCCTTCTCGACAAGGGCCCGTGCCAGGGACCACACGTGCGGAAATCAGGACCCTGAAGGTCGGACGCTACGTCGCCGTCGAAGAACCGAACGGTTCCATGTCAGCATTCAAGATTCTTAGCATGACGAAGTCGAAGCCAGGAAAGCACGGTTCAGCTAAGGCCAGGATTGAGCTTGAGGACATATTCACCGGACAGAAGAGGTCCCACGTCGGGACTGTGACGGACACCATCAACATCCCGTTAATCGAGAAGGGCTCTGCCATAGTCACCCACTTCGAGGGGGACTGGGTTAAGGCGCTCGACAACAAGACGTACCAGGAGCTCACACTCCCCAAGGACGACAGCCTGAATCTTCCGTCCGGAGGCGAGATACAGTGGATGGAAGCACTGGGACGGTACAAGATCACCCGCGACCACTAGTCCCCATTCCGCACCTAACCTCAGTGCCTCCCACGTGAAGTATAAGCGCTAATCTCCGACCCTCCGAGCGAGGGGCATGTCCGACGTTGAGAGTTCTGCCTACAGGCAACCAGTCACCGCTTCCGGTCTGAGAGCCATCGAAGAGGGGACCCTGACATGGCTAGACGAGGACATGTACAACAACCTGAACACAGGCCTTCTGGAGCAGTACCTCGAGGAGAAAAACCTCAAAGAATCCTTCGAGATAAGCCATTGGGACACTAGGAAGGTGCTGATCGGGGTTCTCATTGGTGCAGTATTCAGCGGCGTCACCGCCTACATAGGGCTCAAGATAGGGCTGGCCGTGTCCGCGGCCTGGTACGTCGCCTATCTCCTTGGAATGGCGCTCCAGTGGTCTCCGTCGGAGGTCAACATTGCCACGAGCGCGACAACAGGAGCAACCCATGCATCCACGGGCTTCATATTCACCTTCCCGGCCATTTTCCTACTGGCGTACTCTGATGACTACAAGGTCGGGGACGGGCACCTGCTGTCCTCAGTAGACACCCTAAACCTCGCATTCATCGGGATCATAGCCTCCATGTTCGCCGGATTCCTAGGTGTGATGTACTTCATCATATTCCGAAGGGTCTGGCTCGTCGAGGACCCTCTGCCAATGCCCGGGTTCGAAGCCACCCTGAAGATGCTGGACATATCCTCAGACGTCAGCTCAGGCTCAGCCGAGGCAGCTCGTGAGTCCCTCAAGACCGTCGGGATCTGGACCATTCTCACAATGGGATTCATGTTCGTCATCGACTACCCGATCAGGTGGTCCAAGAAGCTGGCCGGCGTTCCCAGCAGCATTGCCGATTGGGTGGCCATGACCCTTTCATTCGAGAAGTGGGGACTCGCATCCGTGTACACCGAGCGCTGGCTCCACCAGCCAAGCAAGCTTTTGGACTCCGCCGGGGAGCCAATAGGTCACGCCCCATACGGCGGGATAACGCCCTACGAGTCTGGGAACCCTATGTCATACACGTTCCTGGGGATAGAGCTGAGCCCCACACTGTTCGCTATCGGGTGGTTCATGAAGTTCAGGGCGGCCCTGCTCGTAAACCTCGGTGCGATACTGGCATGGTTCTGGCTCATCCCACTAGCAATAATGATGGACGTCCCGGTATACGATCCCGAGCTCGGCTCGTACGTCAATATCACAGAGTACGGGGACGAGTCCTCATCTCCCTTCTACCCAACAGTTCAGTGGAAGGCATTCGGGTCAATCGTCCGAACCGTGGCAATAGGGGCCATCCTCGGAGGAGGACTCCTCGGTCTCCTGAAGATGACCCCTACCTTCGCTGGGATATTCGGAGACATCGCACGGGCATTCACCGGGGAACAGGGCGAGGAGTTCGTCGAAGGGAAGGGCTGGTACGAGTGGCCGCTCTACCACATCCCCATCTTCATGCTCCTGTCCTTCTTCGCGATTACACTGATATTCGTTGTTGGGGGATACCCCCTCCTCCCATCGCTGATATTCTCCGTGGTCCTGCTCTCCACGACGTTCCTGCTGGGGGCGATTGCGGTCAGGGTGATGGGCGAGACTGGGATCGAGCCAGTGTCGGGCACTTCTTTCATCGTTCTGCTGATGCTCCTGCTGGTCTTCCTGAACCTTGACGTCGGCCTCACCAAGGAGGAGTCCATCCTAATGGCACTGGTGGGGACCACCGTCTTCGGCTCTGCTATCAGCATGAGTGGCACCGTTGTCGGAGATTACAAGAACAGCCTGTACATTGGCAACAGGCCATATCACATCTCCAAGGGCAACATAATGGGTGTGGTTCCGGGGGCCATCCTCGGGGCCGGAGTCGCAATCTTCCTCTCGAAGCTCCTCGCTGACGGTGACATAGAGCTCCTAGCCCCACAGGCGAATGCCTTCGCATACTTCACCACCATCCTAGCCGAGGGCCAGGGGAACTGGAGCGCACTGATGATGGGGATGGCCCTGGGCGCATTTGCCGAGTGGGCAACTGGAATGGGAACCTCGTTCGGACTTGGGATGTACCTGCCCACGCCTGCAACCTTCCCGATGCTGATTGGGGGGGCCTACCGATCATGGTGGGAGGAGAGGAGACTGAAACCGGTCGTGGAGTCCACCAGGGCAGAAGAGGGAAGTGCCGCGGCAGAGAGAAAGAGCGCCCAGATGCTCCTATTTACCTTCATGATAGCCGCCGGCGCACTAACTGGAGAGGCGTTCTATGGCGTGGAGTCCGCGATTCTCGCCGTCCTCGACGAATCGGCAATAGGGGGCGGATCAATGTGGCCGTACGCAAGGCTTGCCGGGTTCATGCTCATCAACTTCGTTCTAGGGGCGATGATATACGTGCTATTCAGAGCAGCTGGCATCATCGACCAGTCAGGCGGAGGCGGCTCTGCCAAGGGATCCAAGGCGACCGTGTTGGATGCCGAACTGGCGGATTGAATATGGCTGCAGAGCGCCATGGAACCCCCGTGGCTGCTTGGACCCTACTCGGGGTCGCCCTTGTCGCCGTCTCCAGTGCTGGTGCCGTACTCCAGGGGATGGATCAGGTCCCTCCTCTGCTTCGGGCGTCCTGGAGGATGCAGGGTACCGCATTGGTCCTCCTTCCTGGCTTCTTGTACCAGGTGAGGGCGATTGAGCGACCTACCATTGACAATTACCAATGGGCCATCGTCGCAGCTTCGAGCATCTTCCTGGCCATCCACTTCGGTAGCTGGGTTTGGTCCTTGGACAACACAAGCCTCGTTCACAGCCTCCTGTTCGTCAACACCCACCCACTCGTCCTCGTTACCCTGATGCCCCTCATGGGGCGCTCAATCCGGAGAGGGCACGTTCTTGGGGTCTCGATTGGTTTTGCGGGTGCGGCAATCGCATTGTTCGACTTGGGAGACGGGGGCGAGGTTTCCGCAGCCGGCGATGCCGCCGCTTTCCTGGGCGCCGCAACCGTGGTCGGCTATCTCCTAGCAGGTAGGTACCTTCGCTCTGTACGAGGGATGCCGATTTTCGTCTACGCATTCCCGGTGACCCTGGGCGCTGGAGTTTGGCTTTCGATTTCCGCATTCGTCATCGAGGGTGCCTCCCTCAGTTCAATGGTGCCTGAGTCGTCCCTGTTGGGTTGGACCGACCTGTCTTGGTTGGCATGGGTAGCATACCTCTCACTCGGACCTGGTCTCTGTGGGCATACTGGGATTAATACCGTCCTCAAGTGGATTTCCCCAATTATCGTGTCGATCGTCCTCCTTCTCGAACCAGTCCTAGGTGGCCTGATCGGCTGGCTGTTGACGGATGAGGCCCTCTTGGGGATGTACACCTTTATCGGCGGCGTACTCATGATCGGAGGGGCAATCCTCGTTACTCTGGAGGAGAACAACGAGCTTTCTGATGAATCGGTTTCTTGAGCATGCCCTCATTGCGATGCACATGCCGAGGCTCCATCTCTTCCTGACCAACGATGATGGCATCCTCCAATCATCCATGGAAGAAGGAGAAGACGGTCTCCCTTCATAGTTCTAGGAGCCGTCTAGAACGTGGTGAACAATGGAAATGCACGAGTGACCTTGGAGCCAAATATCTCCCAATGAGATTTTTCGAGCCCAATTTATTCCCTTTAATTCTTGCTCGCTAATGGGTCTGTCATCGGACAAGACGAATCCCACATCTGACCCCCAAGGCAGTGAATCCATACTCTCTCCCGATGCATCCAGGAGGAAGTACTCGATCCCTTCAACATCCCATTCAGATAGCGTTTGCACAAGACCGCCACCTGAGTGACTAATTCCTCGTGAAACTTCCACGAAATGACCAATTGGCGGAACTGGGACCTTCATCACAGACCCAATGTGGCCGGCGATTGACCTCTCATCGGGCCTGACTCCGCGTAGTTCCCCCCCATCGAACAGAATACGCCTAGCAGGACCCTCGCCACCCAATAGATGGAGGATGATCTGGCTGTCTTTCCTGATTCCGTGTGAAACGAAGAGAGCCGCATTTACCGCTCTAGCAAGAACGTCGAACCTCTCGCCGGAGCTAGGCAGGTCATTCAGATTCAGTTTTCCCGTACTAGGGGCCCCATGACCTAGAATTGCGAACCTTCGACTCAGACAATCACCCCAGCCCGAGGTCCTCGTCTACTCCCATCATCGATTGCATCTGCCTCCTGAGCTTCCTGTCACCCCTGATTCCACGCATCATCTTCTTGCTGCGGTTCCATTGTGCAAGTAGCTCCTTCACTTCCCTTTCTTCGCAGCCGGAACCACGCGCAATTCTCCGAATCCTACTGGACTTGAGCAGAAGGGGCTCATCCTTCTCTTCCTGGGTCATCGAGTCCATCACCACCCTGTACTTCTCCAGGTTGGCCTGCATCTGGCGCTTTTGCCCGACACTCATGTTCCCCATCCCACCAAACATCGTATCGGGAAGATGAGACAGGACCTTGTCCAAAGTTCCGATTTTACTCATCATCTCCATCTGGGCATACATGTCAGTTAGTGTGAACCGACCTGTCATTAGCCTCTGAGTCAATCTCATGGCCTCTTGCTCGTCTAAATCGTCCGGGGCCAGATCGATGAGTCCCTTGATGTCCCCCATCCCAAGAAGGCGAGAGATGAATCGATCCGACTCGAACTTCTCGAAATCTCCGATCCTCTCTCCTTCACCAACGAAAACTATCGGCGCCCCGGTGGTGGCGACCGCGCTTAGGGCCCCACCTCCCCTTGCCGTCCCATCCAGTTTCGTTACTACCGTACCAGTCACTCCGACCAGATCGTGGAAAGTTGACGCCATTGGTCCGGCAGCCTGACCAACCTGGGCATCGATAACCAAGAACCTCTCAGATGCATTCGCAATTTCCGCAATCTCTAGTAGTTCTTCCTTGAGGTCTTCGTCTAGGCTGTCCCTGCCAGCCGTGTCAATAATCACAACATCCGCAGTTCCTACCTTCCTTAGCCCGTTCCTGACTATCTTCGCCGCTTCCGAGCAATCAGGCTCACCATACACCTCGATGCTGCTCCCGTCAAGCATCTGACTAAGCTGCTCAAATGCCCCTGGCCTGTGAACGTCAGCTTCTATCACAGCTACTTTTGCACCGTGGTTCTTTCTCCACCATTCTGCAAGCTTTGCCGTCGTCGTCGTCTTTCCCTGGCCATAAAGACCGACCATCAGAACCGTCTGATTATGGGGGCGAATGTCCCTAGGTGGGCCCAGAATTCTGACTAATTCGGCGTAGATCAGGTTCATTGCATGGGTCTCTAGCTTTATTCCCGGCCTCGGCTCTTCCTCAGAAATTCTTCTTTCCAGCCTCTCTGTGAGCTCCTTGGCCTGTCGTACGTTGAAATCTGCCTCCAGTAGAGCCCTTCTCAGAGACTTGCTCAGCTCCTTTATTGTCTCCTCGTCTACCTTCCTCTTCCCCTTTAGTAGCCCAACTGACCCCAGCAACCTCTGCTTGAAACCCTCCAGTGCCACGACCACCGGCCCCAATCGTGTCGTTTGAACGTTTCAGGGGCGTTGTACTCATAGCCGGTGTGCTATGGCACTGCATGGCTGTTGGCACCATCCCAGTACTTCACATGCAGTTGGCATTCGCCATTGCGTTGATTGGAGTGGTAGTTGGTTGGAGAGGAGTGCTGACTAGGATGACTGGTTTCTACGATCTCTCAGGGGCCGTCAAGTACCTATTGTATGGTATCGTTGCAGGTGTATTGCTCGCCCTTGCTGTCGATAGACTAGTCCTTGCTACGATTCTACTAGATTCGGACACTAGGTCTGTGGCGGTTCCTCTTGGCTTCATCATTCCCATGGCATTGCTTATCGGGGCACTAGAGTCATCATTCGTCCTGTTCCTTCTTGGCAGACCGGGAGTCTCATCTATCCGCGCTTCCCCCCCCTTTGGCTGGGCTCTAGGATTGGGACTGGGTTCGATGCAGGCTGCATATCTCATAGTTCGCCTATTCGACCCAGATCCTGAACGCCTTGCTGCAATCTCTAGCATTGCCGGTTTTGACACAATCTCAATCTCTCTGGCAATGGCGATATCGGTGATTTCCTGCCTCGGCCACTCCCTGTCTTGCTCATGGCAAGGTTTCCGACTGCTATCGGGTTCTCGTGCCTATCCCTTGGCAATCTCAACGATTGCCAGGGCATCATTATCGATTTGCCTGGTTCTGTGCCTCATAGATCCCATCTTCTTTGTCGGAGTGTTACCCTTTGTGATATTCTATTGGTTTAGGGCCCAAGAGGAATGGCTGCCTTCTGGCCTAACTCCTGCGGCTAGGCAGGCCTATCGTCGAACAATTCGACAAGCAGAGGTAAACAAACAGAGGGCAGAAGACAGAATCCGCGGCGAAACCGTCGATTTTGATGAGTAACCACCCAATAGACAAGGAATTGGCCATTTCTGGAGTTTGGCGCATGATTATATCCAATATGGCGAGTCATCTGGATGAATGCGAGTAATTATCGCAGGGGCCGGGGAGGTCGGTCGTGGTGTTGCCGCTGCACTAAGGGGCGAAAGGAGGGGGGTAGCCATGATTGACCCAGACCCTAGCGCAATTAGCGAGTCCCAGTCACTCGACTGCCTTCTTGTAACAGGGAGTGCATTGTCAAGAGAATCTCTGATTCGAGCGGGAATTAGTGATGCTGAGATAATTGTTTTCGCCACAAACGACGATCACGTCAACATCCTAGGCTGTGCGTTTGCAAAGAGAGTTTTTAGTGAGAAAGTAGGAGATCGGACTGCATCAGCGCTAATCACAATTGCAAATATTAGGGATTCAAAATTAATCGATACAACAAGGGGTGCCGGGCCTTTGAAGAACTGGGCAAGGACGAATTTCGTCGTTTCGCCCTCCGAAGAAGTTGTTTACCAGCTAATTTCCGGGTTAGTGGCACCGTCATTGGCCGATATCATCCCCCTTGGGGGCAATGCATGGATTGTTGAGTCCACAGTAACCCAGGCATCTCCTGTGATAGGGAGGACTGCAGCCGAAGTCTCTAATTCGGGGGCAGTTGTTCCGGAGTATCCCAGAATAATTGCAATCAAGGGACAACGTAGTAAGGGGCGAATAGTTTCTGGAAGCGAGATAATCCAAGAGGATGACATATTGGTATTCGTAACCGGGTCAACAAAGTATTTTGGAGAAATAGCGAGGATGGTGGGAGATATCAATTCAGAGATGCCCGCCAATCCTTCAGTTGCAATCTTTGGCGCTACTGACTTCGGAAGCAGCCTGGCTAGCCACTATCTTGAAAATGGCTCCAATGTCGTTATCATTGAGCCTGATCTTGATTCAGCGAATTCGGTAGTTGGTTCCCGAATTGGAATCAACAAGAGGCTCGACGTCATTCATGGCGATCCTCAGGACGAGGATCTGCTGAGGGAATTGGCGATAGAAGATTATGATATTGCCATTGCCACATTGGGCGACGACAATTTGAATATCTCCATTTCGATGCGGGCATTCGACAAAGGCGTCTCAAGAACTGGGCTGATTCTAAAGGACCGCGCGCTGGTCGAGGCAATTCAGAGAATTGGACTGAGGCCAGTTAGCAAGAGGAGGGTGGCCATTAAGTCAATTCTCAAGGCCGTACACATGCATGTTCCCGGACTCTACGAACCAATTCCTCGAATCCCATCACTGATTACCATGTCTGCCGAGATTAGTTCCACCAGTAACCTCATCGGAAAAGAACTGGGCGAAGTGGAAAGGGAGATTGGTGCTAGCCTGGTGATGGTTGAGAGATCAGATACTGAAGGTGAGATGCACTCGATGTTAGAGGACGACATAGGAACACTGGAGGAGGGCGACCGAATCTACCTTATCCTCGAAATTGATGCTGTCGGTCAAGTCGAAAAGTCACTACGGAGCTAATATGCGCTGGGAAGTAGTCGGACTAGTCCTGGGATGGACAATTGGTTTGGTCTCACTACCGCTTGTTATCGTGGCCTTGTTCAGTTGTTTCACCGAAGGACTAGAAGCTTCAATCAGGACGTTCTCGATTCCCCTCATTCTCTCTCTATTGGCCGGATATGCCCTAGTTTCACGTGCTGGTTCCGACGACGCGTCAAGCAGGGTCAGAGACAGGGAGGCCTTCGCCTCGGTCGCCCTTGGATGGATTCCTGTAGTTGTAATCGGTGCAATGCCATACTGGCTTGGTGGCATGTTTTTCGGACCTTTCGGGGGACATTGGTATCCCGGAAGTGAGTACACCACCTCGGAGATATCGCTTGGCCTTCTTCACTCATGGTTCGAGTCAATGTCCGGATTCACTACAACTGGTGCTTCGCTGATTGATGTCACGACGAGCCCCGTTTGCGGCGGGGAATTCGGAGGAGATTGTGTTTCTAGCCAGAGAGATAGCCTGATTCTATGGCGATCATTGTCCCAATGGCTAGGTGGGATGGGGGTAATTATGCTCGGACTCCTGATTTTCTCCAGAGCATTAGGAGGCGGGATGGCATTGGCTAGGGCAGAGCTCACTGGTCCTTCAGTCTCCAATCTAGGTATGACCCTGGAGAGTACCGCACGACGGCTGTGGGGAATCTATGTTGGATTGACAGCAATGGAGTTGTTTCTCTTATCCCAATTCACCGATATGGGACTCTTTGACTCAGTAAACTACGCCCTAACGACCATGCCTTCCGGTGGCTTTGGGACGAGTGACCAGGGAATTATGGATTTTGACGATTCTAGGATCGAGTTCATAATTATGATTTTCATGTTGCTAACGTGCATCAACTTCAGTCTTCTTTACTTCGCATTTGCTGGTAGAACCAACGAAGTCTGGAAGGACGAAGAACTTAGGACATATCTCTTGATTATCGTAGTTGCATGGTTTGCAATGGCATTCAATCTGGTTAGGTCAGGTGACTATGATTTTGTCGAATCCATACGGCATTCTCTCTTCCAGGCAATATCCATCTCCAGTACTGGATACTCTAGTGCAGATTTCTCCCAATGGCCAGTCTTCAGTCAGTTTGTGCTTCTGCTTCTGATGATCGTTGGAGCTAGCGCGGGTTCTACGGGAGGGGGCCTCAAGGTTCTAAGAATCCGCATTGCCTTCGAACTCGCTAAGAGAGAGGTCATCAAGATAATCCATCCAAGAAAAGTAGTAGCCATTAGATTCAACAGGACGATTGTTGACGAGGAGAAGGTGTGGATTATCCTCGGAATGGTGAGCTCATGGTTGGTTCTTGTGACTGCTTCGATGCTCACCATTTCATTCCTCGAACCCAATCTCGAAATGACAGACGTCCTTTCAGTATCCATATCTCTTCTGGGAAATACCGGCCCCGCACTCGGCTCATTTGGACCTGCAGGTGCAGCCGGAACATGGGCCAGCCTAAGCATCCCCTCATTACTGGCTTCTACCATTCTGATGTGGTTGGGGCGTCTTGAATTACTAACAGTTCTCGTCTTACTCCACCCACGAACATGGGAATCGAACTAGTTGAAGCCATCTAATGTGGATTGGGAGCCATCCAAGTCTGATTTTTCTTCATTCATGCTGTCCGACTCATCGGCCTCCACTAACATGGCATCCCCATCGAACTCTTCGATAATACGTTTTGCGGATTTGTTTGACTTTGGAATTCCGTGTAGTGCTAGATGGTCTTCTGCGCCGAGTCCAATCTTTTTGCACACAGAGAAATCATTGGGGGATCCTCCTAGTTGCCCGTCGTGAACAGCCAGAATATTTGGCCACAGGTCCTCCCTTACCGATGACTTGCTGGATCCTAGCATTTCTGACAGGCGCTCTACCAGCTGTCCCGTCCTCCATGATTCCCCTCCTCTCCTGAGGAAGTTTGGATACCCTATGTACGCCTCTTTCCTAACCTTGTCCACGGAGAAAGCTACAGCGGCTTGGGCAGGTAGCGATGAACCCCAGTACCAAGAACGAAATGCCCTGTTAGAGTATTTTGTAGCTAATGCAGAGTCTGCCATGCACATGGCTGGGCTCATTCCCGCAAGCTCATTCTGTTCCATTACAGATTGGTTGTTCCAGGCAAACCAAGCTAGCATCTCATCCGGGTCCTTGTCTGAGCCGATTAGGATCCTCGTTGCATCTGACGCTGAGCGGCACCCATAGACGTCCTTTAGCGCCCTGAAGACATTAATCTGAGAGTCTCTTACGGCAACATTAGAGAGGGCAACAACCTCTTCGATGCCAATGTGTTCCTCTCCGGAATTAGACAGAGATTGCAGGTCCTTTACAAGAGCTCTGATATCCCCAGGATTATCCTTAACCAAAGCCTCTAGGCTGGCAGGGTCTATTCCGATTCCCTCGGAATCCAGCACCCTCCTGGCCACCTTTCTCAGGTCGGCGTTCTCGACCCTGTCGAAAATCACGTTTTCAGCCAATCTCAGTACTCTGTCTCTGTTGGCCCTCCAATTTCTCCCGCCCCCCCAAAGCCTCATCGGGTCATTACAAGTCATTATTACTGGTTGTTGAGTTGAATTGAGAAGGTTTAGCAACTCAGCCTTACCTCCAGAATCCCCCTTCAATACAGTGGAACCCCTCTTCTCTGACTCCGTAATGATATCATTGATCCTTTCTTCTGAGATCTTCGCGAAGCCTCCACTCAGATGATCGACTTCATCCAATAGGATTAGTGTCCTACCGGAAGCAACTCCTTCTCCCGAGAACATGCCAAGGGAGATGTGCTGGGATCCTCTGGTGGCTGATGCCCTAATCGCAGCCGCATTCCTCTGTTCAGATGCATTTAGTTCAATTACACTCCATCCCCTTTCCTTGGCAACTGCTAGTGCCAGTGTAGTCTTCCCAACTCCTGGCGGTCCAGAAAGCAGCACTCCCTTCTTCGAAGGAGTACTACTCCCTTCCCAACCATCAAGCCACAGACGAATCCTCCTGATTCGTTCCGCATTCCCCTCGATATCCGAGAGCGATTTGGGGCGATATCGCTCTGTCCAGTCTTCCACGGAAAACAGTTTGAATCGAAGCCTCTTGAAGATTGGCACCTAATAGAGGTCTGCGACGCTTCCTGTTGTGAGGCATGATAGCAGGGACTCCACGCTAACCCTAACTTGCTTCTGGTCATCCCTCCTTCTTATTGTCACTGTACCATCCGCGAGAGAAGTATGGTCTACCGTTACAGCCCACGGAATGCCTATCTCATCGGCTCTGGCATACCTCCTCCCAATGGACCGACTTGTGTCCAAATCTGAGATTATTCCGGGAATTGCATCAACTTTCCTAGCCAAATCCCTTGCTAGAGCCCCCATCCCATCTTTGTTGAATAATGGGAGAATTGCCACTTCGAAGGGGACAATGTCCTCGTTTAACGAGAGGATAGTGTAACTTCCCCCCTCCTTTTCGATCTCTTTGTAACTGTGATCCAATATGTGCCAAATTATCCTATCAATTCCGAACGCCGGCTCTATAACGTGCGGGGTGAAGTACTCTCCATGCAGGGTCACCTCCTCTGTTCTCCTGGAAACCATATCAACACCAATTTCTACTTCAGTTCCGTCATTTAGCATCATGGTGAAAGGAATACTTTCGGGCAATTCGACCATCTCCTCAAGTTTCTGCGACACCTCTCCGGCCATCTCTTTGAATGCCGGCCCTATTACGGAACCAACTGGCTTCAGTATCTCCTTTGTTTCGCTTCGAGGGGAATCGAACCTTCTCCATCCCTTTAGCTGACCAGAGCCAGAGTGCTCCTCATGTGCCAGCAGATCGTGGCATGTCCTATTTGCAATTCCAACCGCCTCAATCCACCCATGCTCTCCAGATAGCTCGCAGTCCCAGCAGTCAGAGGCATAGTGAGCCATCTCAGAACCCGCATGCTGCCTAAATCTGATTCTAGAGGGTTCGATTCCCACATTCTCTAAGAATTCCACGGTCATTGCCAGGAACCATGCTACTGTGGGATGCCTGATGATTCCAGAATCTAATGCTTCGGCGAAAGTAATGTTATGCTCACCAGCAAATTCCCCATCCGGATCGGGAATTAGAATCGCATTTGATTCCAACTTACTCACTTCCACTTCCATTGGGGCCTCGGGATCAATGAAGTACTCCATTTCAGCCATATTGAACTCGCGAAGCCTAATCATCCCCTGTCGTGGGCTAATCTCATTTCGATACCCCTTGCCCGTCTGCACGGCACCGAAGGGCAATTTTTGTCTGAAGTGCCTGAATAGTGAAGGATATAGCATGAACATTCCCTGTGCAGTTTCTGGACGCATGTATGCCCGTCTGGAGCCACCCATGGCCCCGATGCTAGTTCCGAACATCAGATTCATTGGGCTCGCTCCCTTCCAATCAGTAGAACCACAGCTAGGACAAGCCACCTTATTGTTGGCAATCTCGGAATCTAATTGTGCTGCACTGAGCGTGTCCGGATTCCCGTGATACTCGCCCAGTATGTGATCACTCCTGAAAATGGACCCACATCCCGTGCATTCTGACATGTGGTCGTTGAACTCCCCGACATGGCCGCTTGCAACAAGTACCTGCTCAGGCGTAATTGTTGGGGAATCCACCTCGACAACATTGGGGATGCTTGTCCAGTGTTCTACCCAACAATCAACCACCTTCCGCTTTATTCTAGCTCCGACCGGGCCATAATCAACTAGGCCTGACACCCCGCCATATATCTCAAATGAAGGCAAAATAACGCCCCGCCTCCTTAGCATAGATGCCAATCGGGCCATTCGACCTTCGTTTACCATTATACCTTGCACTTTAATGGTGGTTTTCAAGCCATCCTAGGTTGAACTTTGTTTTCATCAATTGTACTACCAATGTGGGGGAACGAGGCTCATTGAGGTACAATAGTGACATTCTCTGAGAAGGATTCATTTATGCCATCGATACCCTACAGCGCAAAGGTGTGTGGAAAAAATGCCAGAAATTAACTATGCAGAAGATTTCTCCAATACGGAGGATATCCTCAGCAGGCTCTCCCCCCCGGTCAGGAATTGGTTCAAAGACAAGTTCGATGACTTCACAGACCCTCAGAAGGTTGCCATTCCAAGAATTCTTGATGGGGATCACTTACTACTCTGCTCTCCAACAGGTTCCGGCAAGACTCTCACGGCATTCCTCACTATAATCGACGAATTGGTAAGAAAATCTCTCGATGGTACACTCGATGACACCATTCAGTGCGTATACATTTCCCCAATTAAGGCACTTGCTAACGACATCCAGAAGAATCTGATTGGGCCCTTGACGGAGATTAAGGAGCGATTCTTACCGGGTCGGGCCCAGGAAATCAAAGTCGGACTTCGTACAGGCGATACTCCTCAGAAGGAAAGGGAGAGGATGCTCCGAAAACCCCCTCACATACTAATCACTACTCCCGAGTCATTGGGCCTCGCACTCGCGTCCAAGCGATTCCGACCAATTCTGAACGACATGAAGTGGCTAATTGTCGATGAGCTCCACTCACTTGTTCCCACGAAGCGAGGGACTCACCTATCACTGAGCCTCGCATTAATGGACTCCGTGGTTGAATCCAACGTCCAAAGGATTGGTATTAGCGCAACAATGGAGCCTCTCGACGACGTTGCGGAATTTCTCGTTGCCAGTGATACCAGGGGCGGTGGAAAAGAGACACAGCAGATTTCAATTGCAAAGATTTCTGGATCCCGGGAATTGGATCTTGATATTCTATTGTCCACGCCAAGATTCACCTCTATTCCCGTCAAGGAGATATTAGAACACAACATTGAACTAATCAAGGAACTAGTTGAAGCCCACACCACCACTCTAGTTTTCGTAAATACAAGAAACATGACCGAAACATTCGTTCAGCGACTGAAGGTTGCTGGACTCGCCGGAGTGGAAGGTCACCATGGTTCCATGGACAAGACAATTCGACTAGACGTCGAACAGAAACTGAAGAATGGACAATTACGTTGCGTTGTGTCTTCATCAAGCTTAGAGATGGGGATAGATATCGGGTCAGTTGATCTGGTGGTCCAGGTGGGTTCTCCGGGCTCAATTGCCACCGCACTACAGAGAATAGGCCGCGCAGGTCATCAGGTTGACGGCCTCCCCCGTGCACGTTTTCTTCCCACATCCCCTCACGACTTGCTTGAGGTTGTGGCATTGCAGAATGGAATCTTGTCAGGAAACATGGATTTGCTGAAGTTTCCAGAGAACTGCTTAGACGTACTTGCACAGTTCCTGATCGGGCTAACAATAATTCGCGAGTGGGACATTGACGAGGCCTACGACCTGGTCTCCGCAGCTTGGCCATACCGGAATTTGCCATGGGACGATTATATCGAAGTCGTAGATCTCCTCGAGGAGGAACGACGAATTTGGGTCGATTGGGAGGAAAATAGATTCGGAAAGAGGGGCTATGCACAAATGATATACTACACGAACATCGGAACGATTGCCCCAGACAACAACTATCTGGTTTTCACATCTGACGGGACTCTCGTAGGCCAACTATCGTCCTCATTCGTATCAAGCCTCAGAAACGGGGACGTGTTCTTACTGGGGGGGTCGACATACAGGGTTTCGAGCGTCATTGGTACGCGGGTCAACGTGACCTCGGCTACTGGATACCGCCCAACAATCCCCTCTTGGACGGGGGAAGCAATGAGTAGGACGAGCGAACTAAGCGATGAGGTTCTTGGCTTGTTGGGGATTCTTGCAATACAATACAGGACCGGTCAAGGAATTATCTCCTTCCTAACAGACGTTTTGGGTCTAAACAAACCCGTGGCGAATGCCCTGACTCAATTCCTCGATGAGCATTCTGCGACCACATTCCAAGTCCCTTCAAAGAATAGGATTCTAGTCGAGCAGGTCGCTGCCCCCCTTCCGACTTATGTCGTGACAACATGCAGGGGCCGGGCATTCAATCTCGCTCTTGGGTACCTATTCGCCGGCATGGCATCAAAGGACAACATAGCAATTCACGAACTTTCGTTCGATGAGAACGGGTTTATGGCAAAGCTCAGCCACGAAATCGAGGTCTCCGCTATTCCAGCTGTTTTCAGGAGCAGTGGAAGTGAGGACAGCCTGCACAAGTACCTCATTGAGTCCCAACTATTCGCAAAGAGGTTCCGTGAGGTCGCATCACGAAGTATGCTGAATCCGAGAAGGATAGGCGCTGAGGAGGTAAGCCCTAAACAATTTCAACAGAAGGCCGAGCAGATCATGAATCGCCACAGGAAGATGGAGGATTCAGTAATAGTTAGGGAGGCAATGAACGAAATCCTAACTACAGATCTTGACATGATTCAACTGAGGGATTTCACATCTAGGATGCAAAGCGAGGACGTTCGAATAGTCCATAGAAGGGTGAAGATCCCTTCACCACTCGGGCTGACACTATTCATGTCCTCATTCGAGGATCTCCTTTCACTAAGGACTCGGGCTTACTTGATCAAAGACGTTGATCCAGAAATCCTAAGGCGTCTCCTTGGAGCACGTTCTTTGGCAACTGAACTGGATGAAGCTAAACTAAGTGAATACTACCAGTCGAAGGTTTCTGTTCCCAATAATGCCACCGAACTACTTCGACTCATGGACATGGGAGGCGGGCTTGAGAGGCAACTGACTCATCCTTTATACAGTGAGAAACTGAAGGATATCGAATTCGAGACGCTTCGTGGATGGGTACACGAACTCGCTGAGCGCGGGCTAATCACAAAGGTCGATGGAACTGGTCACGAGAAGATTGATGGCAAGTGGTTCTCAATGAGGATGACTGAGGTCCACGGTACTCTTGGATGCTTGGCTATGGCCGGAGCAGCAGATATGGAGGATCTGCGAGAACTCTATACAGGCGGACTTAGCTACCAGATTGGTGAATCTTTCCAAGGGGGCGAACCTTCGGAATGGAAAACTCGAGGGTTATCTGATCCATTGGACTGCCTTAGGTTGAAACTTCTGGATATGCTCGGTTCAGAGGGCCCCCAAACCGCCGAAGCCCTCAGCTCTCGCTTGCCCTTCCCATCTGCACAAGTTGACTCAGTGCTCCAGGAATTGGAAATGCGCAACCTGGTTTCTATTGGTTTCTTCACGCAGACCGATGAGGGGGAGTTTATCCTCAGGGTGGACGAATACAGGATTACTGGTGGGCAAGTCAACGTAATTGACTACCGGACTCTCCAGACGCTAATTCTGAACAAGTCATTCCGTACATTTGAAGAGCCGTCCGATGCAATTCGCAATCTTGCTTTGGTCCAGCGAAGAGAGGAATTGCTACACAGGGTGAAAAATTTTCGATTTAGAGATTGGAAGGACATCAAACACGACTCAGACATTTACAATGGGAGACTCCTTCATAACAGAGTAGGATATACTCTAGGGGAACAACTACCAATGTTAATGGGGCTCAGGAGCGAACCATGGTTCGGCCCATTGGACGAGGAGTTAATGGCAAAGATTCCTGATGGGGGCATTTCCAGATCAGACCTATTGGCGGATTATCCCAAGGGAAAGGAGAATGTCCACATCCAACGGAGCATCAAGTCTGCTCTATCCAACTTGGAGAGACAACTGGCGGTAGCAAAGCAGTACTTGGATGTGCCCAACCGGAAACGCTCAATGGCAATTTTCAGAAGGCTTCATGGGAAGGTCAAGCCTCTTCCGTTCGATGAAGCCCTCTCCCAACTAATCTCTAGCATCGGCCCAGTTCGACTTCACACCCTGCGATTTTTTGTTGCAAGGCCCGTAGAAGAGCTAGCAGACACTCTCCGAGACCTAGAGGAAGCCGGAGAGATCGCTAGAGTGGTCACACTGCAACCAGATCCGACGGATTACTACGCTTCACCTGTGGATGCGGAAGCCCTCCTCTCTCCATTGGAGGAGGATAGGGAGATGCGAATCCTCTCGCAATCAGATCCATTCAGCAGCCGCTTCATACAGGAAGTTCGGCTTCTGCTGAAACGAGGATGGTACTATCCGGTTTTCAAGGGCGTAGACCCGATTGGGCGGGTCTTGATGTTCGTCGTCAACGACTATTTGGAGATAAAAGACATCAACATTCCACACTCATATCTCGATGATTTCAAGGTGACCTTCGGGGAACTCCTGGAGAACTACAGGGACCGACTCGTCGACGTCTCCGTTTTACATGCTTTCAATGGTGTACCAGTCCATGACTGCGATGAAAATATCCAGAAAATCCTTTCAGAACTGGGCTTCTCCTCAATGGGAGATGGCGAGAGGTACATCAGGGGAGGGGTAGTAGAACCAAGAAGTAGGAAACAAGTCACTAGGATGCTATTCTTCCACCATTTCTTACATCAGAACAGTAGGTGGGAGAATGAGACTATGGCTCTCGAGCGGACCGTCGAACTTAGAGACGACTTCGCACTGAGGGGACGATGCGAGATGTTCCGGGTGAATCTCAGTTCAATGGTCGCCGCACACCAACTTCATCAGGGTTCCAACCTACGCGGTCATCTAGTTTGGGCCCGTTATCCCCACTTCCAGCGTCTTCTTTCTATTCGTAATGTCCCCATCGAACCCGAAGACGAAGAGATCATCCAATTTTTCAGGGATACCAATGATCCTGAGTTGTATATGGAAAGGAACGCCCTTAAGAGATCAGAGTTCAGGAAGTTGATATCGCCACTAGTTCGTAGTGGGCATCTTATCCAGGATTATCGCGGCGGTTTCAAGACTGTAGAGCCACTTCCCAAGGTAGATTTATGGGAGATAAAACGTGACTATCTCAGAGAAATGGTCCAAGACTATCCAGTGATTACTCTAAGGCAACTTGAGAGGCTAGCAGGCTCTTCCTTCTCACCTGAGGATATTAGTGACGTGATGCACGAGTTTGAAGAGGATGGGACATTGATCAAGGGCTTCCTGGTCGATGACCTTCAAGATATATGTTGGGGGCGACTGGACATGCTGGAGGGCCTGGACGGCCTGAAGCTTTCTAGGGATCTAGTAATACCCCCTTCGGACCCTCTGATCCACTATTTTGGTAGTCTACTTCGAGAGAGGTTTGGATTCGGTTCTGCCTACCTTGTCTTCCACAAGGAAGAACCAATAGCGGCATTCAAAGCAAATACCAGGAATAACACAATTGAGATAACTGACTTTGTCGGTGACTCAGACCTTGAGAGAGAGGCAATTCGAGTCATGAAGGAATTCGCATGGGAGCATGACATGCCACTCACAGGCAAGCTCTACAATCGAATCAGGTCACGAATGATCTAGCTCTCTGCCTGACCCGTAAGGACGAGGACTGGCTTCAGGACCCTCATCACGTGCCTATGCAGTTCGGGAAGTAAATCGAAAAGTGCTATTGCCATCAGGAACATCGCAAACAGGCTCACGGCTTTAGCGGCATAGCTGTGTGCAAACTCGAACATATCCATTCCCAGGATTGACCAATCACGATATTTGTCAGTGAGCCAGACTATTCCCGCATTCCTGAAAACATTGAGAATGTGTATGGTGGGGATTGCTACCAGTAGAGCCCGGGCCCTCCTCTTCCAGTGTACCGAGTTCAGAGCTACTATGGCGCCAATGAATACCGCCATTGACTGCAATGCCGAGCATGCAAGCACGAAGTAGACTACCTCTTCACCATCATCACTAATCATTGGTGCAAAGAAACCACCTTCTCCAAGAGGCTCACTCAGTATCCATCTGTTCCCTTCCCATTCTGAAACTGGGATTTCTGAACCACCACTTCTTTCAATCATCATTTGACCCACCTCATAACCCCCAATCCCAGAGAATTCCAGCAACAATTCTGCACTCAATGCAGTGAATTGTACTGAAAGCATGTTTAGATGGGGAATCCCATAAACCAAGAAATAGGGAAACATTGACCAAACGACACACCCCCTGAGCCAGACCAATGTCTCGGAGACCTCCTCTTCCGGCCGACTCTCCCAGATAGCCATTGCGAACCCTGCTGGAAGGGCTCCCGCTGTCATTAGAATCAGTACAGGATCAGCGATTTTCACATAATAGGCAGAGTACAAGTAGAAGAATAGTCCGATGAATGGCCAACCCATTATTGCTGCCTTCTTTGCAAACTCCTTTTCACTCCCGTGAAATGAAGCCCCTAGTAGACATAGTCCTATTGCCCCAATCAGTAACTGCATGGTGACATCTGATATGCCTATTGAAGTGGAAAGTGCCTCCACAACACCCTCTATTGGGTCCCTCACGGGCCTATGAGCTCATCAATGCGTAAATATGATGCCCTCTACGGCTAAGACGGTATTATGGGTTTTGAGTTCCGGAAGTTCGCCGAGTCCTACTTCGAATCCCTTGTTCAAACTGTTAAAGAAATGCCAATACTTGAACTCGAAGAATTCTGGCAAATGGTGGAAACTACCCGGGAATCCGGAGCAACAGTCCATTTTATTGGGAATGGAGGCAGCGCGGGCACACCATCACACAGTGCAGGCGACTGGTCCAAGGAATTGGCCCTACGAACAATCTCCCATGTTGACAATACTCCTTCTCTAACGGCATGGGCCAATGACACCGAATACCAGAATGTTTTCGCTGGCCAACTTTCCACATTTCTCCGAGACGGAGATATCGTAGTTGGTTTCAGCGGTTCAGGAAACTCTGAGAACGTCCTGCGAGGGATCGAACTTGCAAAAGAAAGAGGATGTTCGACTGTAGCAGTAACTGGAGACTACAATGGAATGGCGGGCGGAAAATTAGCAGAATTGGCCGATATAGCCATTATCGTTCCCTCACAATCAATGGAGAGAATCGAGGACATGCAACTGATTATCAACCACATTGTGAAAGAGGCTGTCAAGGAAAACAACGGACTGTGAGCCAATGCGACCCCCCTGTAGAGACGGCAGCAGTCTCAACGAACCTTTGGAATTGGCAGACCTCCCCCTTGGGCACAAATGGGATGGAAGGATAGCATATCTAGATAGAGATGGTGTCCTAAATTCAGGTTCATCCGAATACATCAACTCCCCCGAAGAGGTGAAATTGCTCCCTGGAGCAGCTAATGCCGTCGCCGAACTTCGCAGATCCGGATTCAGGATATGCATTGTGACTAACCAATCCCCAATAGGTCGAGGTCATTGGGGTCATGAAAGACTGGGGGCTATTCATGACAGGCTAAGGTCAGTGCTACTCGAAGGAGACGATGATGCAGTCATTGATTTGATACTATACAGCCCGTATGCACCTTGGGAAGGCTCATGGGCCAGAAAACCAAACCCCGGAATGCTGGAGGCAGGACGGCAATTGTTCGAGGCTGTAGGAAATGATGAACCAATCCAAATTCTGTATGGGTCCGATTGGTCAGACAGGCCAAGTGAAGAGGACTCGATAATGGTGGGCGACCGTAGCTCCGATATCGATGCCGGGGACTCATTTGGAGTCCACTCCATTAGATGTGACCCCCAAGTGGGCCTCTCTGGCGTGATTGATGAGATAATTGGTGATGGGGATGTCTAAACAAGCCCCCTTGAATACACTTAGACTCGGTCTAGATGATACCGATCATTCTGAGATTGGATGCACTACAGAGAGGATGGCCAATCTGATCAATACAATCAGCTCTAACATGGAATCAGTCCATATTGAACGCCGACTGGTTAGACTATGGCCATTCGCAAAGAGGCGCACAAGAGGAAACGGCGCCCTCGGGGCAACCATTCTAATCCGCGAGGAAGACAAGGAGTCTTTCCTATCTATCTGTAGTGATTGGTTTTCTGACCTTACTACGCTGACACAAAACTATCCTCCTTCCCGTATAGCGCCTTCCCCCTGTTTGGTTATCTCCGAGGAAGCAGTTCCCGAAAGTTGGTACTGGTCTGCAGTTAGAGGTGAGGTAGATTGTGAGAAAAGGCTCCTTGAAGTAAGAAATAGAGGTTGCACAGTCCTACTCTCTGACTCATCTTGGGGTGTCGTGGGGGCGAGTGCAGCAATCTCATGGCAACCAAAGGACTCATCATCCTGGGAGCTGATTGCATGGAGGGAAGAAAAACGCATTGGCTCACCTCGCCAAGTTAGTGAACAGTCTGTGATGGAACTTGAGCCCCTGCACCCCGGGGCCTTCGTAAATCGCGACCCTACAAAGGGACGCGGTTTGATTGCCCCAAGAACACCGTGCCCCGTTCTCTATGGCATCCGAGGGGCGACAGAGCATTCCGTTTCTGCAGCGCACGAATGGATGCAGAATAGGGATGATGTCGAGTCATGTTCAATGTACGCTACGCATCGAACCAATCAACTCAGCGACGATCACATCGAATCTCTAAACAGTGGAACCGTAACTTCGCTTCCTTCTGAAACAAAGGGCGGACATGCAGTCATTCACGCTATATCCCCTGAGCGCTCGTATTCTCTCATGGCATTCTCCGAGGGCGGGCCTGTCAACAGGCTACTAAGGTCACTAATTCCTGGTGATATGATCAGTTGGGCCGGACTACTTGCTCCTGACGACTCTATTCATCTCGAGAAGTTGCGAGTTGACACCCCAAGTCCACGAATTGCCGGCCGCCCTGTTTGTTGTGCAATTTCCATGAGGAGCGAGGGCAAGGGACAAGGGCTGCGATGCAATATTTGCGGCAATAGGACTCCTAAGTATTGGATGTGCAATTCGTGGCAAGAATCCCTGAATGTGGGAATCGGTGAATGGGTCGAGCCAACGCCTTCGAACCGTCGACATCTAGCTCGTCCAGTTTCTCTGATGTAATCAGCACCAACAAATACTGGAGCCATTTCCCATCTTCGTGAATCAGTATTTCGAATCTGTTGCTTCTTTCATCCTAGTCTTGACTTCAGCAGCCCTCGTATGGGGAATTCTTAGATTGAGGCAACGTAGGGCCATCTCGGGGAAGTTTAACGAAGGAACCTATACTGGACGGGCAAGGAAACCGGAAGAACTGATCGAGCCAGATGATGATGCTTTGGAGCATATGGGCGAATTACTGGATTGGCATGGTCACTCCGAGGAATGAGGATATATTGGGGAAAAACCAGAACTAGAAAGGCAAATCTGGGATTTTTGTCCTGAATCGTTCAGAATTCTGTGGCCTACTTTCTGCATGTCATCGTATAGAAAAACCACCCTTACTAGTTCGTTGAGAGCCCTCCCTCCTCTTGGAGTCAATCCACCAATATTTCCCCCCTGTTTGGGGGCTGGACTTGAAACATAGGCAGAGGTGATAATTACCCCACATTCCGGCTTCCTAAACACTAACTCATGAATTGCCTCGATATCACCAGGGTTGGCTCTTCCGTGTCTCTCGCACCAGTCATCTACGACTAGTAAGTCATCCCGTTCCATCCTTTCAATCAGGGTTCTGATGGAAGTAATGCTATTGGCCAGTCTATCCTTAATCCGAAAAATAGTCAGACGCAACAGGGATTCTTCGCCGAGCTTCCCTAGAACTTGCGATGCCCTTTCCGGATCCAAACTCTCCCTCGTAATCCAAATTACCTTATTTCCACATTCCAATACTGTCGCGCTGATGCTGAGACAAAGTGTGGTTGCTCCTGCCCCCGGCCCATAGCTAAGGTGAATTGGCCCCGGACTAAGGTCAAGCACGGGTCATCGCGGAAATGGGGGTGAATGATGATTTTCCAAGAATTTCGGCAAGAAGGATAATCATAGCCATCGTCTGCGATATGCATGGCTTCCGGTCCTATTGAGAGGATACCTAGGAGGCCACCTCCCGAATTCGAGGAGTCGGATTTGACTGTATTTTCGGGTGTAATGGAAGACGGCTTCTTTAGGGTAGCATTGAATGACGTAAACCAATTTGGACCCCATGCAATGATAATGCTTCTATTTGCCTTCGCAACTGCTACTGCTCTGTTACTACTAATCCCAATGCTATTTTGAGCAAAGTTCACGCGCGATGGAAATAGCCGAATCTACTATTTCTTCTGATGAGCCGAGATGGCTCCGCGGATCGAACATGGATTGCAAGCTTTCAGAATCAATGAGTTTGGAAATTTCTGGGTCCTTTCTACATGCTTCTTCGAGATTATATCCGTTCTCAATTGCCTCAATCGATGCCTTCCTGAGAGTTTCGTGGGAATCCTCCCTGGCCATCCCTCTTTCAACTAACTCTAGCATGACCTTCTCTGCCATAATCAGTCCATTCTGGCTCTCAATGTTCTCCAACATCCTTTCTGAGTTCACATCCATGCCCCCGAGGACCTTCTGACATTTTGCTAGGATGTCATCTAACAGAATCATCGAGTGAGAGAGGGTGAACCTTTCGCTTGAAGAATTTGCAAGGTCACGCTCATGCCACAGTAATGCGTTTTCATATGATGGAATTATCATTGATCTCACAATTCTAGCTAGACCACAGGCATTCTCCGCAGTAATTGGATTTCTCTTATGTGCCATTGTGGAGGATCCAACTTGCTTCTTTGAGTCGAAGGCCTCTGCCACTTCTGCTATTTCGGTCCTCTGCAGATTTCTGATTTCTTGTAGGACCTTCTCTACACTTGTGGCAACGTTGGCCATCCAACCAACCCACTCAATGTAACGATCCCTTCCTACTACTTGTGTCGTAGCAACGGGGACTCCAAGCCCCAACTCATTGAGTATCAGGTCTTGTAACTCTAGTGCCTTCTCACCTTGAGCCGCTCCAGTGCCCACAGCTCCCAGAAATTTTCCCGTAATACAACGGGGTGTGATTTCGTCGAGACGGACCATGTGCCTACGAAACTCATCAACCCAAACAGCAACCTTCAGACCGAAAGTTATGGGTACGGCCGCCTGTCCATGTGTCCTACCAAGCATTACTGTGGACCTCTCCCTCTCCGCAATGTCGCACAAGACTAAGATTAACTCCCTAATCGTGCTTTTCTGCAAGTTTATGCTGTCCTTTATCTGGATTGCAACTGCAGAGTCAACAATGTCGTTACTGGTAGCACCCAAATGAATGCACCAACCCGCCTCTCCTGCAACTTCTGCCATCGCCTTCGTTAGAGCCATGATATCATGCTTGGTTTCGCCTTCAATTTCTTCTACCCTCTCAGCGGTAACTATCCCAGGATCAGCAATGTCTGCTATGACATCATAGTCCTCGGGTGACACTTTTCCCATCTGACTATGAGCCCAGATCAACGCCCTTTCAACTTCTAGAAGCCTAGCATGCCTTCCTTCACGAGACCAGATTTCCTTGGCAAGGTCACGCCCATACCTGTAGTCTAGGGGTGAAATTGGCATTGCCTTCAGTCCGGCCGACCATGGTCTCCTGTTTGAGTATAGCGCTAGCTAACAAGGCTGCAAGATGAGGCAATCCATACGCCCCCACTCCCTCTCCATGTAGATTTTCCCTCTATTGCGATAGCCTTTGAAAAGTGCGGTGCATCAGTGACGATGGTCTCGAACTCGCCCCCCTCGCCGTCTAGATTGAACCGATACTCATTGGCAAGACTTCTCAGAGACTCAAGGGACTCTTCATCTAATTCCGAGCCAAGCCAGCTTCGATCCATTCCTTCACATGAAACTGAAGTGAAAACCACCTTGAACCCGTGACTTAGCAATGAACTCATATGACAACTCTCCTCTTTATGCCAAAGAGGGCAGAAAGAGTGAATCCCAATCCTTTCACACATCAACTCAATCCTAGTCTTCTGGTAATCGGAGCGAAGTGCACCTACAACCAAGCCATCAATATCCAACTCCCCAGAATGGAGCATCAGATGCTCCGGAGTAATGAAATATTCCGGCCACATTTCCTCAAATGCCTTGTCAGTACAGGCAAGTCCCGATATTGCCCTCTCAAGATCGGTAACCTCTGACTCCTCTGAACCATTGGAAATGACTGGCAACCAAGGTACTCCAATGGATGCCGATTGTAGACCAGCTACAGCGGTGTTTGGGATTTGGAACATCATTGAATCCTCTCCAGTTACGCCAACCGTGACTAGCGAGACTACTTCCCAACCCTGGAGTAATGCCCACCATGATGCATATGATGAGTCCTTTCCACCCGATGCTAATATGGCCACCCTCATGGCCCCCCCAGTCGTTGCTGCTATCAATGACTCCCCGAGGGAGCATCAAACCGACCAAGATTGATAAGAGTCCATTCTGGCACCGAGTCGATTACGATGCAGCCAAGCGGTAGAGGATACGATCATGGAGTCTCAACATTTTCACCTGATGGCCGACTATACCAGGTTGAATACGCCCGGGAGTCTGTAAAGAGAGGAACAACCACTGTTGGTCTGATATACAAGGACGGAGTTGTACTAATAGTAGACAAGAGAATCCAGAGCAAGTTGGTTATTACCGATTCAATTGAGAAGATGTATAAGATCGATGATCATATCGGCATCACCACTTCGGGACTCGTGGCTGATGCCAGGCAATTGGTCGATAGGGCGCGTGTGCAGTGCCAGATTAACAGGATGACATATGGTGCCCAGATTCCAGTTCCAACCCTTGTGAAGAAGATGTGTGACCACAAGCAGTCATTTACGCAGTATGGTGGTGCACGCCCATATGGGACTGCTCTCCTCATAGCGGGAATGGACGATGACGGAGTCCATCTGTTCGAGACAGATCCATCTGGTGCCTACCAGTCGTACCACGCCGGTGCCATTGGCCGGGGAAGATCAGCGGTAATTGACTACTTCGAGGAGAAGTGGAAGTCTGGAATGACTCAAAATGCAGCAATCAAGCTTGGATTGGAAGCACTACGTGACTCATTGGAAGATGATCTGAACGCCGAAACGGTGGAAATTGCGAATGTTGGAAGGAACGGATACAGCAAGATGGACAAAGAAACCACATTGAAACACCTAGCAAAGTTGTCATAGACCCCACCATCTAAGCCATAGGCCCCCTTGGATAGCCATGGTCAGTTTGGACGATGCGGTTCTAGCCCGACTCGAGAAAGGAGGGAAGCGTTATGAAATCCTTGTTGATCCAGAGCTAGTTGACTCATGGAAACTAGATAATGAGTCCGTCCCCCTTGGGGAACTCTTGGCAATCGAGGAAGTCTGGTCCGATGCAAGGAGCGGCGAAAGGCCGACTAGTGATTCCATCGAGGGGGTCTTTGGGTCTAGTGAACTGTCAGAATGTGTCAAGAAGATACTTGCCGAGGGCACAATACAACTAACAACTGCCCAGCGGAAGAAAATCATAGCCGAAAAGAAATCTCAGATTGTAAATGAAATTTCCAGCACCGCTACTGATCCTAAGACCAAGCTCCCTCATCCCCGAACTAGAATTGAAAACGCCCTAGATGAGATTAGATTCCCAATCGATCCATTCAAATCCACTGAAAGCCAGGTCCAAGAGGCAGTGAAGGCGCTTCGCCCCCACATCCCACTTCAGTTCATTACAATTCGACTAGCATTCAAAGTCCAAGGTAGGGATTATGGGGGAGTCAACCAAATGTTGCGGGATTCTATCCAGAAAGAAGAATGGCTCAGCGATGGAACTTGGGTATGTGTTGTCACTGTCCCTGGAGGGATGAAGAACGACCTGATTAGCAAGGTTGCAGGCCGCTCCTCCGACGTTGAAGTAAGAGAATTGGACTAATGAAGCCCAACATTGCAGCATCAACGGTTATGAACATCTTGCCGGTCGCGCGGCCCGATAACATGAGTAAAGAGAATGGCGGGGGCGGACCCCGGGAGAATGGACGAGCCCAAACACTCGTCATTCCTGGAGAAGATCTAGGAGAATCTGATGGACAGGAGGCCGGTCATGGAGTACTGTCTGTTTCAGGACGAATGAGGGCAGTAAAACAAGGAACAGTAAGAACCAACGGAAGCACAATTTCAGTAGTGCCAACGCATACTAGGTATATCCCAAGGCCCAGCGATCTAGTGATTGGCTTCATTGAAGGTTGCACAAACAACATTTGGTTTGTAGAATTGGGGGCACCATTCAATGCCATCCTACCAATGAGCCTAGGTCCTGGGAAGGTGGAGTTTGGTGGCACGAGATCAGTACTCGATATTGGCGACACGATACTCTGTCGGATTCAAGAAGTAGAAGAAACACATTCCAGCGTAGTCACGATGAAGGGAATGGGCCTGAGGAAGATTCGTTCGGGAGTAATTGAGGATATTGACCCTCACCTAATGGGGCACCTAATAGGTAAGGGTGGCGAATCGCTCCGCAAACTCAAGGAAGAGACCGAGTGCCGGATTATCGTGGCAGATAACGGAAGGATGTGGATTGATGGCGAACTATCTGGTATCCTCGATGTACGAAACAGGCTACAACGGATTTCTGAAGGGGGTGGAAACTGATGGGAGGCTACGGTGATGTCCAGATGATCGATGAAAACGGACTAAGGATGGATGGCAGAGGGCCCGGTGACCTAAGGGAAATCACAATTGAAACGGGGGTTGTCCCGGTGGCTGATGGCTCTTGCCGAATGACTTGGGGTACAAACGAGGCAATCGTTGCTGTTTATGGTCCAATGGAAGCCCACCCGAGAAAGATTCAGCGACAGGATAGGGCTGTACTCGACGTAGCCTACAACATGGCACCATTTTCTACAACCGATCGTATGAGGCCCGGCTTCAATAGAAGGAGCAGGGAGATTAGCAAGGTGACCAAGGACGCTCTTGAGAGCGTTGTACTGCTTGAACTGTATCCTAGATCAAAAATCAGGATCAGCATAGAGATTGTCTCCGCTGAGGCGGGAACTAGATGCGTGGGGCTTACCGCTGCGTCCGTTGCACTGGCCGACGCAGGTATCCCGATGACAGACATGGTCGTCAGCGTCGCCAGTGGGAAGATAAACGATATCGTGGTTTGCGATCTCAACAAGGAAGAGGACAACTATGGCGAGGCGGATCTTCCAATGGGAATCCTTCCAAACTCAGGTGAACTGGTATTCCTACAGATGGATGGGGACCTATCCCAAGAAGAATTTAGACAGGCATGGGACTACAACATGGATGCCGCCCAAGTAGTCCACAAGATGATTGTTGAAGCTCTCAAGGGAGGTGGTTCTCAATGACTATTCCTATAGTTCCGAAACTACTCCGTGCGCATCTCGCAGAACTCGCAGATAATGATTCCAGAATAGACGGAAGGCAGAGATGGGAGGGACGTGAATTAGAGATTGAGCACTCAGTATTGCCCCGAGCGGAGGGTTCGGCCCGGGTTCGGATGGGGGATACAATAGTCTTCGCCGGTGTCAAGTTCCAGATTATGCAACCCTATCCCGATAGGCCAAACCAAGGCGGACTAATGTGCTCAGCCGAGATTCGCCCTATTGCAGGCAGGCATTGGGAGTCAGGCCCCCCAAGTCCAGAGGCTATCGAATTGGGGCGAGTGGTCGACCGAGGAATTCGCGAATCTGGTTGCATTGATGTAGACTCACTCTGCATCATTCCGGGTGAGAAGGCTTGGCAGGTAATATTGGACCTCTTTGCCATATCTGATGATGGGAATCTCTTCGATGCCTTTGCATTGGCTGGCATTGCTGCCCTCCACAATGCAATCCTCCCCGCTAGTAGGTTCGAAGTAGGTGAAGACTATCCTCTCCCCGTATCTAAGACACCGATAATGTGTTCTTATCACAAAGTTGGTGGCCGATTCGTTTACGATGCCAATTATCGGGAAGAACTCGGCGGTGACGAACGAATTCATATCACACTAGGTGAAGGGGACCACGTCCATTCTCTACAGAAGGGTCTAAAGGGGATTTTCACAGAGGACGAATTCGCAGAAATCATGGGCCACGCCCGGGATAAGACAAAGGAATTGAGAAAACTCATTGACTCGTAATAGGTGGTATGGAATGGCCAAGAGGACTCAGAAAGCCGGTGCTACTGCACGCTATGGTCCAAGATACGGAGTTAGCGTTAGGCGAAGGGCCGGTTCGGCAATTGCCAAGAAGTCTCGAAACTATACATGTCCAAATTGTCAGTACCCCAAGGTTCGTAGGCGGTCCGCGGGAATCTGGGAATGCAAGAAGTGCCAACACACCTTTTCAGGCGGAGTCTGGGAACCATACACTAGGGCCTCCGACGCAAACAAGCGAATAATTAGGAGATCATTGGAAGGTGCTACAGCCACCGATATGACCGTAATTGCACAACAGGCAGCACTAGAATACGAGCGAAAGATTGCTCAGAGGGACTCGGATGAAACCTCAGAAGAGGAATGAGCCGTTAGAGCTCGTCCTATCTCTAGAAAATGACCAGCCTGAGGCCTTGGGCTCTTCACTTGAAACGGAAGCTGAATTTTCCTGCAATGACCAAAACCTGCAGGTTTCTATGCGAGCAGAAAACTTCACAGATCTCAGGGCCCGATGGAATACAGTAATGAGAGCATTAATTGCTTCCGAGCAATCCCTAGAGTCCGCATCGAGGAGGTGATGGCATGTCTGAGGGTGTTTCTGCAGAAGATATCCAAAGCGTTGCTCGGGAACTTCAGATAGTACGGAACCAGATTCAGACCATTTCCTCCCAAGTTTCTGAATATGGGATTACTATAGAGGCCCTGTCAAATCAAGATCCATCACGGCCCATTTATCGGTCGCTTGGCAATATCCTGCTAGAGGTAGAAGATCGAGAGGTACTACTCTCGGATTTGGAAGAGGCAAAGAAGGCGGTAGAGGAACATCTGAAGAGGCTAATTGGTCGTGAGGACTCCCTAAGAAAGCAATATGAGAACATGGCCGAAGAGTTCGAAGGCGCGTGAACCGATATGAGTTCTGGTGGACCCGGGCACCATCAGGCCCTAGACATCGACTCAATACTATTTCGAACCCTACTTTCGGAGGGTAAAAAGGAACAGGCAATCAAAATCAGTGAGAACATATTGCAACGTTCTCGGAGCATCGAAGAGAGAAATCATGAGACAGAGGCGTGGATTAGGATGGAAAGGGCCCTCTTGGGAACCATCGACCATGGAAGAATAGGAGAGGAACTTAGGTGGTGCGTGGAACGACTATCTGCAACATCAACAGGCACGGAAATTCATGGAATCGCCCTTCTCAACCTTGGTTCCTGGCATAGGAACAACGGTGAGCCGATGATGGCCCTGGTAATATTGTCGGACATCTCTTCATCATCGGGTCACTCAAATGAGGTAATTGGGATATCAAGACTTGAGTCAGGTCGGATTCTCGTGGAAATTGGAGATTTGGAATCTGCTATGCGTCATCTTTGGATCGCATTGAAGAGACTCTCTGGAAGTGGCATGTCTGCAGAGTCTATCGTTTGCGCGATGGAATGGCTTGACATTGCATTGGACGATGTGAAAACCTCATCACCTAGGATGTTAGAAAGAATCACCAATGCCCAACCCAGAGAGACATCTGGAATTTCAAGAGCCCCATCCAATCCCGATGATGTACGCGAGGTCATCAATTCAATAATCCCACACATATTTTTGGATCTTTCCGGGGACCCGAGGGATGATCTCGGATTGGTTATCGATGCTGGAAATATAATTGGGGAGTCCACATGGTTGGAGGAAATGTTAGAGAGGTCCGGTGAGATTCAGGATTCCAGGCTTATCGAAGCACTCCAATCATGATCCCTAAGCCTTTCAATCTCCGAATCCTCCCAGGCCGAGTCCTCTGGTATGATCACACACCAACCCACTTCGTCAATGGATTCGTCCTCGGAACTCCATGAGTCTGAGTATGGTGTTTTATCCACCTCAACAAGGACGACACATCCCCCTTTGATAAGCTCGAAATCAATCGCTTTGGCCGTTCCAAGTAGGCCAGTCTCCTCAAATAACTCTCTCAGGGCAGCGAC
>DASCSS010000025.1:0-55849 GCA_034399535.1 Candidatus Thalassarchaeaceae archaeon
AATGGAAATTTCCCAATGCGATTCCGCAGCTTCGAAGTATCTCTTTGGTAGAAGATAAATCACCCAATTTCATTGTCCCCGACAACTGAAGCTTTGCGCTTTCCTCATTTTGTTCGAGCTTCCTGATTATGATAACATCCGTTTCCTTCCAACGGTAACCTCCACAAGGAGAATCGGCACTAGTTCCAGAAGAAGTGCTGCGCTTACGGATAAGCCCGTCCGACCCCCAAGGCAGGAACTCAGCCAACCAGTCATGATCACCACGGATAATCGCAGTAGGGCCTCGCTCATCCTCTCCCAATGACATGATATTGAGGGACTTGGGTTCTGGGACATTGCCCCAGTGACTCAATTCAGAAACAAGAGATTCCCAATCGGAGTCAACTGTCAGGTTTTCAGGCTCAATCATCTTGCAGGACATACCGATGCCAGCGAATGTCAACGTATGGAACCCGATTGGAGCAGGGTCTTTGTTACTGACCTGGGCCATTGCTGCAGGCCTCCAAATGCAGTCCATTTCCATGATGCCTTCGGCTTCTAGGAAAGGGTCCTTGGCTTCATTGAATCGGTTGGCGAAGGCTTGAATCATTGCAGCCCTAGCGAGGGGCGTGGAAGATGGCTCCGAGGGACTGCCTCTAGCAGTGGACATGGATGGAACACTGATACTGACTGACATGAGTTGGGTCAGCTTCATCAGGGTAATCATCAGGAAACCTTGGATGCTTCCGAGCATGCTTCTGAAAGAACTAACTGGAAGAAGGGCTGAATGGAAACGCGATCTCGGGGAGAGGTTGATTTTCAACCCTGCAGAGATAGAGTACCATGCCGAGTTCCTCGACTGGCTGACCGGAGAGCATACTAAGGGGAGGTTAGTCATATTGGCCACAGCCTCAGACAGGCTTGTTGCTGAGCAAATTGCTGGATATGTCGGATTATTCTCAGATGTCATGGCTTCTGATGTGTCCTTCAATCTCAGGGGAAAGAAGAAGGCAGAAGCACTGGTTGCTAGATTCGGTGAGGGTGGGTTCTCTTATGCTGGAAACAGCAAGCATGATCTGGATGTTTGGAGTCATGCCGGGGAGGTAATTGTTGTGAATCCAGAAAGAGGTCTTCTGAACAGAATAGGAGATGATGTGGACATTGTTTTCGAATAAATCATGGCTAGTCAGTTGTCATAACATGTGAATGCAGCGGGTGGCCAGATGGGACGGCGAAGAACGATGATTGGGAGGTTTTTCGACGGAGTCGCGAAGGGTCTTCTTCGATTCAGGATTTTCGCCTATCCAGCGAGAGTCGTGTCGAACTCCGGTTTGGCGTGGGGTGTTGTCTCAAGGCTGGACAGGGTAAGGATCCGTAGGCAGAAAACCAGAGTGATGATGGGAATCCTACCGGAGCACGTGTCAATCATCATGGATGGAAATAGGAGGTTTGCATGGAGCAAGAACATAGGCACAGAAATAGGCCACCGGCGTGGCAAGGAGAAACTCAAGGAGGTGATGGACTGGACTCTAGATTTGGGTATTCCCTTTCTTACAGTCTATGCACTGTCAACTGAAAACATCTCAAGTAGAGACGAGGGAGAGTTGGATTCGCTCTACGACCTATACGTAACAGGGTTCAACGAGATTGTCGAGGACCCCCGGATTCACGCAAAGAAGGTCAGGATTAGGGTTGCGGGAAGGCTGGAGTTGCTTCCCGTTCGGGTTAGAGAGGCAATAACCATGGCTGAAGAAAGGACTAGCGATTATTCTGACTTCACATTCACCGTTTGCCTGGCTTACGGTGGAAGAGAAGAGATTGTTGATGCTGTGAAAGGAGTGGCATCGGACCATGCCTCTGGAAAGCTCAAATTAGAGCAGATTGACACCAACGAGATTTCGAATCGGCTATATGATGCTGATGTGCCTGATCCAGATCTAGTAATCAGGACTAGCGGAGAGGAACGGATCTCGAATTTTCTTCTATGGCAGATTGCCTATTCAGAGCTATATTTCACGGACGTTCATTGGCCCTCTTTCTCAAAAAAGGAGCTCTATGACGCGATTGAGACTTTCCAATTGAGGAGGCGTCGCTATGGTGAGTGATTCTTGTGAAACCTGCGGACGGGATGGATACAGGAATCCGGCTGTAGCAGTAGATTCGGTGGCACTAAGGGAGAGGGGGGGGGAAATTGAGGCCCTGCTTATCAGAAGAGGAAGTGAGCCAGAAATCTGGAAAGGTAAGTGGGCCTTTCCGGGTGGTTTCGTTAACTACGGCGAGGACCCGTCACACGCGGTCCTGCGCGAGCTTGAAGAGGAGACTGGGGTTATTGGTCAAAATCCGATAGAGCTCGCAATCCATGGTGACCCTGAAAGAGATCCTAGAAAGCACATTATTGCCCTGTATTACCTAGTTGATGTAGACCCCGAGGCGGTTCCAAGGGGCGGTGATGACGCTTTGGATGCCGCTTGGGTACCGATTGCCAATCTGACTGCTGAAGAGGTGGCTGGGAGCCACATCAGAATCATCGAGCAGGTTCGCAAGTAACCCTAAACACAGAATCTCCTCGCACCCTCATGGGCAGGAAGCTGAAGATAGACACTGGAGAAATAAAGTTGGGGCCATACAGCCCTGGGATCAACGTCAGAGATCATATCTGGCTATCTGGTCAAATCGATGTACAGGCAGGGGAAGACATAACGTCTCAAACTCTAGGAACTCTGGCAAAGATAGATGATCTCCTTGCAGCTGCAAACAGTTCCAAAGGTGATTTGGTAAAGGTGACTGTTCTAATGACGGACATTGGATTCTACTCCGAAATAAACGAGCTTTATTCGGGATGGCTGGGAGATACAATACCGCCGGCGAGAGCCGCCTATGAGGTCTCAAATCTTCCGGGTGGGGCACTGGTCGAAATTGTTTGCGAGGCCTTTCGCAACTCTGGAGAATTCAGGACTGATCTCCCTGCTGAACTGGAGGAGGCCCTAGTATAGATGTCAACCATTGACATAATTGTGAAGAGATTCGAGGAACCTGACGAGATTAGGGAATTCGAAAAGGGCCAGTTTGAGATCGTACACTTTGAAGGTATGACTATCGGAAGGGCAACTTACTATCCCGGATGGAAGTGGTCGGTCGATGTGTCACCTATTTCTGGCACCGAATTCTGTGAGGTCGAGCATTTAGGGATGGTTGTATCGGGAGTGGCAACTTGTGCCTTCAAAGATGGAGAAATTCATGAGTTGCGCGCTGGCGATATATTCTACGTAGGACCTAGCCCCCACGACAGTTGGGTTGTTGGAGAAGAAGACTATGTTTCTCTGCACTTCCATGGTGCCGAGAAATATGCAAAATGAACAAGTCATTTACAGCAAAGAATTAGGAAGTACCGATTGGAGGAAAAGTGCATGAGCGTGTTCAAGGCATATGACATTAGGGGAATTGCTGGTTCAGAACTGGATGCTGATTTTGCAGAGAGGCTTGGTAGGGCGATAGCAACCCACCTTGATGCAAAGTGTGTTTCTGTTGTTAGAGACATTCGGGACTCAGGTCCTGAATACCACGAGAGCTTCGTAAAGGGACTAATCGCAGCCGGGGCTGATGTCTTGGACCTTGGAGTAACCACCACTGGCGTAATGTACAGATCAACAGTTGATTTGCCAGTCGATGTTTCTGTAGCCATCACTGCGAGTCACAATCCTCCAGAGTACAATGGATTCAAAATTTGCCAAGGAAAGATGCCTCTGGGTGGTGAAGACCTCCAGAACATCAGGAGGACCTTCGAGAAAGGGGATTTCAGGACGGGTTCGGGCAATTACAAGACTTTGGAAGACTACGAAGACACGTATGTCGATGCGATTGTGAAGAGTGTGGGAAGTCCTTCGAGGGACATTCGAGTTGTTTTGGACTGTGGAAACGCGGTTCCCGGCCCCCTAGCCATTAAGACGCTAGAGAGACTTGGTGTTGATGTGATTCCTCTGTACTGCGACTGGGACAACACTTTCCCAAATCACCCCCCTGATCCCACTAGGCAGAAGAACATGGTGGACCTTGGAAATGCAGTAGTTGAGAATGGAGCAGAGTTCGGAATAGGCATGGACGGAGATGGTGATCGGTTAGGGGTGGTGGATGAGGCTGGAAGATTCATTCACCCTGATCGACTTATGGGGGTTTTCGTGAAAGACGTCCTCTCCGAGTTACCGGATGATGCCTCGGAAGAGCGGCGCACTATTTTCTACGACGTGAAATGCAGTATGGCACTAGAAGAGGCCATTGAGCGGATGGGGGGAGTCCCGAAGATGGTTAGAACTGGTCACACGTTCATGAAACTTGAGCTTAGGGACAATCCAAACTCACCAATGGCCGGCGAGATGTCAGGGCATTTCTTCATGAATGACCACTGGGACGGCTTCGACGATTCCATTTACTGCGCTGCTAGGCTGCTGGAGATTGTTGGAAGGGACCCCTCTCCTCAAATGGGTGGTCCGCAATTCTCTGAAAGATTCTCATTCATGTCCGAGTATCCGACTACTGACGAAGGAAAAGTCCCCCTGATAGGAGAGAGGGAGCAGGTGATGTCCGAAGTAATCGATGCGTTTTCAGATTTGGAGATGTCAATGGTTGATGGGATTAGGGTACGCTACCAAGAAGGATGGTATCTTTGTAGGCCAAGCAACACAGAACCGATTCTCGTGATGAGGGCCGAGGGCAGGGACCAATCTGCTCTGGACGGAATTCTCTCAGATGTCGAATCCCGAATCGGGCACATAGTTGACCTCAGCGAACTTAGATAGAATCTACCGATTCTCTTATGCCATTCCCCAAGGTGGCCGCGGTGCTGCCACTGTAGCTTAGCCTGGTAGAGCGTCTGATTCGTAATCAGAAGGCCGGGAGTTCGAATCTCCCCAGTGGCTCCATGAAGAACTTGTCAAATTTCTTCCAGTCTATCTCGAAATTTCTTGCAAGACTCCTTGAGGGAGCCTATCACCGGCATGAAATCTCCAGATAGGAAACTCATGGTTGACCCTCCCCCGGTGCTATTATGGGTGACTTGGCCGGATGCACCCCTACTATTGACAAGGGCACTAGTGTGACCGCCCCCGATGATGGTCATGGCGGGAGTCTCGATGCACATATTGAGGATCTCTATGGTCCCAAATGCGAATTCAGGAATTTCGAAGTATGAAGCGGGGCCATTCCAAAGAACACACCCGGCTTCTTCTACAATGGGCCTCAACTTCCCCAGAGTCTCGAGACCCACATCGTAAATCGGGAACTCTGTCGGCAGTTCGTCCAAGGAAATTGGACGTCGGCTGCCCTCGATCTCTATTGCTAAGTCACTGGGAAGGAAGAGCATATCCGAATGCGATGAGAAAAGCTGTTCGGCCATGGACTTAGTTGATTCGAAGTCGTCTCCCATTGTACTCCTGATGAATTCTCTGTTCCTCTCTCCGATATCATTTCCAGCGATCCATAGGAGTAGATTTCCAGATACTCCAACGAATGCAATTCGATCAATCTGACCCCTATCTATCAGATTTATTGCGACTCTCATCGAGTCATCGCACTTGGCTCCCCCAAGGATTGCCAAGTAAGGCCTAGGGGGATCTCGGAGAGCCACCCTGAGACTCTCAATCTCCCTCTCCATTAGGGATCCCGCAATGCAAGGCAACGAGTTGGTAAAGCCAGTAAGCGTGGGAGACCTCCTGTGAGCGGCCGCGAATGCGTCTGTTACGTATGCATCGCAAACTGATGTGAGTCGCGAGACCAGTATCGTGTCCTCTGTATCTATGTTTGAGGCGTATTTTGTACCGTACTCTTCTTCATTTCCTCTGACATTATCCAAGAAGATGATGTCCCCGTCCGACATTGCCTCTATTGCCTCGATAGCAGTATCTCCGCAAACATCTGGTACAAACCTAATGTGTCGACCGGAAATTTCTCCTAGAGCTCGACAATGGGACTGGGTGTCCGTGAAATCCGACTTTCCGGGTCTAGACTGGTGTGCGAGGATGACTACCTTAGATTCTGATAGTCGGTTGAGAGTAGGGACAATTGCCTTAAATCTCCCATTGTCAAGCAACCTACCAGTAGCTGGTTCTAGAGGGGAGTTGACGTCCACGCGATACAGAACAGTACGTCCCCGAAGGTCGATGTCGTCCAGCGACAGCACGCCTTCCACGAAGGGGTCCACTGAGATTCCCCCTTTGGCAATTGTGTATGGAATTCAGAGTGAATATTACCCAAAATACCTATCCGCAATAGCGAGCAAGAGCATACATGGAATGGGGCCCAGAGCAACATATTGGTCCTGATGGGCAAGACTGGAGGGTCCCAGTATCAGAGTTGGAAGACAGGCAGAGAAGGCTCTCTCAGAGGTTGTCTGAAGTAGGAATTGAGTCTGCATTCATAGATGATCCAGTAGAGTTGTATTGGCTAACGGGAGGCAGGCAGAACTCTGCATTTCTTATCGGATCGGATGGGTCCGGAATTCGAACAGTACAGTGGGTCAGGAGATCTATTGAGAGAGCAAGGTACGAAGGAGGTGGCACTGATTGCCCCCACGAAATAAAGCAGCATCCCCGGATGGCGTCATTATGTGATGAGTTGGTAAGTTCGGGATGCAATGAACGCCCTTCCATGATCGCTGGAAAGATGCCCCATGAACGCTGGAGTTTTCTTAATTCCAAGATGGTTGCCCTTGGTGGTGAATCTGAGGATTGCACCGAGTTGCTGTATAGCCTTAGGGAAGAGAAGACGAGTTGGGAGATTTCGATGATCAGGGAAAGCGGGGAAGTTAACCGCAAGATGTTCGAAGTGATTCACGAAAAAGGAGGAGTTGGGAAGAGTGAGTTGGAGATGGCAGGTGCTGCTGACGAAGTCAGCAGAAAATCCGGCTTCGGGGGACGCATCAGAATGAGGAAATGGCCAATGGATTGCGACAGGGTGGTCATAGCAGCCGGACGATCTGGAGCAGTGCCGTCCTACTTTGATTCCGCCGTCGGAGGTCTTGGGGGCAGTCCGATGACATCCCTCGGCGCTGGATTCTCTAGAGTGGAAGAGCGACAACCAGTATTGGTTGACATTGTACATGTTCACAGAGGATACGTATCAGACTGCACGAGAATGTTCAGTGCTGGGAAATTATCATCTGAGTGGGAAAGTAGGCTAGAACAAATGTGTGAGATTAGCGCTGGGGTAGTAAATTCACTCGGTCGAGGAGATGATTGTTCGGAAGCATGGGAGACTGGGAGCAAGATGTCCGCTGAAATGGGCCATTCCAAACACTTGATGGGAATGGCTCCAGATCAGGCTAGCTTCCTTGGACATTCAGTTGGCCTCGAGTTGGATGAGACCCCGGTGGTAGCGATAGGTTTTGATCGGCCATTGCCAATGGGAGGAACCATGGCAGTTGAGCCTAAGGTAATCCATGCAGATGGAGCAATAGGAATCGAAGACACCTGGGTGAGGACCAGAGATGGCATGGAATGCCTCACTGCAGGAGTTGGGTTCCCTCGGATTTCGGAGTGGTAGAGTGTCAAGAATAACCAAAGGTAGCAAATCAGAGGCGCAGAAAAGGCTAGCTAGGCTACTTAGGAATCGAAAGGAGCCCCATGGCAAGCCGATCACTGATTCATCCATCCTGAAGGGAGTAGAGGTGGACGACTCGGGAATAGTTGAGCTCTGGTTCAGACCGGCTCATCCTCACTGTCCGTGCTGCCTAAGTGATCTGATTGAGCTTAGAAGCGAGATAATGGAACAGAAAGGTGTTCTTGCATGCCACATAGAGGTGGTTGGAATCCCCCAGTCAGATAGATGGACGGCTGCGGTAAACGAATAGTTTGTAACAAATTTGATTGTTACTCGTTACCAGAATCTGGTTCCGTTCTGCTTGCCCTATTTTTTCGTTCTTCGACTTCTCGGAGTTTCAGGGAAATTCTGGTCAGTAGCCACCAAGACATCACTGGGACGCCGACAATTGTGATGGCAAGAGAGAGGAGGAACCCGGAATCGCTCCAAACAGTCAATGTTTCACCTACAGAGGAGGGATGATATCAATGTCACAATTTCCTAATGGAAATAGGCAACATGTGAGAATGCCACCCTCTGAAACGAGGTCATCATCAAGACCGGGGGGTAATACATCAGGGAGCTCTACTTCACCACTAATCAGCCTCACTAAACATGTGCCGCAGTTTCCCGATGTGCAGTTTGTAGGGATGTTGATTCCTGCTAGTTCGGCCACTTCCACAAGAGGTGTTTCGGGTTCTGCCTCAGCGTGGCCAATAATTTCTGAACCCCGGAAGAATCTGACTAGTGGAAGGCTATCGGACATCCGGAGTTCACCGGTCCTCCCAGCGAGTCCATCTTCCCGTCTGCTTGTTGAAGCGCAAACCTGCCTTCTTCATCCACTTGTTGAACTTCGTAGCACCGGCTCCTGTGGCTATGATGAATTCCTCCCTGTCCTCCTGAGCTTGAATATACCCCTTTGCAGCAATGGTTTGGTCAATCCACTCGTCTATACTCATGAGCACCCCCGACAGGCTGCTGGACTCTAGGGCTGCCTCAAGCTCTTCTGCCGATGCTCCGGCTGACTCGAGATCCCTCTTCATCAATTCAGTGATGGACTTGGCCTTGTCCTTTCGTGGAGGTCTGACGACCTTCATCATGGGCTTAATCTTCGGATCTATCTTTATTCTAGACCCATTGCCCAGTCGTCCTTCCACTACTCCTGCCATGGGTGCGTGAAACTCCTCTTCGCAGTCCCAGCAAACGAATGAGAAGTCTTTGAGGCCTTCCACGATGTTACTTCCCCTAGGATCCATCTCCTCTCCACAATGAGGACAGGCGTGCAAACAGAGAACCGGAGCAATCTTTCTTCTGAAATCGACAATGTCCTGTGGAGTCCCTGCAAGTTCAAGCATCTCGTGGTCTCTAGCTGCTTCCAGACCCCTGGTCTCAAGTTGATCACGGAGTTTAGATCTCTGTTCATCCTTCGACTCATCATCGAGGGTGTTCTCCAATTTGACAATCAGCTCGATGGTCTTGCCCAATCGATTCATCACAAGTTTTTGATTCCTGAACGCCTCGACTCTTGCGAGTCTGAGCTGTTCCTTCTTCTCCTGGAGCTCGGCATGAATATCCTTCTGCTCCCTCTTGAATCTCGTCTCTTCTATCTTGTCTACCTTCTTTGTGTCATCCGAAAGTACGTCTGCGAGGAATCTCTGCCGACTTGAAGACCGTGGGCCTGACTTTACAGCGTCTAAGACGGAATTAGCTACCTCTTTCTTGATTCCGTAGTTGTTGATTAGAGTCTCAGAGTCTAGCTTCTTTAGATCTCCAATTTTGATTCCTCCATCGGAGAGAATCTGTGCTGTTGTCTCGTCAATCCCCCTTCGAAGTAATGCGAGATAGGTATCCTTCTTTGCCATTCCATCCCTTCCTTCGACTGGTTCTCCTGCAGTCCCAGTCCTGTCTGGCCGAAGGGGGGGGCCTCTATCAAGTCGATGTCAAAATGTCCCAAAAACTCCTATTCAATTGAGAAACCTCTCACTAGAGAAACCCATTCTGCTGGTTCTAGCATGTCTGGTCTAAGGTCGTGCCAACCAACTTCCAAACCATCTACACTGGACTCTAGGATAGAGGTGTGGGCCTTTTTCCATCTTCCCTTGTGCCATCCATTCAAACGAGAGATTCTAGGGGGAGGTTTGGACAAGAGGTTTCTCAGTTTCTTTCGCCGATTTGTGAAGCAGTGCTTAGTAATCATTCTGAACATCTGCTTGTCTAGTCCTTTGGTCTCTACTCTTTCTATGGGAAGGAGGACAACAATCCTAGAGTGCACCCTAGGAGAAGGACTGAATGAGTTAGGTGGGACTCTGATGTCTTTTGATACAGCGAAATCTAACCAGAGATTCAATCCAAGAGGGCCCACGTCATAGGGTACGGAGGACATTACCATCCTATCTGCAAACTCTTCCTGGACCAATAATATCACTGCCTTAATCGGGTTTCTAGAGTGATAATCCCTTATTCTCTCGATAATTGGACTTGAAATCTGATATGGTAAATTCGAAATCACATGTGTCAATCCCTCTGGCCATTTCGCTGATACAGCATCGGTAAGTTGGATGTCCAACTTACATCCTCGGCCTCCAAAGACTCTCTCAAGGTGTCTAACAGACTCCTGATCCAACTCCATCGCGGTCACTCTTGCTTGGGAACGCAGTAGGGCTAGAGTGAGTGATCCGGGGCCGGGTCCAATTTCCAGTACGTGAGACTCCTCGTCTAAGGGGACTTTGTTCTCCCCAGCTAACGCCACTGGTCTGCCAATGGCCCTCTCGTCAACAAGAAAATGTTGCCCGAGAGACTTCTGGGGGACTAACCTATCACGCAATAAGTCAACGAGAAGGCGAGTGTCGAGATCGTCCAGCGTCCCCATATCATTTCTCTGAGCGTACCAGCAAATCAAGTAAGCGGGGTGTCTGTGCCACATCTTCCATTTCCTTGACATACCTCTCTGCAAGGAGTGTAACGGACTCGATTCCACAATCCTTGTCAATCTGCTCAAATGTTTCCCATCCTGCCATCCCCCTCAACTGAACCATCTGTATGGCCTTTGAGTTGCCTATTCCAGGCAATAGTTGGAAGGAGTGAAATTTCAGTGACATTGGGCCAGCACTATTGTAATAATTCAGGTGCGTTTCTGGATTGAGGTTTATCGAAGCACTTAGTGCCCCGACCAATTCCTGTTGGGAGGACCCGGTGAGATCCTTTAGCCTAACCTCAGAAAGATGTCCGATGTCCTCTGAGGGAATTTCTATCGAGTCTCCGACGGAAACAGAAACCCCCTCGCTGATCCTAGATCTTACAATATGCAAAGACGGCTCGGTGATGCATTGAATCTCGAGGCCAATTGGTCTCCTATCCTGAACATCGAGAATCCGGAGGCTAGTCTCGTTGTCATAGGGCCCAATGGTGTCCCCATCAGAATCGGGAGTGTCTCTAGGCAGCATGTCCTCGAGCCTCGCAGATGGGTTCTTCCTCATGAAATGAGTAGTTAGGGAATCGATTGCTTGCTATTCAGAGAATATGCTGGCGGACAACAGTGATTATCTCCTCTACCTCTGATGTATCCATTGCAATCCTCTTGCTTGCAATGACCACCCTGACGTCGGCAACGGTTAGTGGCCCTAGCTCTGCAATCTTAGAGCAGACCTCAGGATGCTGGTTCAGTTTCTCATTCTGCATCAGTTCTGCCATTAGTCCAGCATAAACTGCTGGATCGGTCTTTATGTCTCCTGATGGGTGGCCGCTAGCACTAGCCTTCCACTGGGCATGTTGAAGCGCCATTGTCTGCTCATACGAAATCTCGCCTCTTCGGTCTATTGCTTCCAATAGCTTATCTCGGACAGTAGCAAAATCGACGAATTCTCTGTTAGTCATATTATTCACCTATTCAATTGGCCTCAAATGTTCCGGCCGCGCAACAACAGTCTTCGGCATGTTTCCGTCGGAAACTCGGATGACGTAAGCCCTTCCCTGGGTTCCCGAAATTACGCCGGTTCTCCCCTGGAATCGCCTGTGTGGCATCCCCTTTTGCTGGGCTCCATCCAAGACAATTGCCACCCTGTCTCCTTCTTCGTAAGTATGCATTACTCTTCCGATGAAGAGCCTTCGCCGGTTCCTCTTGTCCTTGCTGAGGATGCTTCTGGTTCCTCTTCTAGACCCCTTTGTGCGGGTGACCATGTTCTCACTACTCCATTATTGCGAAAGCGGGCGACCTGTGGGGCGTTCTTAAGGACTCGGATGTTATTCATGCACTCATTCATAGTGTATATCCTCGACATCGAGCCAAATTACTTCGCAATCGGCTCCAATGACACTCTGGACCGAAGGTTTTGTTCTGCCCCCATCGGAATGAACCAACTCCTTGACGTATGTTCCAGCCTCGCACCTGAGGGTCATCTGTACTTCTTCTTCCTCCACTTTCACATCCCTAATTGAGACGATTTTCCGCTTCCTAATCTTGTCTGCTCTTCTGTGGGAGACTCGTTTAGGGGTCTCCTGTTCGATGATTTGCCCGGATAGGGAAAGTATGGCTTCAATTACTTCTTCTTCAGGGCCAGTTTCGGATATTCCAAACCTAATCGTATAGGATTTCTCGGACCTCGATTGCTTGACTTCGTTAATCTTAGACTTCTTGCACCAAACAAGCCCGTCGATCTCGACGTTGTTTGAGCCATTTTCATTAACCATTATTACTAGTTCGTCGGTTTGATATTCCCTCAAACGGGGTTTCTTTATTTCCAGCACGAACGGACGTCCAGATCCTAGGCATCTGACATCTATGTCCTCTCTGCCCATTCCATGGAAGGAAGTGTCTTCGGCATCGAGTGCTTCCCTGATAGGTTCCCCAATTATATCTTGTACCGAATGGGCGTATTGCAATCCGGACCCTTGACACGAATCACAACCGTCAGCTCTTCCTCTGCAAGAGCGACACGGCCAACGAGTCTGAGGGATTTCTCGGGATAACTTCCGATATCTACCATACAGGAAGATTGGCCTTACATCTACATCTACCCGAAGAGTAAGACCATCAACTAGAACCATTACATCTGGTATCTCCTTGACAAAGTCAACTTTCCTATTTTGTTCTATGATTCTGCGGTGGATTGACGCGACTATCGCTCCCTTGAGAGGATAGGAGCCAGGGGCCCCATATTTCGTTCGAATTCGATCCTCTTCCTGGACGAGATCTTTTGGAAGGTGTATTCCAAACTGCATTGTTGAGAATTGGGTCCCCGATAGTGATTCGAAGACTCTATCCACGATATTATTGACATCTTCGAATAAGTTCTCACAAAGAGGGCAGTAGTCCTGAATGACCTTTTCTGGAAGACCTGTATCCCTCGCATATGCCTCTTCTCTAATTATATGCCCAGGGGTTGAGGTCGAGAGCCTCCCCCCACATATTCTTCCCAAGCAGTGATCGCAAACTCCCATCTTGATTACATGGGCGATTCCGAGTGGAGCGGGACAGGGTGGTGCGTCCCAGTTGATTGGGGTACCCCCAATATCATAGTCATCTCCATCGAACCAAATCTCGTCTTCGTCAGAATCCTCAGCCTTTTCTTCATCGAAAGATAGGTCGGTTGAAGCGTATCCTGCTGAAGCATAGAGTTGCCACTCGTCCTCTTCGTCTAACTCGGTAACTCGGTCCTCCGGTTCATCCAATGCCATGTTAATCCCACCGTAGCAACGGGCTGTACCGAATACTCCGACGTGATTGGGAGACTGATGGAGAATTTGACTTCTTCGCAGGGGACATATCCATCAAATTGGGGTTCCGTGGTCCTCGCAAACTTCTCTCAGATGCTTGAATGAGTGTATGCCACTGGAGCATCCACTTGGCCACTCCAGTTGTATCCCATATCTTCCAACTGGCTTAACTTGAGGTTTTTCCAGTCTAAGGCGAGAGATTTCTTCTTTGAGTTCAATGTGTCTTTGTTCGTTCTCTTGCCGGGGCTTACAGTTTGCACACTGGCAATGAGATCGAATTACCAAGTAATCCAATCTGAATGATGAGCCATCTGCGAAAATTAAGGTGCAATCCTCGTCTCCTCTTTCGAAATCGGTCAGCAAGTCTTCCGACATAGTTGTCCTCAGTCTCTCTCACTAGGTCATCGCGCTTGATTATATCGAACATTCCTGAGAATTAAATTGAGCCTCGGTGACTCCAAAGATATCTCCTTCGAAAGATGGAGGTAGCACATAGGTGAGAGATGATTGCTGATTATCAAAACTGAAATACGGTAATTTTCCGGCAGTGACATATCACCTCCGGAGGGATTGGATGTATCACTACAAACATGAAACCGAAGTCGAAGCAGATATCGATTCGACCTTTGCGTGGTTTGAGCATGAAGGTTCTTTCAGGAGATTAATGCCACCCTGGGAAGTTGCTGAAGAAGTGAGGGCGGATGACTCACTAGAGATCGGTTCACAGAGGGTATTCAGATTCCCGATGGGTCCATTGAAGATGACTTGGGTAGCAGAGCATACGGCCTACAATCCTCCACAATTCTTCTCGGACAAGATGGTCAAAGGTCCATTCTGGTCATGGAAGCATGATCATCATTTTGCTGAGTCAAGAGGGGTAACCACGGTAGTCGATGAAGTCTCTTACCAAGTTCCGTTTGGGTCTCTTGGGAACCTAGCGGACAGGGTACTAAGAGGAATGTTGGTGAAAGGACGAATTTCTAGGATGTTCAAGGCAAGAGAATTGAGGTTGAAGAGAGATATGAAGCAGCATTCGTTTTTCTCCAAAGGGCCGCGGAAGAAGATCCTAGTTGCAGGTTCTTCGGGGATGATTGGAACACAATTGGTTGCCTTCTTGGATACAGGAGGGCACGATGTATGGAGGCTTGTTCGTAGGGACACAAGAGAAAGTTCTAACGAGCTATACTGGAATCCCGAATCAGGGGAGTTAGATGCAGCGATTCTGGAGGGTTTTGATGCGATAATTCACCTTGGAGGAGAGGGGATAGGGGATAAGCGATGGAGCGTGAAGAGGAAGGCATTGATCAGAGATTCAAGAGTAGATAGTACCAGACTTCTTTCCGAGGCAATTCATTCGTTGAATAATAAGCCGGAGTGCTTCATTCTGGCTAGTGCCATAGGCTGGTATGGTTCAAGGGGAGAGGAGAATCTAACAGAAAATAGTGCGGTTGGAGAGGGTTTTCTTCCCGAAGTGTGTACAAAATGGGAGCAAGCGGCATCCAAAGTCAAGGATTCTGATGTGAGAACTGTGTTTCTAAGAAGCGGAATAGTTCTCGCTGCTACAGGTGGTGCTCTTGGAAAGATGCTTCTTCCGTTTAGATTTGGAGCTGGTGGGCCTATGGGAGGGGGTAAACAATGGATGTCCTGGATTTCACTAGATGATGAAATATACGCCATTCACCACCTTCTGATGAGTGACAAATCAACAGGCGTATACAACCTAACTTCCCCCCAACCGGTTCGTCAGAGATCGTTTGCCAAGATCCTCGGGGGGGTGCTAAGGCGTCCGGCATTCGCACCACTCCCGAGGTTCATGGTTAAGTCGCTATTTGGAGAGATGGGCGTGAAGTTGACACTCGATAGTCAGAGGGTACTTCCAAATAGACTTGTTCGAGAGGGATATGAATTCCTTCATAGTGACTTAGAATCAGCACTTAGGGATTCACTTGGTATGTGGAAATGATCGGGATCACAGGGAAGTGCGGAATCCAAAGGCCCTAACTACACACCAACCAATTCGAGCTTCAAAAATTGAGAATGCCCCGCCTGCGACTATTGCAAGGGGAATGAGCCATGCAAGTTTGGGAATATTGTCTATAGCGAAAAATACTGTTGCGATAACCAATCCAAAGACTACTACTAAAATTCCGATCCTTAGGCGGAAAGCCCTTCCTCTGGCATCTATGTTACACTCAAAGGCCATGTACCCTACAACCGTACTGTTGTAATCTCCCCATCAACCCAAATATAGATTTTCTTTCCTCTTACTTTGAATTCTAACTCATCTCATGAATGAAGGTAGGAGTTGTGTGCTCGATGAAGAAGGCCCAAGGCAGCAGGCGCTATTACCATACTAGCAATCAATGAGAGGCCAATCATGATGGCGCAGAAAAGGCCGAAAGTGGAGAAGAAGCCCATTTCAGACTGCTTGATCACCCAGAAACCGGCGAAGTCTGAGATTGCGGAGCCGAATAGTGCCAGACCCGAAGCACTGCCCACTACACCTAGTGAATCAATGGTCGTAGAACCCTTCTCAATCTCCTCGCGGAATCTCTCAACCAAGTGGATGACATAGTCTATTCCCACTCCCAGTGATATCGCTGCTATCGAAACTGTCACCATGTTTAGGCCGAACCCCATGACTCCAACCATGGCATACAGCCAGATAATCATCATCAGGATGGGGGTTGTTGCTACGGCGGCAAAGAAAAATGCAGTGGAGCCCCAGAGGAAAGATAGCGCCACAGAGAGGAATACTGAGGCAATTGCGAATTTCATCCCCAAGAAAAGGTATACTGTCGATGACAGGATAATGGTATTGAGGGCTATCGTAATTGCAAGTTTTTTGGGCTCGCTCGAGTATAGGGGAAGGCGCTGGGAAAGAGGGGACTCGGTGCGGAAACCCCACCACAGTGTGATGAAGCACATAATTACGCCAATGAGGATGGTGTCCTGCAGATCATCCTGCATCGAGTCGGCAGCCACGAATCTAACCACGGGTTCCCCGGCAGGGATTGCCCAAGTTACTGGGTATTCCTCATCGGAGAATGCATCAGAAAAGGGAGCTCTGTCCCTGAGTGGGGATTTAGAGAGATTCTGTAGAGGAATCATGTCTCTTTCTAGTTGTTCAAGTGCGGGCTCCACCAGGGCAAATTGCTCTGGACTGGATAGACCGAATCTGAGGGATGCCCGTGGATACTTTGGGGACTTGCCCGCCTCTGTAAGCCATGGTCTGTCGTAGTCCAGATTCCCTTCGACTTGGATGAACTCACCAACTATGCTAGTCGAAAGGGCTGGGTATCCCCCGCTGGATGGGACACCTCTCGTCATGATGAAGCCGTAGATGAATTGCAGGCACTTGCTGTCATTGGTTGAAGGGATGAAAATATAGTCTCGGTCACGATTTGGAATTAGGATGGTTTCACAGCCGATTCCCCCGTCGTTGGAACTGAAGTTCCAGCCAGCCTCCTCGAACGGAGTCTGGTTCCAAGCCATAGATGCACGGGCATACCACAGCATCTGGTCTATTCCCAATAGCTCGATGTCCCCACCTGGAAGCCTGGAAATCTGGTCGGGCTCATCCGGTCCATGTGAATTCATATTTTCCCGGAGCTCCTCAATCGCATCAAGGACTCGCGGATTGGTCATGTTACCCTCAATAAGGATGAATGCGGGCTCTCCCTCGTCGCTGAATCGTTCGTTAATCAGGCCAACACCTACAGCAAGATCGGATTGCCCATCCACGAAATCCTCCACCTGGAAGTCCCCTTCAAGTGACAGCATTATTGGAGTGGCGAACACGGTGACTAGAAGCGCGAGAACCATTACTAGCGGAGAAAACTTCGCCGACCCACGGGTTACCTTCGAAAGCCATGACTTGGGTATCATGTGGATTGTATCGTCCCTTTCGTCCACTAGTTTTCCCTTGGATTGGAGCCAAATATCCACATCCAATCTGAGCAAAGGAACCCAGAGTCCAGTGAGGAAGAAGGCACACATTACTCCCAGTCCTGCTTCGATTCCAAAGGATCTCAGTGCTGCAATACTGGAAGACAGGTTCGCCATGAAAGCGATTATTGTGGTTACTGAAGTGAGCATTATGGCAAGGCCGACCTTGCTGATGGAAATGCGGGTTGAATACTCCAAATCCTTTCCTAAGCGCCTTTCCTCCTTGTACCTGTGCAGGCTGTGCAAGCTGTCGTCTATCTCAAGAGCCAGAATCAGAATTGGTAACAGATTAGAAAATTGAGATCTGAAGATTATCTCAAATCCAGTACCCCTTCCCAAGATAATGGCCCATCCTATCAGCCCATACATCCAGATCATCGAAGTAACCAGACTAGTGCTGACGATTGCAACGTCCGATATCCTTCTGAGGTTGACCCATAGCAATAGTACAACCACTATGGACATGAGAATTACAAGATATGCGCTTGAGAGTAGTTCCCTGTTTATTTCAACATTGATGCTCTCTGCGAACATCAGTGTAACGATGTGCTCATCGCTCTCCCTTAGATCCTCCTCGAGAACTAGGTATACCCATTCCACCGAGCAGAGTTTCTGACCCGATGACTCCCTCTCTCTGCATTCCTCCACCGAATTTCTGACGGGGTCGGTGGTTAGTGTGACGCCGTCTAATTGGTATCCAAAATCTGCACTTGCGTTTTTCCAAGAGAACGTCCAGCCGTTGCTCTGCATCTCCTCCCTATTGAAATTGACAATGATCCATGCTGCCGATGCGGACCATCGTCCTTCTACCCAGTCATCCGAAGAAATCGAGCCGTCCGGGTCAATCTGGTGATTTAGTGGACCAATTACGTGGCTATCAGGGTCTGGGGTGAAAGCCCGGTCATTTGACAGGAATCTTAGGAAGGCGCCATTGCTATTGTTGGCCATCCTGTGTGCAGCCATATCGATATGTGCCTGCGTAACTAGCGGATCGTCGAATTGTAGGCACTCCAACTGTCCACAGTCAGTCCAGTTTGTGGGTGCCGGATCGGTGGATGCTTCGATGTCCAAAGTGGAAGCGAGTTTGTATGGATTAATCCGCGGTTGGGTAAGTGAGGAGTTGCCTGACATGAATGCCCTGAACTCATTGGCTAGATCCAGCATTCCCATCGAGGGATCGCCAGAAATCTCCGAGGCAAGGGGGAGGTAGAACTCTGAAACCTCATGATTTCTCATAGTCTCGGCGTTGATATCAATTTCCCTCAAGATAGTCAGGTTCAGGATTCCTCCTACAGGAGTCTCTAGGCCAGTGTTCTTTCCTGGGTACTCGGCAATCATGGATATGTCCGAGTCGGCTTCTCCAAAATTCTCAGGATCTCTGACGAAAACTCCGAATCCCCAGATGTTTCCCGCAGCTGTGAATTCCTCTCTTAGGACAATGTTTGCATCCAACTCTGGAGACTCCATCTCGTAAGACTCGATATCAATTGGCTCGAAGGTTGCCAATACTCCGGGTATCATCAGCAGAGTAACTACTACGACGAGCACGTGGACTTTCTTCCGTCTCGGAATTAGGAAATCGGCGAGGTTGGAGAAATCCCTCATGGACGTCTCGCGACAAATGGGATATTTACAGGTTGCTTGTCTCAGAGACCGCTTTCCTTCAGTAGATCCAGGGCCTTTTTCTGTGGCTTGGTAAGTTTTTCTGGTTCGGACAGTGTGAATTCGATGTCTAGAGGTCCACCGGAATGACCGTGTCCATTCAGACGGCGCCTGTCTCCTATCCTTGTTCCCTCTGGGATTTCCACTTGTACCCTCTTGCCTGCGGGGGTGGTTATCCTTACTTTACCCCCAAGAACAAGGGTGGTGTATGGAATTCTAACCTCTTGGACAAGTCTTCCATCTTCCCAACGCCTTCCTTCCTCTGCATCTAGCCTAACGGTAATCAACAAGTCTCCTGAGTCCCCTTCTGGGTGCTCGTGACCCATTCCCTTGAGTCGGAGAAGATGTCCATGCTCGGCATCAGGAGGGACTTTCACAGTGAGTGTGCTTCCTTTCGTCTGTACTCCCGTTCCATTGCACGATAAGCAGCTCCTAGATGTGCCAAAACTGGAGCCGTTGCACTTGGAACATTTCCTCATTCTACGATGACTGAACTTGACCTCGGCCCCTGAGACAGCTTGTTCGAGTGTGATGTCTAGACCAGCCGCAATATCAGCCCCCTTGGCCCTCTCTCGAGAAACTGCCCTAGAACCGACCCTCTGATCAAATGAGGAGGTAGTCCTATGTGACTGATTACCTCTGCTGCCCATAAATTGGGAGAAGATGTCGCCGATATCGACTCCTCCGAAACCCCCTCCAAAGGGTGAATGGTTGCCTCTCCCCTGGAACATTTCCTCCATCCTTTTCCTCTGATCATATTCACTTCTAGATTCAGAGGTCCCTATTGACTCGTAAGCCGATTGGATAGCCTTGAATCGCTCCTCGGCAGCAGCGTCTCCGGGATTCCTATCTGGATGGTACTGTCGGGCTAGCTTCCTGTAAGACCGCTTTATCTCTGCATCAGAAGCGTCCTTTGAGACCCCCAGCACACCATAAGGGTCCTCCGCCATTGGTCCTCTCTGGACGAGGCTGGTCTTCAACCTGATGAATTGTAAAGAATGACCGGTGCGCTAATGACTGGTTTCGGATTGGCCGTCTTATGGGAGTGGGATGGGCAGTATTCAGGAATTACGTTGGTCACGCGAAAGAAATCTACGGGGACATTACAGACTATCCCCGCTTCTTCTTGATGCCGCCCTCGGCGTTGGTTGAGGCCGACGAAGAAGGAAGCAATGTCGTCACGCTATTGGCACCCGAAGAACACATAGATTACGAGGTTGAAATGGTGATACGCCTTGGTGACAATCTCGAACCAGCCCAAATGTGCGTAGGGATTGACACTACCAACCGGACTCGGCAATCACTAGCTAAGGAAAAGGGATGGCCTTGGCTTGAAGGAAAGGGTTTCAAGGGTTCAGGAGTTCTTGGAACTTGGGTAGATTGGGATCCTAGACATGTGGAAATTGGCCTGTCCTTAAATGGAGAGAAGAGGCAAGAGTCTTCTACTGAACTAATGGTGCACTCTGTAGACTCGATCCTTGGATTCCTGAGAGGTTGGTATGATCTTACTCCAGGAGATCTAGTCTGGACTGGAACCCCCGAGGGAGTAGGTCCGATGCACTTGGGAGACTCGATAGAAGCCTGGATGAAGAACTCTGATGGAGAGACCGTGAGCATCCTAAAGGCTGTCTGCAAATAGGAAAAACATTGAGGTTCGCGGCCTGAGGAGCATGTACATGGACATCGGGACCAGGAGGATCGATAGCGCTTGGTTGATCGATGATCAAGGAATTGTTAGGCGTGGAGATTTCCTGCTGCACCAAGACGGTTCATTTTCCGAAAGTAAGGGAGACGAAGACGTTGTCGAGAGCATAGATGGATCTATGCGTCTAGTCACCCGTTCACTCCAGAATTGGCACACTCATCTCGCAATGGTACTGAACAAGTCATTGGGAGAGGGGCTTCCTTTGATGGAGTGGTTGGAGACCTCGATATTCCCGGTCGAGAGGGGCCTCACTGAGAAATTTGTAGAGATTGGGACAAGAGCCGCTGCAGCTGAGATGATTGCCACTGGAACCACATTCGCATGTGATATGTATTACCACCCAGAAATTGTGGGAGGCGTTCTTGCAGAATGTGGCCTTAGGGCGAAGGTGTGCGGGCCCATTACGGACTTCCCCACACCATCATACCCAAAGGGGGCAGGCGAGGCTCTGGCAAATATCGAGAGTTTGCTTTCCAGGGATTCCCCCGAACCAGAAAGGATAGAGTATGGAATCGGGACGCATTCAGTTTACACCTGCTCTGAAGAGACTCTCCGGAAGGCCTCTGAGATCTCCCAGAAGACAGGTTGCACGTTAAGCATTCATACATCCGAGACCAGGAAAGAGGTTGCTGACTGTCATTCAGAGCATGGAATGTATCCGATTGAGTACCTCGACTCAATTGACTATTTCACTGACGGAACCGTTTGTGCTCACTGCGGCTGGGTCACAAAAAAAGAGATGCGGATACTTGCCAGGAATGGGGCCCATGCGGTCCACTGTCCGACTAGCAACCAGAAACTAGCATGCGGAGGAACCATGTCTTATCCTGCCATGAAGGATGCAGGTGTGGACGTTCGCCTTGGTACTGACGGGGCGGCTAGCAACAACTCTCTGGATATGAGGTCGGAGTCAAAGGCAGCGAGTTTAGTTCAACGCCACGATCACTGGGACGCGAAGATACTGGGACCCGAGGAAACGTGGTCTCTGGCATGCAAGGGCTCTAGTGACTGGGTGACCTGGGATCTCAATGATGTCAGGATGAGGCCATGGGGAAGAGACGGGAGGCGATTGCTGGCCAACCTCATCTACTCAGGGGGGAGGGTGATGGACGTTCTAGTTGGTGGAGAGGCACTGCGGAGAGATGGCAGTACCCTTAGCATAGACGAACGGGATGCATCGATAAAGCTCGAAGATGCTGTAAAGGACTACTACGCAGATCTGTAAGATAACATCAGGGATGGAACAAGAAGGCTGCTCCTAGAACGGCATATGATCCAAGCAGCATCGCACCCTCTAGCCAATTTGACTTCCCGTCCGATGCTATCGAGTTGACAATCATCACTGCGAGGAAGACGGAGACAGTCTCCAGTATTCCGAACTCGAATGTAAGAGGTACTTCTAGTAGCCATGAAAGGGCAACCATCAGTGGCGCAACGAAGACAGCAATCTGCGTTGAAGAACCCATGGAAATGGCAAAGGAGAGATCCATCTTGTCCTTGGCAGCAACTGAAACTGCCGTGAAATGCTCCGCTGCATTGCCAAAAAGCGGTAGGAGGATTACTCCGATGAAGAGATGTGGCAAGCCCAAGTCATCTGCGGCGTACTCTACAGAATGCACGAGTACCTCCGCCATCCATGATACCAACACAGTTGCAATGACCAACAGTATTACTGAGTCGCTCTGACTCATCTCTGGTTCCTCATGATGGGTCCCATCTGTTGCGAAGAGATGGACGTGTGTGCGGAACTGGAAGAACAGGAAGAGCCCGTATATCAGCAAGAGGACAATAGATGCGATGTGGCTTAGGTTTGCTACTCCTGAATCACCTTCTTCCCCTCCTACAGTTGAATGGAAGACTGAGGGGGTTACTAGGACAATCATCGAAAGCAGAAGAAGAGATCCATTTGAGCTAACTTGGGTTTCGGAGAATCTCTGCTCAGTGTAGTGAATCCCCCCCCACACGAAAGCTAGGCCCATTACCAACAGAAGGTTTCCAAGAATGCTACCTATCAAGCTCGCCTGGACCAAGTGTATCATCGTAGATTCAGTTTGAGTGCCAGGATACTTTGCTGCCTGCATTATGGCAAGAATAGCAATGATCAACTCTGCGGCGTTTCCGAAGGTGGCGTTTAACAGACCACCCAGCGACTCCGACGTCCTCAATGCAATCTCCTCTGTTGCCTTCCCCATTAGGAATGCGAGTGGCATAATTGCAACTAGGGAAGAGAAGAATGCCATGGTGGGATTACTAGAGACATAGTTGAAGTAAACAGTAACGGGAATGGCTAGAAGTAGGACATTTAGCTTATTCTTTCGGGGGTTCATGGCCCCAATCCATGTGGTATCGCCGGACATACTAAGATGACGGCGGCGTCGATAAAAGGTCAATGTTACGCTTTTTCACGCAGCGTTCATGTCATCCGATGTCTTCGCTATACTCGTGGAGAACATCCCTAGGTTAGCATTGACTGGAACTCCGGGCACTGGGAAGACAACATCGGCCGAGTTACTCGAAGGGATGGGGATGTCGGTAGTCACGATGGAGGGTTTGGCTGAACTCCATGGCTGCATTGGAAATGTCGATATCAGAGACAATGCTAGACCAGTAGACATCGATTCACTGTGCTCACTACTAGTGAAAGAGTGGTCAATCAATCCGGAGTCGCCTTTGGTCGTGGATGGACACCTATCACATCACCTTCCCATTGACGGGATTATACTACTGAGATGCTCCCCTGATGTCCTGAGAGAACGACTCGCTAAGAGGGGTTACTCAGAGGAGAAGATTGTGGCAAACTTGGAGTGGGAAATATTGGGGGGTGCTTGGAATGAAGTGTCGGGAGAAGTCCCAATAGTCGAGATCGATACTTCGGCCATCCCCCCAGAAGGCGTTGTTGGGGCTATTTCGGGTTGGATTTCAGATGACTTCAAGCCCTCTGACCCAAGCAGTGCGATAGACTGGGTCGAGTAGGAGAGTGAGTAGGATGTTTGAGAAGTTGAGAGAAAGGTGGACTAAGATAATTCATCCCGTGGTACTCAGGCTTGGTGGCCTGGATCCCAGCGTTCTGACTTGGAGTAGCCTCATTCTTGCTATTGCTTCTTTCTACCTGGTGATAATCGCAGGAGAAGGGACGAATGGCTCACTGGCAATAGTTGGAGCAGTTGTAATAATTCTGATTGCAGGTATCTTGGATGGTCTTGACGGTGCCTTGGCAAGGCATCAGGGGGTTGATGGTGCCTATGGTGACTTCTTGGATCACACCATTGACAGAATCGTGGATGTCGGTCTCCTGATTGCCATAGGAATGAACTCAACTTTCGTGGAGGAACCTAGTAGTGGCTATTTGGCCGGTCTTCTTACTCTGCTAGGATCATACATGGGAACTCAAGCACAGTCTGTAGGGCTAGACAGAATCTATGGTGGTTTCTCCCGTGCGGATAGGATGGTAATCATCCTCGTTTCTCTGCTGTTAGCAGCATGGCAAGCTCACGCAGGAATAGCTGGCGTGGATATCTCAGAGATGCACGGTCTGGCAGAGTGGGCAATGTTAGGAAATAGCGAGTTGAATGGGATGACTTTCGCACTGGCCATCTCGGCGTGGGGAGGAGCCTATACCTTCCTAATCAGATTCCTCAGAACGAGGAGTGGCCTCCTATCGTAGCCGCTTTCCAATCCATCTACGAAAACCCCTCTTGGAGGGTTATCTTCGGGGGCAATGGTTATCCTCTCTGCGACTCGCCTGAAAGATGTGAAGCACCTTATTGAAAGGGTTCTCGAATTGCAAGGTGACGAAACGCAGTCACCGACAACGGCAGAAGTCGAAGATGCCCCGGACCTAGTGAACCTACTGAAATCTCTTCAGCCGAAGATAAGAGTATTCGGTTGCGGTGGGTGTGGATCCAACACTGTTGCAAGACTCGAGCACGAAGGTTTGTTCGATGGAGAATACGTCAAGGGGATGGCAGTGAATACAGATGCTCAGCACCTGCTGAGAGTCAACGTCGCGAACAAAGTCCTGATTGGTCGCTCCGCCCGTGGCAGGGGGGCGGGAGGCGACCCTGAGAAAGGGGAACAAGCAGCATACGAGTCAGAACGTGTGTTGAAAACAGAGGTGGAGGAATGCGACTTAGCATTCATCACCGCGGGTCTCGGCGGCGGTACCGGCACTGGTAGTGCCCACGTCGTCGCCAGGCTCGCAAAGGCCTCAGAAGCGCTGACGATCGCCGTGGTGAGCTATCCCTTCGTCTCCGAGGGAGCAGTTCGCAGGCAGAATGCAGAATGGGGTTTAGAGAGGCTTAGGGAGGTTTGTGATACCGTAATCGTTCTTCCCAATGAAAGGCTGTTAGAAGTTGAGGGAGTGCGTGATCTACCACTGGATGCTGCATTCAGGGTTGCTGATGAGCTGCTGATGAGGAGTATTTCTGGGGTCTCAGAAATGATTGCCAAAGAAGGGGTTGTTAATTTGGATTTCCAGGACTTGAGGTCAGTAATGGAGAATGGTGGAGGAGTAGCAATGATTGGCCTCGGAGAAGCTTCAGCAGAGGAAGGCGCAGAAAAGGCAACTATGGAGGCGTTGCAATCCCCCCTACTAGACATAGATATCTCGGATGCAAGGGGAGCTTTGGTGAATGTCGTGGGCGGACCTGGGCTCACCCTTGGCGAAGCCGAACAATGTGCAAAGACAATCAGAGAGAGCATCAATCCCTATGCCCGGATGATTTGGGGAGTCACTACTGATGAGTCGATGGGTAATGACATAAGGGTGCTTCTGGTTCTAACTGGAGTCAAGAGCGAGCAGATTCACGGGGCAACGCTCCACACTCAAATGAGGAATCTACGGAACCGGACTGTTGAATTCGTAAGTTAGACTGTCCGGAGCCTTCCCTAATCGGACTGCCCGTTGTCCTTAAATGGGGTCTGTAGGTCGCCGTGATGCTTCTAGGTGGTAGCATGGCTGTTGAAAATTCAAAGGTAGGCCCGATCGAAGAACTTGCACAGTCATGGCAAGATGAAATAGAGGGCAGGGTCAAGGGCCTTCAGACGGGGTCCTATGCCAGGATTCTCAAGATGGCAAAGAAGCCATCTAAGCAAGAGTTCAGACAGACGATTGTGGTCTGTGGAATTGGCATGTTCGTTCTTGGTGCGATTGGTTTCCTGATCCTAGCACTGATGGTCAACGTGTTCCCGTCATTCTTCGGATGGTTGACTGGGTGAGGTGAGATTCTGTCGGAAGCTTTCACGGTGTACATCAGAAGCGGTGAGAAAGTCCTGCTGATGCAAAGGTCCGACGAAGTTGCCGATTTCCCGGGAGCATGGGATGGTATCTACGGTATTGGAGAGACCGATGAATTGGAAACCATAGTTTCTAGAGTCACAGAATGCACCGGGATTGCATCTGACAAGCTTGACGTAGTCCGTACGGGGATGGCGAGGGGGCTCGCCTTCGGAAATAGATTGAATGATGTCACGCCAATTTTGTGCATCACTGAAGAGACCGAAGTGAGTCCCGGGACTCTGTACAAGAATTCTGAGTGGGTCGATCCGGGGGCAATTCAGACTAAGGAATATTGTACGCCTCAACTAAGAGAAATGTATGGTGACGTGGCTTCTTACCTGTACATACTGAAGACTTCAATCGGCCAGGAGCAGAACGTAGCCAATGAGATTCGTGCTAGATTATCTGGAACTGGTTCCCTGAAAGATATTCAAGACAAGATATTCGGTGTATTGAGCCCTCATTACATGAAGGGTTTCATCTTCATCGAAGCCACGGCAATGCATCATGTACAGAAGTTGATCGGTCGGGTCGGTGTAGGAGTGACTCCTCTAAAGAATTGCAGCAAGGTTCTCGACGGTGAGGCCCCGTTGGAAGACGTCCTCCCTTACCTTGAGCCAAAGGCGGCCACTTCAGGGATTGAAGAGGGTTGCATAGTGGAGATTTCTGGTGGAGCATTCCGTGGGCAGGCTGCAAGGGTTACTCGTGTCGCTGAATCGAAGGAAGAAGTGACGGTGGAACTATTCGAGGCCGCGGTTCCAGTCGCCCTAACCGTTAGAGCGGACCAAGTGAGGGTTACCCAGAGGGTTGAGTAGGCCAATTAACGGTTTTTTCAAGTTACATCATCATCAAATAGGGAGAGCAGGTCGGCGAGTTCCGGTTAGGAGAGGTTTCCATGTCAGCACGCAATGAGACGCCACACAAGATCTTGCAGACTCTAGGTCAGGAGAGGTGCAATGGTTCTTGGGAAGCTTCAACAGAGAACCTAACAATTGACCAAGTCAAGAGCGTAGCAGAATCACAGAAGGACCGTTTGACAGGAAAGTCACTTTATGCTCGTTGCAGAGAGATTATGGGAACATGTGTAGGAATGCGCGTAAAGGTGGAAGGAATGGAGCCGAAAGAGGCTCTTAAGGCGATGAGCGAGGGGGCATTTAACGAGCATTTCAGTTAAAGTTCACGAATTGCGGGAGAGGTGATCCTCGTTGACCGCAGAGGTGATAAAATGAGAGAAAATCTTCAATCAGCGATACAAGAGGCAATCGATGGGGCTCCCGAGAGGGGCTTCGTGGAGTCAATCGAGCTATCTTTCACAATCAAGGATGTTGACCTAAAGATTCCCACAAACAGGATTCAGGAGGAGGTCAGACTACCCTCAGGAAGGGGGAAACCAGTCCGCATAGCAATGTTCGCAGGTGGAGAGATGGCTTCTAAGGCGAAGGCAGGTGGAATTGACGTAATCGACCCTGCAACAATTGAAGACCTGGGCGGAAACAGGCAGAGAGCTCGCAAGGTAGCTAAACAATACGATTTCTTCCTCTCTGAAATACCCCATATGGGCACTGTTGGGAGGTTCTTAGGAGGAGTACTAGGCCCAAGAGGGAAGATGCCTCGCCCCGTTCCTCCCACTCTTGATCCATCGACACTGGCAAGTGGGCTGAAGGACACCGCAGTAGTTCGCTCCCGTGACAGAGTCACCTTCCACACAGCGGTAGGTTCGAGGGAACAAGGCATAGATGACTTGACTTCGAACGCAATTGCAGTCTGGGACAGAGTAACCGGGAAGCTGGAGAGAGGTGCAGGAAACATTCGTTCCTGCTACGTCAAGACTTCGATGGGCCCCTCTGTGAAGGTTGAGGTGATCATATGATTCCCAAGGTAGCTGGCTGGAAGAAGGACAAGGTCACTGAACTCACGGAGATTTTCAGCGGCGATGGCGTAGTAGCTGTCGTGGATGTTTCAGGAGTTCCTGCAAGCAATATGATCGACATGAGGAACACGCTCCGTGATAGGATGTCCATCACGATGGCAAAGAAGTCACTCATGAGGATTGCATGGACCGCGGCAGGGAGATCCTTGGATGAGCTGGAAAATATCCTGGAAGGAGCATCGCAGCCCTGTGTGGTTCACAGCGAATCAATGAATGCTTTCGAAATATTCGGCGAGTTGGAGAAGACCCGCCAAGGGCGACCAGCAAAGGCCGGGGAAAGATTCCCCGAGAAGATCACCATTCCAGCTGGTCCTACTGAGTTCGGACCTGGCCCGATTGTTGGTGAGTTCAACGCCGTTGGAATTCCTGCGAAAATAGACAAGGGAAAGGTAGCAATCCAAAGAGATACAACATTCGAACAGGGTGATGAGATTTCAGCCGATTTGGGAATTATGCTAGCAAAGCTTGGAATCAATCCAATTGAAATTGGGCTAATTCTATCTGGCGCGATAGAAGAAGGACACATCTTCTCATCTTCTGAACTAGATTTGGATACGGAGGGACTTCGAAATGATCTCATATTGGCAACATCTGGTTCATTCAATCTAGCTTGCAATGTAGGGTGGTTCTCTGTTGTTACTACGCCGACTTTGATTTCAAAGGCGTCTGGAGAGGCGCTTTCTGTGGCACTAGAAGCGGGAATTGTGAATGATGTCACGGCTTCATTCATACTTTCTAACGCACGTTCTCGTGCTCTGTCCTTAGCAGGACAATTGGATTCCTCTGCTCTAGACGAAGAGCTGCTTACCGTTTTGGGGGCCGCATCGTCTACACAGAGCAATGAAACCGCTTCCTCCGAGGCGGCTCAGGAAGAGGTCGTAGAGACCGCTTCCGAGGAAGAATCGGAGGAAGAGGAGGATGCTGGGTTCGAAGGACTCGGTGATCTCTTCGGTTGAGAAAAAGGTGAAAAAAATGGAATATGTATATGCTGCAATGTTGTTGCATTCTGCAGGAAAGGGCATCGATGACAAGGCGGTCAGCTCAGTGTTGACAGCCGCTGGAGTCGAGGCTGACGGGGGCCGAGTTAAGGCTCTCGTCGCCTCGTTGGGCTCCGTGGATATCGATGAGGCCATGGCGACCGCGGTTGCCGCCCCAGTGGCCTCGGCTGCTCCTTCTGCGGCTTCCGGCGGAGCGCCCACAGAGGCTGCTGCTGCTGAGGAAGAAGCTGCTGAAGAGCCCGAGGAAGAAGCGGGTGGCTTCGAGGGTCTTGGCTCTCTGTTCGGCTGAAGCAACGATTGGAAAAAATTACGCGAAGCCGCTATGGGCGAGGGCCTAGAGGATGTCCTGATGCCAATGGAGCGGACGCTGGAGATTCCAGTTAGCATTGTGCCTACTGAGGCAATTAGAGCGATGCGTATAATTGGCGAGAAGCACGGTTGGAAGATGCGGCGCTTGGAAGAGACCACAATGGTCCATAGATGGGCAGTAATTGTCCCTCTGGCAAAGAGGGCTAGAGTCCTTGGATTGGTAGTCGAAAAGGGAGAGGCAGAGGGCCTAGCACTTCGTTCATGGAGTCATGTTCCCGGTTCTGCGGGAAGAATCTCATTCATCTCATTCAAAATTCCGGAGTGGTTTGATGGAAATGAGTGGCGGCTCTTCCTGGAAGAGTGGTCGACGCTTCTCCCGAGGTGCCCGTGGAAGTGGAGTTTCATGGAGCGTTCGATAATTGGTTACCTGCTTCCGGAGTTCAGACGATCAAGAAAGGCATTTTCTAGAGAGGGGATTGACGCAAACAGCTGGAAGATGTCTTCAGAAGAGTCAGAATAAATTCCTAAGCATGCTAGTAGGAGAGGAATTGATAGGTAGGCCAGAGGTCGACACAAACGAGCATGGACTTCCAAGACCTTGTGGATTCTCCACACAAAATCAAGACTCTGGCAGGAACCGTGGCCTTCCTGATTGCCTTTCCGATATATTTCGCTGCAATGCCCGCCCTCGTGGATGACGAGATAGTTGGAGGTGGATCTTCCGGCTTGAGTGGCTCACTACTTGTAACATTCCAAGAGAATGAGATTAGCATGGAGGAATCCGTAGTCCTAGGTGATGGCGAGTCGCATGACACATTCTTCGACGTGATTGCAGAAGAGGACGTCAACAGAATGATCGGATATGTCGAGCTTCAAGTTTCCTGCTTAGACAATGACGACCCTGGTCCAGGGTTCACCGATAGTGTCGACGGAACCAGTGACTTGAGTGACTTGGAAGGAATAGAAGATCAGTCTGCGGAAGGCCAATGCTCCGGTGGCGGTGGTGGAGGGAGCAGCGGATTCACAATAAGATGGGATGTAACTCAAAACTACACTGGAACGGAGTACATAGAAGAAGAAGAGAACGAGGGTGAGATTAGAGAAAGATGGAACGATGGTGGGAAGGGAAGGGGGACTTGGGCGGCCACCATCACGGCAACAATTGAGGCGGCTCCGATTGCAGGTGGGATAATCGACAATGACGAAGATTTTGACATTACATGGACCGCGGTTACTTATTCCCTGATTATTGAGGAAGCCGAATAGGGCTGCTAAGTCCTGGACTGAATGCTTACTACGTCTCCATCGACAAGTTCGTGTTCGGCCCCAATTACCCTGCCAGATTTTGCATCGATTGCCCGGATGAACCCTTCACCCAGATCTGAGTGGACGGCAAAGGCCAGTCCCTTCGCTGTGGTTCCGGTTGGAACGAGGATTGCATCGGGAAGTTGGTTTCCATCTCCGTCAACCCAATGCGTGTCGTCTTGAACGGGATATGCGACAATCCTTGAGAGTTGCTGGAAGACAACAGCGCTTAGCAGTCCGACTAAGCCACCTCCCTCCCAAGAAGTAATGGATTCGGAAATTGATTCCAGAGCAGCCTTCTGAAGTCCGGAGAGGGTTTCTTCACCGTGCTTAGTTACCTCAAAAGAAGAGTCCCCGGGGCGATAAGAAATCATTCCAGAAGATGCTGCTCGACGTAACGCTAGTTCGGCCTCTGCGCTAGTCAGTACTAGCCTGCCTCCCTGTTTCTTTACTTGCAATGCCAATTCAGTTACGGGTTTTTCACTGTTGTCGGCTTTGTTTCCAGCTACAGAAATCGGGAATAATGACTTCCTGATTTCCGTGGCTAGGGTTGACATTTCTTCGGCACCCCACGAAATCGAATCTGTCGAAGATGGGTGTTCCCTACTGACAGCAGAAAGTCCAGCTGAAACATGGATTTCGCTCGCACCCACTCCGGTTAGCCTCCCAACCAAGTGTTCCCTAATCGCCCGCTCGCCCTCTGCCTGTGCCCTTCTTGATGCTCTTTCCCAGCCTGTGTTGATGATTCCAAGCAACCAAGAATCTAGCTCATTAAGGAGGAATATGTGTTCTTCGATTGGCTCTGAGCCATCGGAACCAACGGGATTTCCCTCGATATCTGTCGACCCCGAAACATCCACTACCTGAATTAGGGCATCGCATCGAGCGAGATCAGATAGGAACTGGTTTCCCCGGCCCCTACCCTCATGGGCTCCAGGAACCAGACCAGCTACGTCGACCAAGGTAATTGGAACTAGTCTTGTGTGGCACCTGCAAGATCCGGAGTTGGGAGAGCAAATGCTCCCTTCCCTGTCATCGTCGATCCCCGAGGGAGAGAGTCTGCCAGCCTTCTCCCTACGTATTCTGAGCTCTTTGCATGCACAGGATTCTGGAAGTGGCAGCCATGTAACCCCAACGTTGGGTTCTATGGTCGTGAATGGGTAGTTTGCTATCTCCACCAGCATCTCTGTCAAGGCAGAGAATGCAGTAGACTTGCCAACGTTGGGTTTCCCTACTAGTCCAATCCGCATGGTACCACACAAGTGAAGGGGTCGATGTCAATGGAAAATGTGGTCGCCTATCACAGTTCGGTAGGACTTCCAGGAGCTTCAGAGTTGGATTCGGGCACAACAACAGTGTCTAGCTTGCCCTCTCTTTGAGCGAGGATTTTCCTTACTGTTGTCTCCTTTGTAAGCTTGAAAGGAGTGGAGATTGAAGTGGAGGTTTGAGTGGGTGTTTCACCTACCAGTGCCCCTCTGAAAGAGCCGCTAATCATATTCAGGCAATGGAGAATTGAGCCGATTACAGAGCCATAGAAAAGAACAGAGCCTAAGACCTGCAGGCGATTGGCGATCGACGACGGCTCGTCTACTGCTGCTTCAGCGAGAGACATGCTTGCAAAATCTGACATCATTGTTATTGCTAGTCCGGAAAGAGCACCTCCTGCAAATAGCCAGAATGCCCATCTCGAACGGCTCGATGAGAGCACGTTTCTTCCCGAAGTCTCAGGGAATATGGACAATGCCGAGCCTAGAGCGAAGGGAACGCCAATCAACCATATTCCCATCAAATGCAAAGTGGTCGAAATCCCTGAAAGTTCATTGGTGCCATTGAGATAGTCTGTCTGAACGAATAGCCCACCTATTGCAAGGGGTATTGCCATTATTGCTCCGAGGTTGATCTCTGGCATCCCGGGAGAATCGGGGTTCTCCATAAAAACATCATCTCCCCGCATTGTGGCCAAAACGTTGGCTGAAAGTGCGATAATCGGGATTGTTGAGAGTGCCAGAAGGAAGGATCCAGCAATGATGTCGTTTCTAGACGGCTCGAAAGGGTCCGGACTCATGCCGAGGAAATCTGCTGCTATGTCTCCTTGGACAAATCCACCCGGATTGAGCGTGAGTATTGCTCCCATCATTGCCACGGCAGCAAGTGAACGAGACCAAAGAGGATTGCCCGTTCCCCTTGAAGCAGCATAGAGGACGACGCCCGCGGGGAACAAGAAGAAGAAGCCCCCCATTGACATTCGGACTGCAAGCCACTGTCCGGTTCCAGAGTCAAGAGTGCCTGACAGGCACAGCACGACTATGCAGAGTGGAGCAGAAATCAGTCCGATGACAATCATCCAAGCCGGAAGGGCCATCTTCTTGGTTCGGGATGCTGCAGTGAGCAGCAAATTGACTATCACTGCAATTCCGGAAAGTGTGAGCAATGCGACCGCAACAGGCATTACCTTGACCCCGAAAATTTCGGGATTGTTCGAACCAATGAATAGAATAAATACTGAAAGTGTCCATAAGAAAGACATCAGGGATGCGTTCTTTTCACTTGCTAGCGTTGTCCCTCCCAGCACGGGAACGATATGCATTCCTGCTCCGATCAGAAGCATTCCAACAGAGCCGTACCCGGCCGTTAGGATTCCGGCTAGGATGAGCGAAGAGGATGAGGGTTTGAGCCCCCATGAAGAGAGGCTGTGGAGAGCGTTGGGATCATGTCCTAGCCAGAGGCCACAAAATGTAAGGGTCGAGGCGGGTATTAGCCAAAGTGCCCCTTGCATAATCCAAGTTGTTGCTCCTGAACCCTTCCTGCCCTCGGCAAAATCAATTGCTGGACCGAGCGCCTTCTCGAGCATGAACATACTCATGCTCTTGCTAACATCGGTGAAAACCCAAATGCCACGGTTCAGCATTACGAATAACAGTAACATGGAAAACCAGTAAATTATCATTGTAGAAATTAATCCCATCTATTCACCTCATTCACTAGTTGCCTCTGTTAGCAGGGTTCCCAAAATTGCAAACACCCCAACCATAATCCCGAGAATGAAGAACCAAATCCCTGAGTCGAAGACTCCCTCAAAAACTGGAAGGAAAGAAGAGATTACGGGAAGATCGCTGTTTGGATAGAGAATGTTGTACAATACCAAGAATATCAAGGTCGAGACGAATCCTATAACTAGCATTATCCAAGAAGATTGGGGTTCGCTCTCGCCTTGCAGGAACTCGCCGATTAGCGTACCGTCTCCTTCAGCCATTATTTCGCCCCGGACTCTCACAGATTATTGCTCCTACCACCAGAGATTCGCCCTTAAGCATTGGGCGAGGAAGGAGTGAGGAGGGCATCAAGGTGCACGAACCAAGTCAATGGGATCGCCTCTCCTGAATGACCCAGAACCCAGTGGCGTTGGTAATGCCATATCGTTTTCAATCTCGGCCTTCCAATTCTCTTTGCATCTACAATCCAAATTTGAAAAATCCCCAATATCCCCAGAAACGGAATATCGCTCAATTGCAGCTACTACTTCCTGATCACACCCCCCACAATTGTGGGCACCTCTCAATTTCCCACCGGCTGTCGGGTGTACTATAATTCTCGAATCCATGCCTGAAATTTCGGAATGCGCACGGGTAATCATCTCAACCAATGACCAAAGCCATGGTGGTCTGTACTCTTTGTTCCTGAAAAGTCGATCTACAACTGTACTCTTCTGAATGTTCATTGGATTAACTGAAACCTCATCAGAGTGAGGTGCAACTTCAATCAACCATGAGGTCGTATGCTCAAGAGCATCCGCCTCTGACATAAATGGGGGTTTGAATAGTAGGTAAGTCTTGACTCGCAGGCCGTTTTTCTTTAGCATGACTATTGCCTTGTGCCACTGCTTTGTAGTGAATCCCTTGTTTACGTGGAACCGCAGAACCTTGTCATCATATGCTTCGAGCCCTATTGCAACGGTGCACCCGGGATGATGGCTGGCCACCCATGCGATTTTTTCCGGGGTACACATCTGGGCCTGCGCCTCGATAATCAAATGTAATCCCATTTCAGCCGTCTCTGAGAGAACAGCCTGCTGCCATTCGGGAGGATTCTCCCTGTCCTCGAAGAAAGTCCCAGAAGTGTATACCTTGACCATGTCACACCCCTCGAATTGGTTGGTTGAATCCTTGGCGTGCGCCCACTGGGAGAACATGTCATCGGCGGTCACATCATCCCTGACGTCATTGAAGTACCCACAAAAGGTGCATCCGGATTTCCACCACCAGGCGCATCCCTTCGATCTGAGTATTACAGTGACAGCAGTGCATGGTCTGCCGTCGGGGAGGTTTTCGGGAGTCTTGTAGACGGTCACTGGTTTGCTCGCATCCCAAGACTCTCTGAACGAAATGGACCTAGGGGTGTTTTCAGGGGCCTTGATCAGATGGTGGATCTTCACTGCCTTGGACCCATCTCCCAGTATGCCGCAGGAGTTGGCCATGACACGCGTTTGGCCCTTTACACTTGATATTGACGTGCTATCCTCACGACTACAACACTAGATGTGGTAGGATACACTAAACCATTCTGACACATGCGGAGGTCGAGTAGCATGGGCTTTGGAACAATAGATGGAATGGGTGCTGAGTCTAACAAGGCACTGAGGAGTTGGTACTGGTACGACTGGGCAAACCAGGCATTCGCCCTGACCGTAATCACAGTGCTGGTTCCTCAGCTTCTATCTAGCTTGTTCGAATTGTCTACCGGTGGTGGAGCTGAGATGGGGAACTTGAAGATTACAGGGGATACCTTCTATGCAATTGTCCTAGGTTCAGCAAGCCTGTTCGTGGCCATTGTAAGCCCGGTACTTGGGGCAATTGCCGACAGAATGCCAATCAAGAAGAAGATTCTCTGGGTGTACACCATAGTTGGCGTAATATTCACAGCAATGATGGGGATTTCACCACACCTTGAAGCGGGATCAGCCTACAGATTCCTTGCATTCTGCTTGGTAATCGGGAACATCGGCTTCGCAGGAGGGAACGTGATTTACTACGCATTCATGCCTTATCTTGCCGACCGAAGTTCGATGGATCACGTTTCCAGTTGGGGATATGCATACGGCTTTGCAGGTGGTTCGACTATTCTGATTGTTCACCTCTTGGTAGGGGAGACTGGTTTCTTCGGGGTAACTGAAGCATGGAGTCCATGGGTCTTGAGCTTCGTCTTCGTGACTAGTGCAATGTGGTGGTTAGGGTTCGGAATGCACTTATTTAGGAATACACCAGAGCCCCAGATTCCAAATCCGAAAGAATACGGTTCTGTTATGGAAGCACTTAGGGACGGAGTTAAGGAAGTGAAGAAGACATTCGGTGAGATTAGGAAGTTCAAGGTGCTCGCCATTTACCTTGCATCATACCTATTGTTCTTCGATGGCATCAACACAATAGGAGGAATGGCCTCTGCTTTCGGAGACTCCGTACTGAGGTTGAATCCGACGATGAACTTCGTCCTTCTACTAATGGTGAACATTACCGCGGTGCCTATGAGCGTAGTAGGGGGAAAGCTTGCAAATAGGTACGGGACGAAGCGGGTTCTCGGATGGGCCCTAGCGGTTTACGCCGTAGTTGCCATACTAGCAGTTGGATTCGCCCCCCTGGAGCTTGAAGACGACCACGAACGATACGACTTCCAGTACGACTTCAATGACGAGATTGGGGAGGGGGGGGAATACGAGTTGACGACCCTCTACGATAAGGGAGTCAAGGGCTGGGTCAGCAAGGCTGGCTTGGGAGATCTAGCATTCCGAGAGTCTTTCTTTGAATACATGTTTGAAACCCTGCCGGACGATAGTGAGAACAGCAGATGGACCGATGATGACGTGGTACTAAATTCCATCACTGGCGACCAGGCTGGGGGAATCATAGAAGAGATGGGGGTGATGAGCGATCACAGATTCTCTTTCTCCTTCAAGGGAGGAGGACAGGACGGCAGCAGATCCGTGGGGGACGAGCATCCGACTATCATTGAAGGAGAACTCGCAGACTGGTGGCCAAATCTATTGAGGAACAATCTCTGGGAACCCCTGAACTTCGGAGTCAGCCTTCAATGGATAATGCTCGGAATGATGGTCGGGGTTGTCATGGGAACAGCGGGGGCCCAGGCTAGGAGCTTGTTCACGATGCTTACCCCCGCATCGAGAACAACTGAGTTCTTCGGTTTCTTTGGTTTCATAGGCAAGGCAGCTGCGGTTATTGGACCCATCATCTATGCGATTAGCGCTGCCACTATGGGAAGCAGGATGGCAGTGGCCAGCGTAGTAGTAGTGATTCTCATCGGTTGGTCTCTATTTATTTTCATCGACGTTGAAGAAGGAATCAGAGTAGCAAGGCAAGAGGATATCGAGGCAGGACTACTGTCGGAATAGAGGTGAGAAGAGATGAATTTTTCATTGATCCAGCACATGTTGACGATTCCTGTGGCTATTTTTTCGGCTATAGTCTGGGGGATAGCTGCTGTGCCCTCTTACCTACTTTTTATGGAGATATCAGAATGGTGTAGAACACAGAGTTTCTGGATTGAGGTCTTCGGAATTTGTGTGGGTTTGGGTATTGGATATTTGTTGTGGGGATTGTCATTACTTCTCATATGCGGTATCTTAGGAGGCCTATTGCGTCCCCCTTTGAAGGAAGGCCGCTACCCCCTAAATAGCTGGGTTACAATTGGCTGGGCATGGTCGTTGGTCTTCCACAAGGTTGCGCAGATGTTTATCAAAAATATAATGCCATCACTACAGATTAACATCTACTACAAACTAATGGGCGCGAAGATCGGGAACGGCGTTCAAATTCTCACAGATTCGTTAAATGACGCCCATATGGTGACTCTGGGCGATGGTGTGGTAGTTGGTGGTCATGCAACAATAAACGGTCACCTGGTCGAGAGGGGCGAGATTGTATTGGCCCCGGTCAAGGTGGGGAATAATGCAGTGATAGGTGGTGGGAGCATTGTTCAACCTGGTTGCACTATCGGAGAAGGGGCGGTTGTAGCTTCAAGGGCGGTCGTTCCAAAGTGGACAACCATCCCTGCAGGCGAAGCGTGGGGCGGGATTCCTGCGAGGTTCATCAAGAAGGTCGATTGAGTCCTTACTCGTTTTCCTGCTCGTCCGATTCATCCGTAGACTCGTCTTCCTCTGGCGCTGGTTCGTCGGTGTCCAGTTGCTTCATCTCCTCGATGATTGCCTGCTTCTGCTCGTGGAAGGTCTCATGTTTGGATTGGATCTCCTTACTTGCTGCCACTGCTCTGTCGATCATCTCGTGACGTTCCTTGATGGCCTCATTGAGTTCCTCGAATAGTTGCATATGCTGCATGTACCAATCGTCTCTAGCCGAAAGCTCGGCAGCAGCAGCTTGGTTTTCCTCGTCGATTTCCTCGGCGACCGTGATAGCCGCGCCCAATCTGGCTTTCTCTCTGTCTAGGAGCTCCGTGGTCTTGTCTAACTCGTCCTCCAAATAGGGAATCTTCGCATTTGCCTTGGCCAGATCGACCTCCATTTCGTCCTTCTCCCTCCGGAGGTTGAAGAGGAGGGTATCCATTCCTTCCTTGGAAGTCATGTTATCGCGAATCTCGCGATTGAGAACTGAAATCTCGTCCTTCTTAGAGGAGAGATCCTTCTCTTGTTCCTGGTAGGCTAGCAATAACTTGTCCAGTGAGTCCTTGTCCTTGTCCGCCTGCTGCTCCAGCTGACGAATCCTGTCCTCTGGATTCCCGGCGGCTGAGTCGTCTTGGCCCATCATCTCTTTCAGTCCAAAAGTACACCCGATATAACCCCGGCGGCACCAGAATCGGTCAAATAGGGTAAATCAAGAGTTATCGGATATTGCTGCAACAGTGGCAGAAAGAACGGCTGTAAGCCTCTTTGCAGAGGGAATGTGCATCTTCTCGTCAGGTCCATGGGCATTGTTTCCCGGTCCAGACGCTCCAGTGCATAGGAACATTGCATCTGGATACTTCCCCTGCATCATTGCCATGAATGGAATGGTTCCACCCGTCCAGGTTGCGAGGGGAGGAAGCCCGGTTAGAGCCATCGAAGCATCGTTAATTGCATCCCTAACCTTGCCTTCGAGGGGGGGAGCGTGGAACCCATCAGCGCACGAATCCGGAGAGAAAGTCACCTCTGCGCCTGAGGGTGGGTCAGCCTCGAGTGCTTCCTTTGCAAGGGAGATCACAGACTCTGAATCGATGCCGGGAGGGATTCTGAAGCTGAGTTTCAGGTCGGTGTTGGTGCGCAGAACGTTTCCCGCAACCTGTACCGCTGGGATACCATCGGCCCCAATTATCGAGAGGGTTGGCTCCCAGTTCATGGCGATGATCATGTCCTCTGTGGTTTCTGCGACTGGAACCAGCGATTCAACTGTAGGAAACTGCTCCCAAATGGAGTTGCCTACTATCTCCGCTAAGGCAATTGCCTTGTCTCGGGTTTCAGAGCTGATATCGACGTGCATCTCAGGAATGAGGACCCGTCCGGTTATTGCATCCTCCACCCTATCCAGAAGAATTCGCATTATTCTGAAAGAGGAGGGTATCGAGCCACCCGAGTTTCCCGAGTGGATTCCCTCGTGAGAGACCTTTACTGATAGGGTTCCAGAAACAAGCCCACGAAGTGCTTCAGTCATCCAAATGTGCTCGTAATCGGGACCACCACTATCCATCACCACGATCATGTCTGGATTCCCCAATTGGTCGGAGAGATCCTCCAAGTAAGGTGGAAGATCGAATGAGCCCGATTCCTCGCAGGTCTCAATCAAAAGAGTGCATTTGGGGTGTGGCATTCCCTGTTCCTGCAGCAGTCGGATTGATGTCGCGCAGAGATATCCCCCGTACCCATCATCAATGGAACCTCTGCCGAAGAGCCATGGATCCCTGCGGACGGCTTTTAGTGGGTGGAGCCCATCTGACCAGAGTTCGGGCTTGGACGGCTGCTTGTCCAGATGAGAGTAGAAGACAACCTCGCCGGGACCCGTTCCTTCTATGGTCACAAGAAGAACCGGGGACTTGTCCTCTATCCTATGGGTCTCGTAGCTGATTCCTGAAATCCCTTGCTCATCTAGCCACCCACAGAACAGCTCTATGGTTTCGTCGAGCTCCCCGAGTTCGGACCATCCTGGTTCGAATAGCGGAGATAACGCCTTTATTCCTATGAACTCAGAAAGGCTGGGTAGAATGGAGTCCTCCCAAATCTCATCGCTTCTTCTCATCATGGATTCCAGGTCTGGCTTCATAGAGCCCTTGTCCGGGTTTGCGCTCATGGACCCTTCGACTGAGAAGTATCACTCAGAGGGGCCGCATATCGGATTAACGCCCTTGTGGAATGGGCACTTTGTGCACGTGGAAGCCGCGGTTCCGGATAGGCGAGGGAATTGAGATGTAGATTGCTGCGAGGAAAGGGAAATCCTGGCGGTTCTGGCCAGTAAGAGATGTAAATCAGAAATTGATTGCTCGAGCATATCTCTTGGATATTCCACCAACCTGCCTGTGACGCCGACCAAAATTGCTGGGGGAAGAACCTCCCTATGAGGGATGTCGGAGTCCATCTTGTCTTTCTCTGAAAGTGTCAGGGCCAGATGATAGAGTGCCAGTTGTAATCTGTGCTTACTCAAAATTTGCTCCTCGGCCTCGCAAATAGGTTCTGTAGAAATCTCTCCCATCGAGGCGAAGAGTCCTTTTTCAGAATCATCCAATACCATGTCTGCTCCTTCGGTCTTGAGGTCGATTGGTCGGATAGTTGATTCCCCCTGAAGGGTCCGTGTGCAAATTACCAGATCGATAACGCCGCTCATTTCGATGTTAGCCGTGTCCATGATCGAAAGGGACTCAGGGCCATCTGGACTCCATCTAGTTCTCTCGACTGCTTCAAAATTAGTCGGAATCGAGATGTGAAACGGCATTTCAGTTCTGAGTCCTTCCAGCGTGTGTCCGTCGACGGATTTTCCGGATGTGAATTCACCAATACGCCCTCCGACTAACCTTTCTGCCATTATCCGGGCAACTCGTGCTACTTCTGATGAGTCAGCGGATGGTGGTAGCATTTCCTCGAAAACCGTCTGATGGAGGTTCTCGTCGTCAATCCGTTCCTCGCTCACCTTTGTCCATGAGGGAGGAAGCGGGCAGCTGAGGTCGTCAGGTTCTGCTCCTGGGTTCCCAATTCCAATCTCAACGATCCTGTGGAAGATTGTTCCGAACGTCGCTGGATCCAAGTTCATCCGATTTGATTCTGAAGATTTCTGTGGGGTTTCGGGGATTACTGGTTCAGGTTCCATGCCCCCATGGGTTTCCAGCCACTGTCTCCTCGGGCAGTCCTGAAAGGCCGGGAGGCTGCTGGGATTAATGCGTACCCTAGTATCGACTTCCCTTCGAGGTGGGTGCTTCTCCTCTTCGCTCAAACTGAATTCACTTCGGGCTGCTTGGTCTATTTTCTCGATTCGTTGCAATGGGGTACTGATTTCGCCAAGCGCGCCCGTTTCGCCGGTGAAGCAATCTGAGTGATGGATGACTAGCATACCCCCATGTTTTTCCTCTCCGGCTATAGAGGCGTTTTTCATCATCTCAGCGGGGTCGATTACTCGGTTCCCGGTAGTTGGAATGGGTAGTTCTGCTCCTGCCTCAGTAGACGTGACCCATGGAGAGTCTTTCTCATCTCTCCGAAGTGAACCCTGTCTCATGGATTCGGCCCACATCTGTCCGATTTGGGGGATGGTGGTATCGTAGGTCCATGGAACTTTGATTCCCTGTTCTGGGAACCACGCGGTCCCCTTGGGGGAGCCGGCCACTATCAGCTTCTCCTCTGCCCTTGTTGCAGCGACATAAAGCAGCCTCCTGGCCTCTGCACTCTTCCTCGCCTTGTGCAGCATTGAGACGTGCTCCCATAATGCTGACTTGGGCTGCAAACTCTCAGAGGGCCACGGATTCGGATGTCCAGCAAAAAATTCAGGGCTTACTATCAGTCTGCTATTCTGCTCGTTTCGGATGTTTGTCTGTCTGTCAGAGAATACGTCGGCCAATATCACAATCCGTGACTCCAATCCTTTGGAACTGTGGATGGTCATGACCCTGACTGCCTCACTGGGCGGTGTCGACTTCGCCTCCAGATAGGTGGCACTCCGGTCCCTTAGATCCCTCAGACGATCCGCTAGGACTACTATGTCCCCTCCTACCTCCTTTGATAGATTGCGGACCATCTCAACGAATTGCTCGGCATTCTGCCGTGAGACATCATCTGGATAGGTGACAAGCAGATCTGATCTGTCGATTGTCTCCTCCAACAGGTCAATCAGCCTCGAAGAGAGGGAAAGATCGTGCCATCTTGATGCCAGTTTCCGCTGACTCTCGGTTTCACTGTGTTCTACAAGAGCAAGTAGAAGATTGGCCCCTCTCTCAGATTCACCTAGGAAGCGTTGTAGCTGCCCATCATCGAGTCCGACGAGGCATGATCGTGCGACCCAAGCAGCGTGATGCCTGGATGTGGGTCTTGCAATCAACTGTAGGAGTCCCTCCAGAGCACTTGCAGAAGGACTCTCCAGGAGATTTCCTTCATGGTCAGCTTGAGCAGGGATACCAAGATCACGCAGGTGTCTGACGATAATGTCCCTAATTTTCACCCTAGTGGGGAGGAGAATCAGTATCTCACTGGACTTCACGGGTTCTTCTGGCTCGGAGAATCGCCATTTGCCGTCTCGGGAGAGGACTCCCACGGGAGTTCCCTCGATTAGGCTCCTAACCCTCAATGCGATCAGCATTGCCTGTCTCTCCAGTCTGTCCTTCTCACCCGGGCCGAATGGGTCGAGATGCACGGACAGGTCGGCGATTGGATCGGCTCCTTCCGGTGGGTCTACTGGGCAAATCCACTCCACGGACCCTGGATTTCCTCTTTTTTTGGGGCTGGGGTGCAGGGTCTGCGGAGAAGCGTAGAAGTCTCCCTTTGCAATCAGTCTGTGTCTTCTGGAGAATACGTCCTCCCACCACTCGTTCATGACTCGAAGTAAGCCTCCATCGGTCCTGTAATTGACTTGAAGTGATATCATCCCTTCCTTGCGATTCTGTACTTCTTGGCTGCTTGGTGCTGGAAGATCCCTGTCAGTAGAGTCGAACGGTATCCATGAGACCAGGTCGCGTCCGCCCTTTTCCATGAGTTCGGAAGCCTTCGCAATGGAGAGTGAGTGGTCGTTTCGAGGATCACGGCTATGGGATTCCTTCCTAAGAGAGGGTTTTCTTGTGAGTTCGGGAACACTGCTAAATTCGTGAACATTGATTTGTCTAAGAGTCTCGGCGAATTCGACAAATCCTGTTACTTCGGCCTGTCTGAACGCATAGATGCTCTGCTTCACGTCTCCCACGTAGCATACGGTTGGCTGCCAGGGAGTATCTGGAACCGGGGGTTCTTCGTCTCCGACCTTTCTCTGGCCCCAAAGGCGAGACAGAAGCCTCCATTGAAGCGGCGAGTTGTCTTGTGCCTCGTCTATTATGAATGCCCTATATCTCCTTCTGATCTCCTGAAGGAGGCGAACCCTTGATTCCATGTCCGCTCTAATTGCCCCTAACACAGAGGATGAGGCCCCGGATTGACTGGGGTTTGACTCTAGCAATGATAGGGCCTCGAATGCCTTTGAGATGTGGTCGTCCCTCCACGGGCGCTCATCGAGGGAATCGAGCGCCTGTTGAATGGAGGGATGGTAGAATGTTCTGCATGTTTCCGGGCAGTTCACCAGAAGGAGGTCTCCGGCCAATCTCTGGATATCATCGAAATCGTGGACCTCCTCCCTATCCTTTAGTTTCTTGATTATTCCTTGAAAACCAACGAGCAGCAGTTTGAGATCGTCCAGGTTCCTAATTTCCGATTCCAGAGAAAAGTGAAATTTTCCCTTTGGATTAGCAAGTCTCTCGGGCAACAGAAATGGAAGTGGGGATGTGGGTGATTCCCAACTTGGGGAAACCCCGGGCGGAGGGGTATCGTTGAGCAGAATGGCTATTCTCACAAAGTGTAGGACTAGTCGTCCGGGGTCATTGGACCAAATGGTGTTCATTGCAGATTTTTGCTCTCTAAGAGAATTGAGGAGGCTTTCCTTTGTGGACTTGTCTGAAATCTTGGAGTAGCTATCAATCCCAGGAGACCAAGAGTCGGATGGGAAGTGGTTTCGGGGAAAGAATGTCATTTTGCTGGACATCAGGCTCGACTTGCTTACAGTGCAGACCAAGACATGCCCCATCCAGCTGAGTTTCCCCCAGACATCGTCCGGGGGTCCATTCCTACCTAACTCGTCTAGACATGCCATTCGTGATCCTGTCTGCCATCCCACTGAGGAAGGAGATTGGATGTGTTCCTTGAAAATCTGGCAGATTCGGGAGGCTATCGAGTGCATCCGAGCAGCTGATTCTGAGATGTCTTTTCCGTCTACTGAGGACATTATCTGCTGAATCAATAGTTCCTGGTCCACCTTCCCATCATTGCCAGTGATCTTCCGAGCTGACTCTTCGATGAAAACCGATTTGGAGGATAGCCCCCGTAGGACCCTAGATGCGGATCTACTCCCCGAGTAGTGCCTTGAGACCCTGTCTCTTGCCGATAAAACTGCAGGAGCGAGGTGTGCCGGGATCCCAGCGTCCACGGCGTCTCCGATTCTAGAGTCGGAGTTTGACAGCCGCCACAATGTCCTGAGGGCGGTCTCAACGAGAACGGTCCTGCCAGTGTCGGTAACGTTGTCCCTACTGAGAGCATCTCCCAGTCTTCCCCTGTAAGGTGTCACTAATTGGCTAAGGAAGGAGTCGATGGTTCCAATCGGTGCATCTTCCAGGAGGGTGAGGAGTTGTTCGACGAAGCCCTCGTTTCTGATCCTAGGATCGGATCTAATGTTGCCATCGTCGCCAATGGGTCCTGGCCTGAGTCTAGAAATCTCGGTTCGCAATCTATCTCTCATCTCATCGGCAGCTCTGTTGGTGAATGTCAGCAATACCACTTCACCTGGAAGGAGTCCTGCCCATTCGCGGAGGTCTATTCGTTCAGAGTGGGGGGCGGCGACCATCCCTCCCTGAAGTCTGGCTGGTCGAGTGGGTTTCGGGAGGAGTCTGGTCGCTCTCTGATCCTCTGACAAGTAGTGCTCAATGACGCGATCGACAATTGTGCTTGTCTTTCCTGTTCCGGCTCCGGCATCAATAACGATGTGGGAATCGAGGTTCAGGGCTAGGCGTTGGGCTGTGTTTAATCTCATCAGAAGCCACTCTCCGCTCTAACTTGGCAAGTTTTGCTGACCGGGCAATATGCGCAAACCCCCGGGGAGGGAGTTGGGTGAACACGCCCAGAGGATGCCTGCAACGCTACCTTTAGGGAGACTTGTATCCTTTGGGCCAGCCACGCCCTGAAATGATCGCTTGTTGCAGATTTGTCCTCGTCATTGAATCTGTGTAGGTCAGCCGAAACTGAAGTTCTAGTTCCGATTTCTATTTCGGGAAGGTTATCGGAGTAACCAGAGGAGACCTCCAAGTAGTGTTCGGAATTGTGGCTGAGCATTGAGATTCCAGCAGCTAATACTAGATCGCCAGGATGGGCAACCTCCCATGCTCTGGCATAAAGTGCAAGTTGTAGCTCCTCCAATAGCCCCTTTAGGTGCCTTCTTCGGGAAGAGGCGCGATCAGAAGTCTTCAGATCTCTGATTGCTACGATTCTCCGTGGCTTCCATCCAGATCCCTGAATCCTAATAGGTGCCACGCTATGGTCACCCTCTGTATCTATCCAAAGTTCGGCTTTTTCATCGAAAGGCAACAGGTCAACTCTGTCGATGAAGCCTCGAATCTTGATCGGTTCAAGCTGCGTACCTCCGGTAAACTCTGAGGGGAGGTCGATTTCTATTCCATTGGGATTATAATTATCTGTGCTCCATTCTAGTGAAATCGGAGAAGAGTCCGGACAAGTGAACTCAGCTGAGATGATAGTGCCAATTCTACCACTTAGAGACAGTGGGGTGGGTTCAGCGAGCCAGCTTCCCCATTGTTTCCTATCCATTCCTGTTAGAGTCCTAAGGCTATGGGCTGAAACTGCGTCGGTCCTCTCCAGCCAAGGTGCTCTGGTGTCTAGTGACTCGAGTGCCATTTGCATCAGTTCGGACTCACTTAGACTAGAATCGCATAGGCTGGTTAAACAGTTGTCTCCTGGTGTTTCCCTCTCCTCGCCCATTGGAATATTGAGGGTTTTTGACAGGATGTCATGATGAACAAGGTGGAGGAGGTTTCCTTGGGTGCGTCGATCAATTTCCTCATCTATCAACTCTTCATTTTCTGCCATCAGACCCTTTGAGAGCCATCCCATTCTGGGACAACTGAGCCATCTCTGAAGTCTTGTAGGAGACCAGATGTGCACGTTCTGCTCCGCCCCCTCTGCATGACCGTGCCTGGAGTCGCTGACCAGAGAGCCGCTTGGAGTTGGTGTGAAGGGCCTTGGGTCGATTGACACCGAGCGCTTTCCACTATCTATGATTCCCCCGATGACGGGCCATCTGTGGTTTCTTCGCGGCTCGACTACTCCTTTTGGGGTCCTCGCGAAAAGGGAAGAGCTCTCGAACGAGAGTAACTGGGAGGTAGCAGAATCAGGAAGATACCCGTCGTCTATAGAGTTACTAGGTTGTCTTCTATGGCGATCTGCTTGCAACTCTTGGTCGAGGCCAATTGAAACTGCACTCGGGTTGATGGGATATCTGGAGGGTTGTAGGTTATTCCTAATTTGTCTCCCGTCGAATTGGCGTAAGTCCCTAGGTGTCGAAGGATATCTTTCGGAGGGTGTTTCTGACTCGGTGCAATCCGAATCGGACAATATTGCCCATTCCCTGATGGGGGCAGCCGGTGGATGGGATTCGTCCAGGGTCGTGTCTAGGATCACAACTTCAGGAGAAGAGTTGAGAATGTGCTGAAGGTGATGTCTGGCATCCCGTATTGGGCCGTCGGGCCTTAGTATGTCCAAGGAGTTCCGCTCTTCGTCGCCTAGGAAGGGAACCTTCGGGACCTTGAGGCTCCAAGAAGAGCTGGACGTGTTTGTTAGTATTGTAAGGTCAGCTGTGCATCCAAGAGACTCACTTGGGCCCAATAAGCTGACCCTCCCCGAGGCTTTTGTTCCATGTCCTTTTGTCATTGACTTGTCGACGATAGATGAGAGTTCGTCTACCCATTCAAGCCCGGTCCGGGGGGACCTTTGTCCAGAGTCCGCCTGCATCTGCCTCAGTTCCCTATGACTTCGCAACAATGTCTGAATAATCGAGGCGGGTGAGGTTGACTCACCATCGAAATTATCCATCGAGGATTGAATGTCTATAGAGGATATTATCTTCAGAAACCAACCATCGCCAGTTTTCTCGTTTTCCGGAAGTGGGAGGATTTGTCCCGTAAAACACCCCAATGTAGCTGAGTCCTCGTCTAGAATCTTCCTTTCTTCCGCTCCTAGAACGGGTCTCAGGGAATTTGCCACGCAAAGGAGCCACCATTGGGCACTTTCCTTAGCAGGTCCTCTTTGATTCTCAGAGGGGGCCATCGACATGGTTGAAATCCATTTGGAGAGAGCTCCTGGTCCACCAAGAACGTGGGCACTCCGAGCTAGGTTAGTGAAAAGATCCGGATCGGCCGTGGGTCTCAGGGAATTATCTGATGGGTGTTCGGGTGGTTCTTCGAATGGGGGGATCGTGGTCTGCAAGGACAATGCACGTAGACTCTCCAGAGAAAATGCATCGGGTCCGTGGGGGAGTTTTGACAGCCAAAGGATCCAGTGTGCTAGAGGATGGGATAGAAGATTATTGCTGCTTCTAGGAATTAGAATCCCCATGTCTAGAAGACTCCTTTCCCACTTCTCTCTGTTATCCCCAATACAAGGATCGACAATCATGATTCGATCTTTTGGATTCGAATGTAGACGCTCTCTAACCAATTCGATTGTCGCATCGAATGAGTGCTCGGCCCTGTGAAGCAGTTGCCTGTGAACAGTAGAGGTCTTCTTCTCGGTTTCTCGGCCAGATTTATTGATCCATTGTGGTAGTTTGGAGGTTTCGCTGATTGGGTGCTCATCGACTAATAGATGTCCATGATGGCCCAACCGAAAATTTCCAGGATAGGGCAACTGATGTACGGACCTGTGCCTCGAAAGCTGCCTCAACATCTCAGAGTGTGACTTGCACATGCCAGGAGCATGGTCCATCAGAACTATTCCATCAATATCTGAGACGGTAAAGGGCTCTCTTCCATCCTCGAGCATATCGATGATCCTCTGAACTACCATGTCAGGATGAGATCCCCCGAGTTTTTTCTCCAACCTCTTGATTACCTTTCTGAATGATGACATCCCTGGGCCGTCCCATTTCTCGACTGATAGTTCACTAGACAGGCAGGAATGGAGAGTTGCCAGAGCCTTGGTCTTCCCGTGCCCCCAATTCATCTCTGGGAGTGGGTTGATTGTTGGGAATCCCAGATTGGATGCTTCTTTTTGGCACTCGGCGTGCAGGACAATGTCATAGGGGCCATCCTTCGGAATCACTCGGGGTAGCCTGAAATCAGCAAGGAGTGAGGATATGAGGGAGTCAATTGTGTGATGAAGTGTAGTATCAACCGCCCCCTCTAACTCCAAAATTGATAGCATCTCTCTACGGGAGTTTTCATTAGGGTACACGACCAAAATCCTTCCTGAAAGGTCGGATTCCTTCTTGTTGGGATTCATCGCTTGGAGTCTGATCTGATTCCTCAGCCACTCCGGAGGCCGCCCGGGTGTGACCTCCTCACTGGTAATGCAGAATTCCATCGACATCAGAAGCCATCTCCGAGCATTGGCCATGCACGGCGGGGGTTATTCAACCCAACTGAGAAACCCCGTATCTCAGGAGCAGGAATGGGTACGTCGACGGGGGACCAATGCAGCTAGCATGCACATGAGTGTGACCACCCCTGGAGCGGGGATGGTCCTGTTTGGGTCCGATGTAGAGACCTCCCAATCCAAAACTAGGACGGCTGACATGTCACTCCCATCCCATGTTTGCGGGATTGAGATTTCCATCGAGCCCTCTTGCCATTCTGGTAGCATCACTGCTTCGTGCAATACATGCCTATAGTATTCAACGCCGTTAGATCCCTCGGGGTAGTATGCAGCATCCTCGACGAATAGGATCCATGCTACTGAATTGGTAGTAGGGGATCCAGCAGCAGGGATTAGTCCGGTGTTTGACCATTGGAAGGTTAAGCCGTTGGTCGAAGGAACGACGTCGAGAGACAGATGAGCGTCTTCGGCCACTGCTTGGAAGGGGTGGTTTGAGCCGACTGCCAGAGAGGTAGAGTAGTCAGTTTGCAGGCTCTCCGACTTTGGGTTCGTTCCCATGTACATTCTCTCCCCATCGAAAACAATAGCAGGAGCGAGCCTTGATTGGCCGGCTATTGTGGTTGAGGCATCGCCATAGCTAGAGACCCACCTATCTTCGGTCGAGTTGCTTCCAAACGGATCCATTGTCTCGAATAAGTGTCGGTGATAGTGAATTCGGGTTACCTTGCTGTTGGCGATTGCATCGTCTAGGGCTGTTTCGGATTCCACGCAGTTTTGGCACCATGTCGCCGTGTATACCTCGATCACGCTTTGTAGGTTGGTTATGGAAGCGGTCATCGAAGTCTCTGTCATATTCTCGAAAACCGGTATTGAAGGTCCTGAAATGGTTCCACCGTCGACTCCTTCCCTGGCGTCATTCCACAGGGTTTCGCTAGTAGCATTGACTTGCATGGGAAGCAGTAGAATGAGGGTCAACAAGAATGGGGCAATGACTCTCATGCTTCTTTCGACAAGGGGCTGTTATTGAACGCTTACGGGTCATTGGGAGGATTCGAATGCCACTATTGCTCTCTCTATGTCTTCGTCAGTTAGGTGAAGGTGGGTAACCGCCCTGATGGATGAATCGTCAATGGTGAGGGTGTCGACACCCAAATTAGAAAGTCGGGCAACGAGATCTTCTGCTCCTCCATCCGAGCATCCTATGTAGACCATGTTCGTTTGGACCTGAGCCAAATCCACGCTGAAAGAGGTCATCTTATCGATTGCTTCGGCCAGTCTCCTCGCTAGGCGATGATCCTCAATCATTCTCTCGATATGGTTATCCAAAGCGTAGAGTCCTGCTGCAGCAAGGATTCCGGCCTGACGCATCCCCCCTCCGAACATCTTTCTCCACCTGTGAGCCCTGTACATCATCTCAGAAGAGCCAACTAGTACGCTTCCCACTGGGGCCCCCAATCCCTTGCTTAGGCAAACGGAAATTGAGTCGTAATCCCTTGCCATCCGGGACACCTCCACGCCAGTAGCTACAGACGCGTTGAATATCCGAGCACCGTCTATATGCGATGTGCATGCGTTTTCCTTTGCGACTTCGGCTATTTCGTCCATGGTTTTCAGGGGATAGCAGGTTCCGCCACCCCTGTTTGAAGTGTTCTCGACGCATACCATAGAGCCATTTGGGAAGTGCCCAAGGCTCCCATCTCCCTTCCGAATGGCCTTGGCGACGTCTGTTGGTTCCATAATTCCCATCTTCCCCGGAACCAATGCTACAGATACTCCAGAGAGTGCAGCAAATCCCCCTCCTTCGTATACGTAGATGTGGCTATGAGCCTCAGTTACAATCTCGTCGCCCGGTTCGGTTTGAGCTCTGATTGCCGTGGCATTACACATGGTTCCGGATGGAACGTAGAGTGCAGATTCCTTGTCAAACATCCTAGCCATGCGATTCTGAAGTTCGATGACTGTGGGGTCATCTCCGAGAACATCGTCTCCGACCATTGCTTGAGACATCGCTTGCCTCATCCCGGGTGTTGGCTGGGTAACCGTGTCACTGCGCATATCGACCCGGTCACCGGGGTAGTCGCGCATGGTCAGGCCAGTTGAGCACTTCACATAATTGGTACGCTCGGTGTCAAGACTTCCCTCTGACGTCCTCCGAGTACAAGTAAGACCGTTCCTTAGAGCCACCAGCTCCCTTTTTCTTGTTGGAGATGTATAGAACCGCCATGGTTCCCCCGACCACTGCTGGAATTGCATACATCAGAATTACCATCCAGAGAGGCCTCTCTATCTTCACGCATTCACTCTGACCGGAGAGCTCTTGCTCCTCTCCTGAGGGGCATCTCGTCTGTTCGGTCGATCCGGCCTCCTGAACAAAGTGACCCGTGTCAGCGCTCTTGCACCATGACTGTCCGGACTGGGACTGGAATGACCCAGGCTGGCACGGTGTCTGCGAGGGGGATCCTGTATTCCCGACAAAATTCCCCGGAGATGAATCAAGGCATCCCGCGCTTCCCGAATCCGGTTGGTACGTCCCTACATTACAAGAAGTCTGTGAAATTGCTCCGGGCTCGGGGACGTGGTGCCCGGGCATTGCATCTGTACAGCTGGTCTGTCCCTCTTCAGACTGGTAAGAACCCTGGGAGCAGGGTGTTTGGCTAGAAGCCCCTTCAGATGGGACGTTGCTACCCGGGCTAGCGGGCACACAGTCGGTCTGACCCGATTCTGATTGGTAGGCCCCTAGTTGACATGGGGTCTGTTCGGAGGACCCTGACTCGCTGACGAAATGACCCGGTGAAGCGTCCATGCAAATTGTCTCTCCGCCGGGCTGGTACTTGCCTGGAGGGCAGGCGGTCGTCGAGGACCCATCAGGGCTCACGACTTGTCCAGCAGGGACCTCATCGCATCCCACCGAACCCTCGTTGGCCTGGAATTCTCCGGATGGGCATGGTTCCTGTCCTGTTGCTCCGTCTAAACTGGCGAAGCTCCCCGGTTCAGCAGGAGTGCATTCCGACTGGCCGGCCTCTGAAGAGAATGTCCCGGCTGTGCAGGATCCTTGGGTGGTAGCTCCGGGAATGGAAACGAAGCTCCCCGGTTCTGCTGGTATGCACGAGGTCTGCCCGGTCTCGGGCTGGAATGTCCCGGGCTCGCATGGGATCTGTTCGGCGGTGCCCTCTAAATCTGTGAAATGCCCGGCCTCTACGGTAGAGCACGACGTCTGTCCCGAATCAGGCTGGTACTCGCCTGGCTGGCAGGGGGACTGTTGGGTCATCATCGTCCCATCCACATAGTGGCCAGGAGTCGCCTCGGTGCAGTTGGCTTGCCCGGATTCGGAGGAGAACGTCCCCTCCTCACATGGTTCCTGTCCTGTTGATCCTTCATTGGGAACCTGATACCCTGAATTTGCATCGAAGCAGGATGTCATCCCGGATATTATCTGGTAGGTACCTGCTAAGCAGGGAGTCTGGTTGTGCGCACCCTGTGAAGAGACGAAGTGCCCTGGGTCGGCCGGCAAGCATCCTGTGGCACCGTGATCGGGTTGGAAAAATCCAGTATAGCATGGGGTCTGTTGTGTCGAGCCTTCCTCGGAACTGAAGTTTCCCGGAGAAGCCTGGATACATGAGGTCGTCCCGGTTCCGGGCTGGTAGGTGCCGTACTCACAAGGTATCTGGGTCACGGATGCGGTTTCGTTGACATAATAACCCGGATAGGCGGCTATGCAGTCACTTTGGCCCCAACCAGGTTGGAATGTTCCGAGATTGCAGGGGAGCCTCTCCCATGGAGGGGTCCCATCGTGGTCCGCGTACCATCCAGGACCTGTCTCGAGGCAAGTGCCGTTTTCTGAGTACCACCCTATGGGGCACCCGTCTGGGAACGGGTCGAAGAGGTATGGAATCCCATCGCCGTCGTTGTCCCTCTCGGTCATGTGGGCGTGACTGCCATTGCCCAAGTCAACGTAGGCTGGGACGTTGCTGTCTACTCCCTCGCCTAGGCCTAGTGAGCCCTCTTCGTGGGCTCCCCAGCAGTATACTGACGCGTTGTTCGCAATCGCGCAGGAGTGGTAGCTGCCCGCCGAAATCTCACCCACGCCGAGTCCTGCTGGCATGGATACTACAACGGGGGTTGAACTGTTGTTGGTAGTACCATCGCCGAGTTGCCCGAAGTCATTCCTACCCCAGCAAAGCGCACTACTGTCATCGAGTACGGCGCATGTGTGACCGATGCCCACGTCAATCGAAATCGCGGTCCTTCCTACAGGCAGAGATGTGGCCCTTGGGTAAGTTGAGGAGGTTTCGGAGCCATCGCCGAATCGTCCATGGGTGTTGTCCCCCCAGCAGTAGACCAAGCCGTCGTCCAGGATTCCGCATGTGTGTCCGAAGCCAATATCCATTGCAACTAGCGAGCGGTTTTCTGGGAGCACCGAAATCAGTGTTGGAGAGTTCCTGTTGTTGTAGGCCCCGTCACCGAGGTGGCCGTGGATGTTCTGTCCCCAGCACATCCCGCTGCCGTTGTCCAGGATGACGCAGGTCGCATTCCCACCAGCGTTGACGGAAACCGGTGTTCGTCCGGAAGGGAGTAAGATTTGCGTCGGGGCGACTCTGCGAAGGTCATCCCCGGTTCCTAGCTGGCCGTATTCGTTGTCTCCCCAGCAGTAGAGAGTCGAGTCATCAGCGATGCCGCATGTGTGGTGAAAGCCGGTAACAATGGTCACCATGGACGCACTCACTACCGCAGGGCCATGCGGCTGGTTGCAAGCTCCGCCGCAACTAATGTGGTTATGTCCTATCGGACCATTAGTGTCAACCCCCCAGCATTTTACGGAGCCGTTTGTAAGGGCACAGGTGTGTTCTCCATCGGGGCTTATCTCCGTCGCTTCCGATAGGCAGCATTCGGTTGAGTCACGCTGGTTCACGCCCACTGGGGTGTGTTCGGGCGCCCATGGGCCTGCCGAGTTCCCCAAGTATCCCGTTCCCCAGCACCGAACCTGATTATTGTCCGTCACCACGCAAGTGTAGTTGTATGATGCTCCCAGTGCGGTGTGAGAGTATATTGACCCGACGGTTGAGCCTGGTAAGTTGAGTCCCGAATGGGTGTTCATAGGGCTGGCTACTTCTTCCAATTCCCCTCTCTCGGCAACCTGAAGTCCCGATGAAGCAGACATCAAGATGAAGAGTGCGGCTAGAGTGATTGACAGGGCTTTGCTGCGTGCAGCTGGTTCTCTCATGATGCTCGAGTGAGGCTGGAAGTATTAACGGTTATTTCGGATGCGAAATTTCCTAGGGCTTGCATGGTCAAACTCATTTGTGTGCTACCCCACCGGCAAGCATGGCAGGTCTAAAAGGGGGACAATTTGAGTCCTTCCTCTCTGATAACTGCCCACCAATGGGGATCTACGAAACCCTGTATGCTTTCAGGGACTCGTTTGGAAGTTTCATGGGCACTGAGGGCACGCACCCGTGGTCTCAGGGATTCCCACTTACTACTCCGCTGGAGAAGTTTGGGGGTCCCTGCCTTCCGGAAAGCGTCGAAGTGACCTGGGAGGACCGATTCTACCCGAAGGCATGGGGGCATCCAAAGTTGCGCGATGCCATTGCAGATTACTACAACTCACAATATGGTTCCAGCATTTCACCCGAGAACGTAATGGTCTTCGCAGGAGGAAGGCCGGGTATCTACACCGTCATGGCCTTCCTCAAGAAGCACGTCAAAGTGAAGATTGGCAACATAGAATGGCCCGCATATCTCGACATAATGGAGCAGACAAACACCAACTACCAGATTGTCCCATTCACCAAGGAGAACAACTTCCACCCTAGCAATGCATCTTACTTCGACCGTTCCAATATAGACGCCAAGACACGTCTGATGCCAGTCATCTCCAACCCCCAGAATCCATCGGGCCAGACACGCTCAGGAGACGAGCTGAAAGAGCTGATACGGATGGCTGAGCAGCCGGGGAATGGGATACTGCTGGATGAAGCATACGAGATGTTCCACTCTCCCTCAATAAGTGGGATCGAGTATGTAGATGACTTGGACAGCAGCAACGTGTTCATCGCAGGAGCCTGCACAAAGGGCCTGCAGTCCCCGGGGATACGGGTCGGATGGATCATCGCTGGCAAGAAGAACATAGTGACACTGTCAAACTACTCCAGCTTCGGCATGGGTGGAGTGAGTCACCCGTCGCAGCAATACGCCGTCAAGCTTCTAGAGCCTGGTCGCGTCAAGCAAGCCCGCAAGGCGGTAGAGAAGCACTACAGCTGGCAGCGGGAACGATACGGGAAGGCTTTCGAGGACATGGGCCTCGGAGTTTACACGGGGAATGGTGGATTCTACCACTGGCTCGAGCTTCCCGAGGGGATGGAGAGTGCAGAACTCAATAGGAGGTTATTCAAGCGTGGTGCAGCGATACTGTGCGCCTCCGATTGCGATATGGCACGTCCACATTCAAAGGACCCGGGCTATGTAACGCCATATACGCGGTTCTTCCGCTTTTCTTTCGGGCCATTGTTGCCAGAGACGTTTGAATCAGATATTCAGATTATTAGTGAAGTCCTTGAAGAATACAAGCTCGATGTTATGTCCGAATTGTCAAAAACTTAAGTGGTTGATTTACCCCAGAAGGTCGTGGCGGGACCAACTGCTGAACAGGCTGCAAAGATAGCCAAGGCAACCTACATGGAATTCTTGGAGGAACCCGAGCGGTCAAAACAGATTGAGAACATACCCAAGCTAATCAAGAAGTTCGATGGTGACTATGGAACCATGTTGAAGGGGCTGCAGAAGAAGTACGGGAAAGCTAGCCCCAAAAAGGAGACCTCGCCGGAGCCAGAGCCAGAAGCCGAAGCGGCCCCGAAGAAGAAGAAGAAATCGGTCCCCGAGAAATCTGAGGATCCCAATGAGGCGAAGGCGAAGGAGGCGTCTGCCAAGGCAGATGCCGCGGCGGCGCAAGCAGAGCTGAAGGCTGCCAAGAAGGCTCAGGTAGGCGATGCGAAGGCCGCGGCCAAAGAAGCGAAGGCGGTGGCCAAGGCGGAGATTGAGGCGAAGAAGGCCGAGGCTGGACGCAAGGCGGCAGAGAAGCAGGCCAAGTCTGCAAAGAAGGCGCTGGAGGAAATGAAGAGCTCTTCCAGCATGTCTCCAGAGGAGCTGAGGATCAGGGAGGCCGAATTGAAGACCAAGGCGAAGGAGGAGGGAGATGCGGCCAAGGTCGCTTCCGGCGAGGCCAAGGTCGCTGCTAGTGAGGCCAAAGAGCTGTCCAAGACCGTTGCTAAGGAAGGAAAAGCAGCGGCCAAGGCCGAAGCCGAGCTCAAGAAGGCCGAGATGGAGAGGAAGTTGGCCGAGAAGCAAATCAAGGCGACTGGAAAGATGAAGGGGAAGGCGGCAGATCAGCTAGAGGAGTTCCAAAAGAAGCGCGCTCGGGCTGAAGAAAAGCTCGAGACAGAGATGGAGAAGAAGTTGGAGGCCATGGAGGCAGCCAAGGAAGGGGCCTCCGAATCCAAGGCGGCATTGCAGGAAGTCAAGGAGCAGATGAAGGACGAGATGAAGGCCGCCAAATCTCTACAGAAAGACGTCGTGGCAAAACAGAAAGAGATTGCCAAGGTCGAGGTCGAAGCACAGAAGGCCGAAGCACAGAAGGCCAAGGTCGAGAAGG